>NZ_JBHYJW010000081.1:0-35016 GCF_042741125.1 Amycolatopsis sp. NPDC058986 | reverse complement strand
TCCCAATGTGTCCCGCCAACACGCTCTATCTGAACCTCACCAACATGATGTCTGGCCAGCCGGTCCCCGCCGCCCCCCGCGGCGGGGACCGGCGCCGTGCACCGGAAGGCGATCATGCCCCTTCGACTCTCCGTCCGGGCGCTGCTCGCGACGGGCCTCATCCTGCTGCTCACCGCCGCCGGGCTGCTGCTCGTCGCCGTCCGCGGCGCGGCCGCGTCCACCCCCGTCGACAAGAAGCTGTCGTTCACCTGCCCCTTCCCGTTGATCGGGCTGCAGAAGCTCGACGTGGAGATCAAGGCCGACTTCGACGTCCCGAAGCAACCCGGTGGCACGCTCACCACGTCCGGGCTGAATGTCGCCGTGACCGTGCCGGACAAGGCGTCGCGCGGGCTCACCCTGGTCGGCGCGGCCACCATCGAGGGCACCGCCGCGGCCGGCGTGACACTGGCCAACGGGGACGCCAAGCCGCTTCCGGTGAAGATTCCCCTGAACGTGGCCAAGACCTCGATTCCGCCGAACGGGACGTTCACCACGCAGGCGACGGGTTCGGTGCCGGCCATCAAACTCGCGAACGCCGGAAAGACGACGTTGACGATCGGCGATTTCACCACCCGGCTGACGCCGAAGAAGACCGACGGCTCGTTCACCGGGATCGGTGCCTTCACCTCGGACTGCACGCTCGACCCCGGCCAGGACCCGGTGCTGCTGTCGTTCGACCTCAGCAACTCGACGACCACCGCGTACGACTACGCGGTCACCGGCAAGACAACGATCAAGGCACTCGGGGCCACCGCGCCCGTCACCGGCGGATTCGGCTTCACCGGCAACTCGGCCGAGCAGACGTTCAGCGGCGGGCCGGCGCTGGACAAGGCGCACGCGGAGTTCCGCCTGTTCGGCTTCCTGCCGGGGACGGCCGATCTGGTCTACACGCCCGCAGGCCCGCAGACCGGGGAACTGACGGCGACCGGGTTCACCGCGCACAGCCGCTTCGATCTCTCCCTGCCACAGGTTATGTTCTTCGGAATGCCGGTCGGCGGCGGCCCCGACTGCAAGACGTCGAGCCCCGCGACGGCGGATCTCCGTACGGGAGAAGGATTCGCGATGGCCTCCGGTGGCACGCTCACCGGTACCTACACGCTGCCGCCGCTGACCGGCTGTGGCGCGTTCACCGGTTACCTGAGTTCGTTCGTGCAGGGCGACGGCAACACGTTCGACCTGACGCTGACGCCCCGCGCGCTCAACCGGTGACGGTCGAGAACAGGTTCCGGATGTCCGTGTCGAAGTAGGCGCTGTAGGACACGTCCGGGGTGGCGCCGCCCAGCTGGTACCCGCCGATCACGCCGACGACCGTGCCGAGCCCGGTCGCCGGGTCCGCCCCGGTCACCCACGGCCCGCCGCTGGTGCCGTCGGGGAAGCCGGGACATTCGACGCGCTGCTGGAAGGGGCCGGACTGGGTGGTGGTGTTCCGGCAGGTCACCGGTGAGTCGGTGGTGTCGGGATAGCCGGTGAGCGTGACCGTGTTGGTGAAGCCGCGGCCGGCGCCCAGCGTGTTCGCGCCGGTAACGCTTTCGATCGCGCGGGCGTCGCCGGCCCGGTGGACGGTCAGGAACGCGAAGTCGAGATCGGCGTCTGCCGAGGCGGCCCACCCGCTCGCCACGAAGACGCCGGTGACCTGCCACTGGCCGTACGGCGCGATGCCGTCGTGGTAGCCGGGCGCGAACGAGAGCCCGGCGCGGCCGTTGACGCAGTGCGCGGCGGTGAGCACGACGTCGCCCGCCACGCTGTGCACCACGCTCGCCGAGCAGAAGTGGCGGCCCCCGGCGAACAACGCGCCCGCCGCCGTGCTCGCGACGAGCGCCGGGGTGGCCTTCGCCGCCGTGCTCGCGACGGCCGCTGAACTCACCTTCGCCGCCGTGGCCGGGTTTCGGCTGTCGGCGGCCGAGGTGTCCGTGACCACGTCGGTGCCGCTCGCCGCGAGCACCAGGAGAGCCGAAACCAGGAGCACCGTCGCGGCGCGGAGGTTCTTGACCGTCACGTGTTCACATCACCACAGCGGCGTCCCGGCGGCATCCCGGCGCATCGGATCCACAGCCCGGTCACAGCGATTCACAGGCGGCACACGGGGATTCCCCGGAAATGGCCGAGGTGCGGGGTCCCCGGTCAGGGCAGCACCACGTCGACGCGCAGGCCGCCTTCCTCGCCGGGATCGGCGGTCACCCGCCCGTGGTGCGCGGTGGCGATCGAGTGCGCTATCGCCAGTCCGAGGCCGGCGCCGTCGCGGTGGTTCGTGCGGTCGGCGCTCACCCGGCGGAAGGGCTGGAACAGCGAGTCGACCGATTCGGCGGGTACGCGCTCGCCGGAGTTGCGCACGCTCAGCGCGGGTTCGGCGCCGACGACGACCTCGACCCAGCCGCCAGGGCGGTTGTACTTGATCGCGTTGTGCACGAGGTTGGCGATCAGCCGTTCCAGCAGCACGGGATCGCCGGGCGCGGTGCGCTCCGCCAGTTCTTCGCGCAGGGTCAGCTCGTGCTCGGCCAGCTGCTCCGCGTACCGGGCGAGGACCGACTCCACCAGCGTGTCCAGCCGCACCGGCACGCTGCCGGGCAGCCCCCGGTCCGCCTCGGCCAGCACGAGCAGTCCCTCGATCAGCTGCTCGTTACGTTCGTTGACCACCAGCAGCTGCCCCGCGAGCCGCCGCACCTCGTCACCGCCGCCCGTGACGACCGCGACCTCGGCGAGTGTCCGCTGCACCGCGAGCGGGGTGCGTAGTTCGTGCGACGCGTTGGCGGCGAACCGCCGCTGTCCCTCGAAGCCGATGGACACGCGGTCGAGCATCCCGTTCACCGCGGCGGCGAGCGCGCGCACTTCGCCGTCGGTCTGGTCCAGCCGCAGGCGCTGGCCGAGGTTCCGCGGCCCCAGCTGTTCGATGGTGGCCGTGAGATCGGGCAACGGACGCAGTACCCAGGACGCCACCGGGCGGCGCAGGAGGAACAGCAGCACGACCACGGCGATCAGCGGCAGGAGCCAGCCGATCCCGCCCGCCGTGTTGTGGCAGCCGGTGTTGCGCGGGCAGAAGTCCCCGTCGACGAACGTCCCGAGCACCATCCCCAGCATCTTGCCGAGCGGATACAGCAGCGCGAGGCCGAGGACCAGGCCGCCGACGAGAACCAGTCGGACGCGGCCGCGCACGGACGCCCGTGCCCGCCTCAGGCGTCCAGACAGTAGCCCGCCCCGGGTACGGTGCGGATCACCGGCGGTGCGCCGAGCTTCTTCCGCAACGTCATCACCGTGACCCGCACCGTGTTCGTGAACGGGTCCGCGTGTTCGTCCCATGCCTTCTCCAGCAGCTCTTCCGGGCTGACGGCCCGTCCCTCGGCCCGCAGCAACACCTCCAGGACGGCGAACTCCTTGGGAGACAACGACAACGGCCGTCCGTCCCGCGACGCGAACCGCTTCGCGGGGTCGAGTTCGACGCCGGCGCGGTCGAGCACCGGCGGCAGTGCGGGGCGGGCGCGCCGGGCCAGCGCGTGCACCCGGGCGACGAGTTCGGCGAAGGCGAACGGCTTGGTGAGATAGTCGTCCGCGCCGAGGCCGAGCCCGTCGACGCGGTCGCGGATGCCCGCCGCGGCCGTGAGCATCAGCACGCGGGTCTCGCCGTCTCCGCCGGAGATCCTCCGGCAGACCTCGTCGCCGTGCACCACCGGCAGGTCACGGTCGAGCAGTACGACGTCGTACCGGTGGACCGCGACACGTTCGAGCGCGGCGTCGCCGTCGTAGCAGACGTCCACCGCCATGCCCAGGTGCCGCAATCCCTCCGTGATGGAGTCGGCCAGCATCCGCTCGTCTTCGGCCACGAGTACGCGCATCAACCGCTCTCCACGATCCACAGTAGAACGCCGGAGGGATAAAGATCCGATAAAAGCCGATCTTAACGGCCCGAGATCATCCGCCGATTAGACCTGGCCGCATGATCTTCGTCGGAAAGAGCACGGCTGTCCTGGGGCTGGGCGGATCCGCGCTGGTTTCACTCGGTGCGTTCGGGGCGGGTGCGACGCTGCGGCACGATCCTGTGCTGTCCGGTACCTGGCTCGGCGCCGTGCTGTCCTGGCACGGCCGGTTGCCCGCGATCGTGGTGCTGTACCTCGGCCTCGCCGTGGTACTGGCGGCCTGGGTCCGGTTAGGACATTCGGTGCGCGCGGGCCGGACGAACTCGCGCGAGGTCGGGTGGACGGCCTGGCTGTGGTGCGTTCCGCTGCTCTGCGCGCCACCGTTGTTCAGCACCGATCTGTACACCTACCTCGCACAGGGCGCGGTGGCGCACGCCGGTCTCGACCCGTACACGCACGTTCCCGCCGAACTTCCCAGCGCGATCACCGACAACGCCGCCGGTGGGTGGATGTACATTCCGTCGCCGTACGGGCCGCTGCAGGTCTTGATCGTGAAAAGCGTACTCGCCGTGACCGGGCAGAACGTGCTCCTCGGTGCCTTTCTGACCCGGCTCGCGATGGTGGCCGGGCTGGCGTTGCTCTGTTTCGCCTTGCCCGTCCTGTGCCGTCATCTCGGCAACCGCCCGGAACGCGCACTGTGGATGACGGTGGCGAATCCGTTGATGGTGTTGTGTGTGGTGTCAGGCGGGCACAACGACCTCCTGATGGTCGGACTGCTCGCGGCGGGCACGGCGCTCGTGCTCACCCGTGCGCCGGGAGCAGGGTTCGCGCTGGTCGCGCTGGCCGCCGCGGTGAAGGCTCCCGCGGCTGTGGCGTTGCCGTTCCTGGTGTGGGTGTGGGCGGCGCGGCGATCGGGCAGGCGGGTTTCGGTGCGCGGCTATTTCTTCGTGTTCGCGGCTTCGGTGTCCATTGTGGTCGTCACGTTCGGATTGTGCACCGTCGTCGCCGGGGTCGATCTCGGCTGGATCCGCGCTCTCGGCGGGAACTCGGTGCTGGAACCGTGGATGTCGCTCTCGACCTCGGCAGGGAAGCTCGCCGGGCTGGTGCTGCCCGGCTCCGCCGGTGCCGTCGCGGCGTGCCGGGCGGCGGGCTGGGTCGTCCTCGCCGGGCTGGTGACGTGGTTGTGGTGGCGTTCGCGGGCGGGCGGTGCCGCCGCGGTCCACGGGGCCGCGGCGGCGCTGCTGGCTTCGGTGGTGCTGGCACCGGTGGCGTTGCCGTGGTACTTCACCTGGCCGCTGGTGCTGGGAGCGGCGGCCGCGTGGCCGGTTTCGCGTGTCGCGGTCGCGGCCGCCTTGTCGACGTTCCTTGTCGTGAGCACTTACCCCGACGGGAAAACCCAGATGCCGCTGTGGGGATACGCGGTGCTGGCGGTGGTTTCGGCCGGGGTCGGCGTGTTGACCGCGCGAGGGACGGGGATCCGGCTTCAGCGTCCACCCTGGCGCGTCCTGGCCAGGCCCGTGCCGTCCTTTGTGGACTCAGGTGCGGTGGAAGGGCGTTCGGGTACCGTCTCCGCACGGCGCGTGCGCCGGAAGCGGGGCGCGCCCGTCTGGATCAGCGCGACAGCGACCACGACCAGGCCGATTCCGGCGAGTTCGACGGCGGTCAGCGCGGTCCCGGAGAACAGCAGGTCCAGCAGTGCGGTGACCGGGGGGACGCAGTAGAACAGGCTGGTGACCCTGGCGACCTCGCCGCGGGCGACCATGAAGTACAGCAGCGCGGCGGCGCCGACCGAGACGACCACGACCATCCAGCCGAGCGCGAGGAAGAACGCCGGACGGCCGGTCAGCTGCGGGCCGCCGGTGCAGGCCGTCGTCACCGCGAACGCCACCGAGCTGAACGAGTACTGGATCGCCAGCGCCGCCCAGGTGCCCACGTTCGCGGTCCTGCCCTGGACGATGGTCCCGCCGGTGATCGCGCCCAGCGCGAGGAAGGCGAACAGCAGCCCGGTGACCGTGCCCGCCGTGTCGGTCCGGGAGGGGGCGCCGAGGGTCGAACTGACGGTCAGTGCCACGCCGGCGAGCCCGACCACCAGTCCGGTCCGGAATCGCCGGTCACGACCGGACCGGGTGATCAGCGTGGTGAGGATCGGCTGGGTGCCGAGAATGACGGCGATGATTCCGGCCGGTAGCCCGGCGCCGACGGCGGCGAAGAAAAAACCCTGGTAAACCGTTTGCAGGAGAATCGCCACCACGACTGTCCGCATCCATTCCGGACCGGTTCGTGGCAGCCTGTCGCGTACGAAAAACCAGACGCCCCAGCACAACGCCGCGGATCCGAGCGCGCGAAGGAGCAGAAAGGTGGGCGCCGAACTGTGGGCGAGTCCCGTTTCGACGGCGATCGGCCCGCTCGCCCACATGAGCACAAAGGCCAGCGGAGCGGCAACGACGAACGATGATTTCCTGCGCGACATCGGGCCATTCCTCGAAAACACTCAAAAGGGGAAAGGGGACACGGACAAAACTAGCGACGTGAGCGGAGAGTCCGGAAATGCCGGTTCGCGATGGGGTATGCTCTGCGGTTATGGGGCTGGACATCCGGCATCTGGAGACGTTCCTGGCCGCCGTCGAGGAGGGCAGCATCACCGCCGCTGCTCGCAGGCTGCGGCTGGCGCAGCCCGCGGTCTCGCGCACCCTCGCCCAGCTCGAACGGCACGTCGGAGTCGCGCTGCTCGCGCGGTCCGCCCACGGCGTCACGGCGACCGCCGAAGGCGAGATCTTCCGGATCAGGGCGGCGGCCGCGCTGGCGTCGTTCACCGACGCCGTGGAGCGGCCGTTCGGGGACCCGCGGCCGCTGCGTGTCGGGCACGCGTGGTCGGCCTTCGGGGAGCACACCTCGGCCGTGCTGCGTCACTGGCGTGCCTCGCGGCCGGAACAACCGCTCGAGCTGTGCCGGTTGGACGATCCCTACGCGGGGATGGCGGGCGGCCGGATCGACGTCAGCGTGTTGCGCGGCCCGCAGCCGCGGCCTGGCTATCGCAGTGAGCTGCTCTACAGCGAGACGCGGGTGGCGGCGGTCTCGATGGAGCACCGGCTGGCCCGCCGTCGCGAACTCCGGCTCGCCGACCTCGCCGGGGAGGGCCTGGTCGTGCAACGGCACTGGGGCACGACGACTCCCGAACTGTGGGACGCCGAGGCGCGGCCCGCCGTGGCCGTGGAGGTCGGTTCGGTGGACGACTGGCAGAGCAACATCGCCGCGAACAACGGCGTCGGCATCACCCCGGCGTCGAGCAGTAAGCTGCATCCGCACGCCGAGATCGTCTACGTTCCGCTGGCCGACGCGCCCCCGGTGCCGGTTTTCCTCGCGTGGGCACCGAATTCCCGGCATCCCGCGCTGGAGGACTTCATCCGCACGGCACGCGACGTCGTGCACGGCGCCCCGGAATCGCCCGGCTAGGTCCGGTGCCGACGGGCAGTCCTGCGGGCAACCGGTCCCGCGGGGCGTGCGGTGGCCTTACTGTCGCGGTATGGCGAACTCGGTCGTGTCCCGTGACGGAACGGTTCTCGGTTACGAAACGCTCGGTGCCGGGCCACCCCTGCTGCTGGTGCACGGCGCCAGCGCCGACCGCACCCGATGGGCACCGGTGGCGGAGCGGCTGGGGCGGCGCTACACCGTGCACCGGCTCGACCGCCGGGGTCGCGGGCTGAGCACCGCCGAGGCCGGGCCGTACGACCTCCGGCGCGAGGGCGAGGACATCGCGGCGGTCGCCGAGGCGATCGGCCCCGGCACCTACGTCGTCGCGCACTCCTATGGTGCCCTGTGCACCCTGGAGGCCGCGCTGATCACCGAGTCGATCGGCCGGATCGTGCTCTACGAGCCGCCGATGCCGTCACCGGGACTGCCCGTCCTGGAATCGGGGGTGTTCGAGCGGCTCACCGCCGTCTCGGACGATCCCGGGCTGGTGCTGGAGACGTTCTTCCGTGCGGCGCTGCGGCTCCCGGAGGCCGACGTCGACGCGATGAAGGGCACTCCGATCTGGCAGGCCAGGCTCGCCGCGGCGCACACGATCACGCGTGAGCTGGGCGAGGTCCAGGCGTTCACCGCCGATGACCGCCTCGCCGGGATCCGGGTCCCGGTGCGCCTGTTCGCCGGCACCGAAAGTCCCGCGTATCTGGCCGCGGCCGCGGCGTCCGTCGCGGCGCGGATCCCCGGGGCGGACGTCGTCCCGCTGCACGGGCAGGGTCACCAGGCGATGGACCACGATCCGGACCAGTTCGTGGCGGCCGTCTTCGCTTTCGGCGCGGGCTGACCCGGCGGCGAAAACTTGATCGCGTTCCGCGGCGGCGTGGGCATAATGCGGGGGTGGAGGGAGCGACGCGATGACGATCCATCTCACCCACTGGGGCACATTCGAGGCGGAAACGGACGGGGACAGGCTCCGGTCGGTGCGGCCGTGGTCCCAGGATCCGGAACCGCCGCCGATGCTCGAGAACATCGTGGGCGTGCAGGATCACCCCGTCCGCATCACCCAGCCCCATGTGCGGCGCGGCTGGCTGGAGAACGGGCCGGGTGGCGCGGGGCGCGGTGACGACTCGTTCGTCCCGGTCTCCTGGGACAAGGCGCTCGACCTGCTGGCGGGTGAGCTGCGGCGGGTGTACGACGGCTACGGACCCGAGAGTGTGTACGGCGGTTCGTACGGCTGGGCCAGCGCGGGCCGGTTCCACCACGCGCAGAGCCAGGTGCACCGGTTCCTCAACTGCCTCGGCGGTTACGTCAGTTCGGTGAACAGCTACAGCCTCGGGGCGACCACCGTGCTGTTGCCGCACGTGGTCGGCCCGGCGTGGAAGATCATGGACGACTCGACGACGTACGAGGTGATCGCCGAGCACACCGAGCTGGTCGTCGCGTTCGGCGGGTTGTCCCCGAAGAACGCCGTCGTGGCTCCCGGCGGGGTCGGACGGCACGGGATGCGCTCGTGGGTCGGCGCCGCGCGGGCCCGTGGCTGCCGGTTCGTCTCGGTCAGTCCGCTGGAAGACGACACACATCCCGACGCCGAGGCGGAGTGGCTCGCGCCGCGCCCGGCAGGCGACGTCGCGCTGATGCTGGGCCTGGCCTATGTGCTGGACACGGAAGGCTTGGCGGACAAGGAGTTCCTCCGCCGGTACACCGTCGGCTACGAACGCTTCGCGGAGTATGTGCGTGGTTCGGCCGACGGGGTGCCGAAGACCCCGGAGTGGGCCGAGGCGCTCACGGAGATCCCCGCCGCACGGATCCGCGCGCTCGCCGGCGAGATGGCTTCGTCGCGCACGATGATCACGGTGAGCTGGTCGCTGCAGCGCACCCGGTTCGGTGAACAGCCGCTGTGGCTGGGCCTGGTGCTGGCCGCGATGCTCGGGCAGATCGGCCTGCCGGGTGGCGGGTTCGGGCACGGATACGGGTCTTCGGCCGTCGCGGGCATGCCGTTCCGCGCGGTGCCGCTGCCTTCGCTGCCCCAGGGGCGCAACGGCTGCGACACGTTCATCCCGGTGGCCCGGATCGCGGACATGCTGCTGAACCCCGGCCAGGAGTACGACTACAACGGGCAGCGGCTGACCTATCCCGGCATCCGGCTGGTGTACTGGGGCGGCGGGAACCCGTTCCACCATCACCAGGACCTCGCCCGGCTGCGGCACGCGTTCACCCGGCCGGACACCGTCGTCGTGCACGATCCGTTTTGGACGGCCACGGCGCGGCACGCCGACATCGTGCTGCCTTCGACGATGTCGATCGAGCGGGATGATTTCGGTGGTGGGTATGGCGATCCGGTGTTCGTGCCGATGCGGGCGCTGACGCGGCCGAACGCCCAGGCGCGCGACGACTACCAGGTGTTCGCCGATCTCGCGGCGCGGCTCGGGGTGGGGGAGGCGTTCACCGAAGGGCGGACTTCGCACGAGTGGTTGCGCCACCTCTACACAGGCTGGGCCGCCGACCGCGAACGCGAGGGGAATCCGGTGCCGTCGTTCGACGAGTTCTGGGCGAGCGAGGACGTGCTGGAACTGCCGGTGCATCCGAGGGAGCACGTCTCGCTGGCCGAGTTCCGCGCGGACCCGGACCGGAACCCGCTGCGCACCCCGAGCGGGCGGATCGAGATCTTCTCCGAGACGATCGACGGGTTCGGTTATCCGGATTGCCCAGGACATCCGGTATGGCGGGAACCCGAGGAGTGGCTCGGCGGCGAGCAGGCGAAGGCTCACCCACTGCACCTGATCGCGAACCAGCCGAAGACGCGATTGCACAGCCAGCTGGACCACGGCCCGCACAGCCAGGGGGCCAAGGTCGGCGGCAGGGAGCCGGTGCGGCTGCATCCGGCCGACGCGGCCGCGCGCGGACTGGCCGAGGGTGATGTGGTGCGGATCTTCAACGACCGCGGCAGCTGTCTCGCCGGGCTGGTGACCAGCACGGCCGTGCGCCGCGGTGTCGCGCAGCTGTCGACCGGGGCCTGGTACGACCCCGATCCGGCCGACCCGTCCGTCTGCCGCCACGGTAACCCGAATGTGCTGACCGCCGACCGTCCGACGTCCTCGCTGGCCCAGGGCTCTTCGGGACAGCACGCGCTGGTCGAGGTCGAGCGTTGTGCGGGGACGCCGCCGGAGGTGAACGCGCACCGGCCGCCGGTGTGACTACCGGCCCTCGCGCGCCCGCTCGCGGCGTTCCGCCACGTTCATCCAGGACGCCACGGCGATGAAGATCAGCGCGACGAACAGCACGATCGTGCCCGGCCACGACATGCGCACCGCCCAGGCCAGCCCGACCGCCACGATCAACAGCGCCCAGCCCGCCCACAGCCAGCGGGGAACGCGACGGCCGGTGGAGAACACAGTCAGGAGTACCGCGCCGGGCACCCCGGCAAGGAGGAACCGCCAGTACTCGCCGAGCACACTCAGCATCGCGCGTCCTCCTCACCACGGGGACAGGCCGGTCTTATGTCATTACCGGATGACGCGGCGCGGGACAAGCTGCGCGAGGGTGAACCTGGGAGAGGTGCTGAAGGACGCTTTCAGTGCGTTGGCCGCGCTGAAGGACGCCTTCAGTGCATTGAGTGCACCGAAGGCGTCCTTCAGCACTCCGGGCCCGACGACGTCAGTAGCGGACCGAGGTGCGTACCGGATAGTGATCGGACGGAAGCGTTCCGTCGCCATAGGACACCATCGAGACCGCGCCGACGTCCGCGAGCGGGCGTCCGCCGCCACGCAGCGCGCCGACGTAGTCCAGTGAGTCGCGGTAGGACGCGGGGACGGACTTGGCCGCGTTCGGGTTGGTGGCCGCGTCGAAGGTGTACTTCCCGGCGGGTGCGGTCCGCAGGACACCGTCGAGAGCCGCTTCGCCCTGCTGGGACTGGGTGCGGCCGAGGCCGTCCTTCCGGCCCTGCCCCGCCCAGTACTCGATGTTGAGGTCCCCGGCGATCGCGACCGGCTCCGTGGCCGGCGCGTACTTCGCGACCAGGCCGTGGATCTCGCCGAGCTGGGCCATCCGGATTTCGTGGGCCTTGGGCAGGGTGTCCGGCGCTTCGTCGGCCTGCAGATGGGTGCCGGTGAGCCACAGCGGCCTGCCGTGCGCGAGGATCCGGACCAGCGCGGCACCCTTGTTCGCGTAGTAGTCGGCGGTGCCCTGGTACGAGTTCCGGAACACCAGCTGGTGGCTTTCGGTGATCGGCCACTTGGACAGGACTGTCGCCCCGCCGTTGACCACGACCGGCGAGTTCGAGCAGTTACCGTCCACAGTGGACCATCCGGGCGCAGTCGAGCAGTACTGGCCCACCAGAGGGGTCTGGTACGGCCAGGCGTCGGCCAGCCGCTTGCGCAGCGACTCGGCCTGCGCGCTGAACGCCTCCTCCAGCACGACCACGTCGGTGCCGTTCGCGCGGATCACCTTTTCGGCGGCCTGTGCGCGGGCTTCCTTGTCGGCCGTGTTCGGACTGGCGATCCACGGCAGCTGCCAGAGATTGAAGCTCAGCACCGAAACCGAGGCCGTCGACGCCGCGTGGGCGGGTGTCGCGGTCAGCAGGGTGGCGACGAGCGTGGCGAGCGCGGCGAGTTTCCGCACGGGACATCCTTTCGCTGGCGAGTCAGGAAACCACGAAGGCCCGGGAGGTTCCGGAGAACGCGGTGATCCGCCCGTTCCAGCCGTTCTTCCAGTTCCCGAAGTGCACCACGCGGTATTTGCCGATCGGGGTGTTCGCGGGGATGTCCCAGGTAACGGTGGCTTGCGATTCGGCGACGAACTTCCGCGCCCAGTGGTACTTCGTGGCCCAGTCGCCGTCGTCGGCGTGGCGGACCCACTTCCCGTCGGCGAACCGCTGGATCTCCAGGAACGTCGAGCCGTGGCGGAGATCGTTCTTCGGATGCCCCGTCACGAACGTGACGCTGACCTGCTCGCCGCGCCGGTAGCTGGGTTTCGCCTCGGTCACGACGTCGCCGAAGTTCTTGAGCGCCGGGGCGCTGTCGAACACGACACCCGGCTGGAAGTTGACGAGCTTGCCGCGCAGGTCGCGGGGGACCGGCCCGTGCGGCACCGCCGTGCCTGCCTTCATCGCGGCCGCGAGCTTCGCGAACTCCTGCTGGTAGGCGGGCAGCGTGTACCGGCCGAAGAGGGTTGACGCGCCTTCGTACTGCTGGGAGTCGTACTCCTCGGGCGTCGTGACGTACTGGCTGTAGGCATTGGCGTAACCCTGCATCAGCACGTTTTCCAGTGGCACGCCGAGTTCGGCGGCAACGGTGCGCCGGATCCGCAGGCCCGCGACGATCGTGTACTCGGCGGGCCCGGCCACCAGATGCAACTGTCCTATTCGGACGATCTGCAGCGGGAGGACCTCCGGTGCCCACGGATACGGCTGCATGGCGCCGAACGGCACGGCGATCACCTTGGGCGCCTGCGCGTCGGCGAGCGCGCGCGGGATGGGCGCGTCGATCCCGCCGAGCCAGTCGATGAAGGGGTTCTTCACGCCCTCGGGCAGGGGAAGGCCCGGTCCGTCCTCGGTGCTGCCCGCGAGCATCGACACTCCGATCGCCGCGGTGCAGGTCCGCTGCGGACGTCCGTTCGGCGTGTACTTCGCGTCGACGGCGAGATCGGACATGTCGACGTAGCACATCCGATGATCGACGCCGCCGACAACGTCTTCGCCCGCCCCGTCGAACGCGCGTTTCGCGGCCTGAAACTGGAGTTCGCCGATGCGCCGGGTGTTCTCGAACTCCGTGTCCGCCGTACCTGGCTTGAGATTCAGGTTCGGCGTCATGTCGCCGGAGTTGGTCTGCGCGAACGCCGCGACGAAACCCGGGCCGCCGTCGAGGTAGCGGACCCCGGCGTGCTCGTGTTCCCAGGTGTAGGCCGCGTATCCCTTGTTGTCGCTGCTGATCAGATGATTGCCGTTGCTCATCGACGTCCCGTGGGTGGCGAACCAGGTGATCGCGCCGACGTCGGTGCCGCCGCGCCGGAAGCGCAGCACGGTCACCGCCGGGTCGATGGACAGCGGGAAATGGTCCTTGTCCGCCTTCGGGTTCAGCTCGAACGCGGTGCGGGAGCGGTTCGCGCTGGCGTCGGTCAGCTCGGTGCGGCCGAGGCTGATCGACCCCGGCGCGAGATCCGCGTGCGCCTGGCTGATCGCCGCCACGATCCCGTCGACGACGGCGTCGTACACCTGCTCCTGAAACCCGAGGATCGACAGGTCGTAGGCCGCGTAGTGCGAGTCGCCGCCGCAGGCGGAATGCGTGTGCGTGGCGTTGAGCAGGACGTTCCGCTCGGTGTAGAGATCCCCGAACTTCGCGGCGAGCTTCCGCAGCACGCCCTGGTGCACGGACTGGAACAGGGCGCCGAGTTCCGCGGTGACGAACGCGATCCGGCGCGGGCCGCCGGCGATCACGAACGCCCGCGCGCGGGTGCGCAGGTGGATGCCCGCGGTCTGCTGCTGCGGCATCGAGTAGCCCATCATGCCGTTCTCCGCGGCGGGCCCGGTGACATCGGCGATGCCGGCACCGACGAGGAAACCGCCGCCCGGTTCAGCCGAAGCGGACGCGGCCGTCGCACCGAGGAAGCCGGTGGCGAGCGGGAGCGCGGCGGCCCCGGCCAAGACGTGTCGACGACTCACCGGCATCGGTGACTCCTCCCGCTAACGTGAAGCGCTTTCGCGTTTGCCGGGACCGTACGTGATCGCCTTCACCCTGGCAACCCGCGAACGTCGGTCCGGGGGAGGTGCTCGCCGATCAGGCGGGTGCGGCGATCCGCCACAACGAGGTCGGCGTTTCGCCGTCGCCCTCGCGGGATTCGAACGCGAGCCAGCGGCCGTCCGGCGACCAGCTCGGCGCCCCGCTGTACCAGGTGGGCGCGTGCGTGACCTGGACCGCCGCGCCGCCGTCGGCCGGGATCACGAACAGCTGAGCGTGCGCGAGCCCGCCACGGTCGGAGGAGAACACGATCCTGCTGCCGTCCGGCGACCAGCTCGCGTCGGTGTCCTCGCCCGCGCCGGAGGTCACCGCCCGCGACGGGCCGCCGTCAGGGGTGATCGTGCGCAGCTTCCAGTCGCCGGTCGCGCCGCGCGTCTGGAACACGATCCGGTCACCACGCGGGGACCAGTTCGGCTGGCGGTTGTCCGTGCCGGTGCCGGGCCCGTCGGCCAGCCGGGTCAGCCCGCCGCCGTCCCGCCGGACCTTCCAGATGCTGCCGAGCGCGCCCGGCCCGCTCTGGTCGAGGTTCTCCTGAAAGACGATCCACTGGCCGTCGGGCGAGAAGCTCGGCTCGGTGAACCCGCGCGGGCCGGTGTGCGCGGTGACCCGCTGCCGCCCGCCGCCGTCCGGCCGGATCGTCCAGATCTCGTCGAGATCGGTGCCGTCGAAGGAAAACGTGATCAGCCCGGCCGCCGCGTTCCAGCTGGAGCCGGGCAGGTTGACCGCGCTCTGGTCGCCCTGCTGGAACAACTGCCGCGGGATGCCGCCGGGGGCGAACCCGAGCAGTTCGAGCGCCGCGGGCCCGGCGTTGTAGCCCCGCGGGAACTGGGTGAACACGACCGTCGCGCCGTCGGGGGAGAACGCGGCGTTCTGCGCGCTGGCCGGGCCGGTGGGCCGGTACAGCAGTTCTGCGCCGTCCGGCCGGGTCGTCGACGGGGCGGCGTGCGCGGGCGCGGCCGTCGCGAGCAGGAGCGCCGCGCCGCACACCATGGCTGTCGATCTCCACGTCATCGTTGTCCCCCAAGGAGTTCCGGTGTCACCGTTCATCCTCGGGCACGGGCTGTCCCGGGCGCATGGGAGCGGTGTCCCGACTTGGCGGTGGTGTCCAGGGCCGTCAGCGTCGCCTTGATCGCGGGCCGGGGGAACGCGCTGGCCCGCCAGAGCGCGAAGATCCGCCGCCGCGGTGCGGGGCTCAGCGGCACGAACCGGACGCCGCGGGGCACCGGATCGCGGCCGAGGCGGGGGATGAGCGCCGCGCCCAGCCCGGCGGCGACCAGGGCGAGCTGGGTCGAATGCTCGGACGCGGTGTGCGTGATGCGTGGCTCGGCGCCGAGTTCGCGGAGCTTCGACGTCAGCCAGTCGTGGCAGATCTGCCCGGCGGCCCAGCCGATCCAGCGCTGATCACGCAGTTCGGCCGGCTTCAGGACGTCCCGATCGGCGAGTGTGTCCTGAGTGGACAGCGCGACGTCAAACGTGTCTTCGGCCAGCGGGCGGCGGGAAAGGCCGTCGGGAACCGGCAACGGCGCGTCCGGCCAGTCCTGGACGATCGCGATGTCGAGATCGCCGCGCGCGAGCGCGGGGAGGGACTCGTGCGGTTCGTGCTCGGACAGCCGGACGTCGAGGTCCGGATACCGTTTTCGCAGTGCGCGCAGGGCATCGGGCAGCAGGCCGCGCGCGGCCGTGGCGAACGCGGCGATCGTCACCGCGCCGGTCACCGCGCCGCGATGCTCGGCCAGATCCGCCTCGATCAGTTCGACCTGGGTGAGCAGCCGCTCGGCGTGGTCGGCGAGCAGCGTGGCGGCGTCGGTGAGCCGGACGCCGCGGCCTTGCCGCTCCAGCAGGCGTTGCCCGATCTCGCGTTCCAGCCTGCTCAGCTGCTGGGACACCGCCGACGTGGTGACGTGCAGGGCCTCGGCGGCGCCGCGGACCGAGCCGGTGCGGGCGACGGCGTGCAGCACCCGGAGGCGTTCGAGATTCAACACATTAGCGATACTAAGCGGTCGGGGGAAGAAAGTCTCGATTGTCTTAACAGGGCCGAGGCCGCAGGGTGGACGGAGACCTCACGGCCACAAGGAGAATCTTTCGTGTCTTCAGTCGAGACCACCCTGCGCATCGGCGGCGACCTGCCCGTCCACCGGCTCGGCCTCGGTGCCATGCGCCTGCACAGCACCACGCCCGCGGTACGGGCCGCGTCGATTTCGACCGCGCGCCGCGCCGTCGAAATCGGCGTCACCTTCATCGATACGGCCGACGCCTACGAGCTGGGGCTGAACGAGGAAATGCTCGCCGAAGCCCTGCATCCGTATCCGGACGGCCTGGTGATCGCCACCAAGGGCGGGCACGCCCGGCCCGGCGGCGCGTGGGTGCCGCTCGGCCGCCCGGAATACCTGCGCCAGCAGGCCGAGCTGAGCCTGCGCCGGCTGCGCGTCGAGCGGATCGACCTGTACCAGCTGCACCGCGTCGATTCGAAGGTCCCGTTCGCCGAGCAGATCGGCGCGCTGCGGCAGCTGCGGGACGAGGGCAAGGTCCGGCACATCGGCCTTTCCGAGGTCTCGGTGGAGCAGCTCGTCGAGGCCCAGCGCATCACCCCGATCGTCAGCGTCCAGAATCGGTACAACCTCACCGATCGCGCGTCGGAAGCCGTGCTGGAACACTGCGAAGCGCATGGGATCGCGTTCATCCCGTGGCTGCCGATCAAACCCAGCGTCACCTCCGACGGCCCGCTGGCCGAGATCGCCGCCCGGCTGGGCGCGACCCCGGCTCAGGTGGCGCTCGCCTGGTTGCTGCGTCGTTCGCCGGTGCTGCTGCCCATTCCCGGCACGTCGTCCACGCGGCATCTGGAGGAGAACTTCGCGGCGGCAGGTCTCGAACTATCCACAAAGGACTACTCTGGGTTGGACGCGCTGGTGCGCGCCTGAGGCCCGCTGGTACGTGTGGGACTGCTGAGTCCACTGTGGATCGATGTTGTCGTTGTCGCGCCTTCACCTTTCACCCACCCCGGTAGCCCGAGTTGCGAAGTCGCCGGAGTCACCTTTGATGGAACTGTCAGCGGGTCCGCTCGGGCCCGATCCGGCCCGGGCGCACACCGGGTTTCACGGAGTGGGTGAAAGGAGTGCCGATGGGTATCGATTTCGAAGACATCAAGAACAAGGTGAGCGGCGAACACGTCGACAAGGCCGCCGACCTCGCGAAGTCCAAGTTCGGCGAGCACGCCGACAAGATCGACACGGTCGCCGAAAAGGCCAAGGGCTTCCTCGGCGGCGAATCCGGCGGGCAGCAGCAGGAATCCGGCTCCGCCGAGGGCGGTCAGGAACCGCAGCGCGGCGAGAACCCGGAAGAGGGGAATTACGGCCGCTGAGCCGCAGCGAGGTTTTGTGCGCGGCGTTCCGGAAGTCGCGCGCGAGAAGCATCGAGGGCTGTGAAGGGGTCCTTCATGGCGTCCAACGCGCTGAAGGGCCACTTCACGGCACTGAAGTCCACAAAGGACAAGCGCCCACCCTGTGGCACCGCCTTCACGGCATTGTGCGCGCTTCCTGTCGCGAACGCTCCGTTGGGGATGATCAGCGTCCCGAACGGAGCGTTCGCGACAAAGGGGCGCGGTCGTCAGCTCGGCTCAGCCGCTCGCCCGGGACCACCGGGGCCGCAGCACCCGGCGTCGCGTAGCAGGTTCCTCGGTGGGCACGGCCGGCGCATTCGGCGGGGTGCCGTAGATCGCCTCGGCGACCGAGAGCTTCAGCTGACGGCAGCGCCGCATGACCGAGGCCGGAAACCCGTTCCCGTCCGGGCGTTCCGGTATCTCCGTCGACAGCGCGTCGAGCGGTGTCCACCCCGAGCCGAGGTCGGCCAGGCTCCGATGTTTGGTCGCGTAGTAGTCGGGCGAAACGCTGAGCGCGACCCCGGTCGCCCCGGCGGCCGCGGCCACCAGGTGCAGGTGGTAGCGCGTGGAGATCCAGGTCTGCCCGGGTGCCACGGGCACCCCGTGCCGCCAGACGTCCCGGAACGGGTGGAACTCGGCGCCGTCGAGCTCGTGTTCGAGCAGGACGTGGACCGCGCGATCCACCCGCGGAATTCCTTCCACGACGGCGATCTGACCGGGTTCGGCACGCCAGGCACGCAGCATGCCGAGTACCCTTGCGGCCAATGTGGACACTTCGAGGTCGCCGATGTCCGACTGCACGCACAAAACGAATTCGCGGGCCCGGGAATGTGCCGGCGGCTCGGGGAGATCGAGAAACGCGTCGTCACAGGTGCGGTACGCGGCGGCGGACCCGGCCAGCAACTCCGCTGACGGATCGTCGCGGACGTCGACCACGTCGAACCGGTCGGCGAGCGAGCGCAGGAGGTGGGTCGCGCCGCTGGGGCACGGCATGAATCCCTGGCCGGTCATGGCCGCGCGTCCGCCGGAGCGCCGGGCCGCGGCGGCCGCGCCCGCGATCAGGCCGATGTGCCGGGGCCACAGGGCGTTGAGGTAGCCGCCGCCGATCAGGTGCACGACGTCGGCGCGGCCGAGCAGGGCGATTCCCGCGTCGCGTCGCGGCGCGCGTCCGGGATCGTGCACGACCTCCTGCACCCACGCGGCCACTTCCCACGGATCGTCCGACGGCGCCTCGCCGCACAGGCTCCACAAGGTGTCGACGCACCGCAGGCGGGGATGCAGGTCGCCGAGCAGCAGTTGCGCGGGTCCCGGCGAATGGCAGTCCAGCCAGACCTCGGCGTCCGGCTCGGTCCGCGCGAGATGACGCAGCCACGTCGCGGCGATCAGCTCGTCGCCGAAGTTCGGGTAGCCGCTGGGTCCCACGAGGTAGTGGCAGCGGCTCGAACGCTCCACTGTGGACAGCGTCGTGCGGGCGGGCAGTCCGTGCTGTCCGCCCGCACTGTCGCGACAGGTCACCGCGCGACGCTGATCTGGGTGTTCAGTGCCTGATCACCCTGCGCCTTCTCGTTTCCGGTCGCTTCTTCCTTGACGCGGTCCTTGGCCACGCCGTGCCCTTCGAGGTCGGTGGCGATGGCCTGCGCGCGCTTCTCCGACAGCGTCTTCGCCTGCTGTGCGTCGGGATAGCCGGCGTGCGTGGCGACGGTGATCTTGACATCGTTGCCCTGCAACGCCTTGGCGATCTGATCCAAGGTCTGCTTTCCCTTGTCCGTCAGATCCGCCTTCTGCGGTTCGAAGGTGAGGGGGCTCTGCTGAAGCGCTTGCTCGATCGCCGAGTTCACCTGCCCGGCGGCACCGTTCGCCGCACCCTGCCCGGCCGAGCTGGGAGCGCCGGCGCCGGAAGACGCGGCGGCGCTCGAACCGGACGCCCCGTTGGAGCCGTTCGAGTCCCCGGATCCGCAGGCGGTGACCGTGGCGGCCACGACCGCCGCGCCCGCCACCGCCTGGACAATTGTCCTGCGCATGAAGTGCACTCCCTCGTCTGTGGTCTCCGGCTGCTGACGCTGGGATACGAACACGGACGGCCTAGCGCGGCAACTACGGAACAACGGGTGGGTCAGGTGCCGGTTGTCACCCTCACGAGGGGCGATCGCTGCGGACCGGGTCGCGGATCCCCCGGCCGGGGCCGAAAACCGGATGGCGTGCCGCGCGGGGGAAGCCGCCGCGGAGTTCCCCCGAACGAAGGGTCGATCGACGGCGCCCGTCGCGGTAGGGAAGCGACGGGCGCAGGGGTCCTGATAGTCCCTTTTGTCCCGGCGAGCACCGGTTTGCTTGGTTGAACTAGGTCTTGCTCAGTCAAGCAAGACGCGCTAGGGTTTTGCTCATGCCAGCAAAAAGCAGTTCGGACAAGCAGGGCGGGCGGACGTTCATCGAGTCGGCCCGCCGGGCGCAGATCGTGGACGCGGCGATCGAGGTCATCGCGGACCAGGGGTACGCCGGTGCCAGCTTCGCCAAGATCGCCAAGCAGGCCGGGCTGAGCAGTACCGGGATGATCTCGTACCACTTCAAGGGCAAGGACGACCTGATCCGCGAGGTCGTCGCCGAGGTGCTGCGTGTCAACGGCGAGTTCCTGCTGTCCAAAATGGACACCGAGACCAGTATTCTCGGCAGGCTGCGGCTCTACATCACCACCCGGGTCGCCCTGCTCGACGAGTACCCGAAGCACCAGCGTGCCCTGCAGACGATCGTGAACGCGGTGCACAACGAGGACCCGGAGCTGCGTGGCCTCGCCCCCGCCATGGCCGCGTTCGCCATCGAGCAGGAGAAGCGGATCCAGCTGGGGCAGCGGCAGGGCGAGATCCGCGAACTGGACGCGCGGGTGCTGGTGCTCGCGGTGAACGGGGCCCTCGATCAGATCACCAACCAGGCGGCCGTCGATCCGGACTTCGACACGGCGGCGTGCGCCCGCGAGCTGGCCGACCTCTTCGACCGGGCCGTCCGGAAGCAGTGACCGGCACCGTGCCCGCCTCCACCCCAGACGACAAGGACGAAACCATGACTGTGGAAGCATCCTCCCCGGCCACCCCGGTGGAACGGACCCACCGTGAGAAGACCGCGGCGTTGCGCAAGCATCTGGTGCTGCAACTGCTCCTCGAGCTGGTGTTGCCGCTCGGCGGCTACTACGGCCTGCGTGCCGCGGGCCTGAACCAATGGCTGTCGCTGGTGGGCGGCGCCCTGCTCGCCCTGCCGATGATCGGGTACACGCTGGTCAAGCAGCGCAGGGTCGACCCGCTCGCCCTGTTCACGCTGAGCCTTGTCCTGCTTGGCGCGCTGACCTCGATGGTGACCGGGGACCCCCGGCTGCTGCTGGTCCGCGACAGCTGGATCTTCGGCGCGCTCGGCCTGTGGGTGCTCGGCTCGCTGCTGACCCGGCAGCCGTTCATGCGGTCGATGGCACGCACGATCGTCACCGTGAAGATCGGCGCCGAAGGGCACCGGCAGTGGGACTCCCGCTGGGACACCGAACCGGCGTTCCGCAGGCATCTGCGCGTGGTGACCTTGGTGTGGGGGCTGGGTTTCTGCCTCGACGCGGTCGTCCGCGTGATCCTCGCCTACAGCCTGCCGATCGACTCGGTCCCGCTCGTGAGCACCTTGCAGTGGCTCGTGGTGCTCGGCGGGCTGATCGCCTTCCACATCCGGTACGTCACCAAGCACGGCCTGAAGGTCTGAGGCGGGTATGGACGCGGACGTCATCGTCGTGGGCGCCGGGCCGACCGGGCTGGTGCTGGCCAGCGAACTGGACCTGGCCGGAGCGCGCGTCGTCGTCCTGGACCGGCTGGCCGCGCGAAGCCCGCAGTCGAAGGCGCTGAACCTCCAGCCGCGCACCGCCGAACTGCTCGACGCGCGGGGCTGGCTGGCGCCGATCGCCGAGCGGGCCTTCGCGAACGTCCCCGGCGGGCACTTCGCGGGGCTGCGCCTGGACTACGCGGTCTTCGACACCCGGTTTCCTTACCAGGTGGGTATTCCGCAGGGCCGGGTCGAGGAGGCACTGGAAGCCCGGCTCGCCGGTGCGGGTGTCCCGGTGCTGCGGGGCACCGAGCTGCTTCGGCTGGAGCAGGACGCCGACGGCGTCGCCCTCGCAGTCGGCGGCCCCGAGGGGAAGTGGACGCTGCGCGCGGCCTACGCGGTCGGTGCCGACGGCGGGCGCAGCCGGGTGCGCAAGGAGCTGGGCGTCGCCTTCCCCGGCAGGGACGGGCGGGTTTCGATGGCCGTCGCCGACGTCGTGCTGGCCGAGGATCCGAGGCTGCCCACGGAATGGCGGATACCGAACCTCGAACCGTCCGCGAGCAGGTCGGGTTTCCTGATCCCGTTGGAGGACAACGCGTACCGCTTCGTGTTCGCGAGCCAGGAGCAGCAGGAGCTGGGCCGCGACGCGCCGATCACCGAGGAAGAGGTCCGGGCCGCCCTGCGCGACGCACACGGGGACGCCGCGAAGCTGCTCCACATCCGTTACGCTTCGCGGTTCACCGACGCCTCCCGGCAGGCCGAGCACTACCGGACGGGCCGGGTGTTCCTCGCGGGGGACGCCGCGCACATCCACTCACCGGCGGGCGGGCAGGGGCTGAACCTCGGCGTGCAGGACGCGTTCAACCTGGGCTGGAAGCTCGGCGCGGCGGTCGCGGGCTGGGCGCCGGAGGGCCTGCTCGGCACCTACCACACCGAACGGCATCCGGTGGCCGCGCGGGTACTGCAGAACACCCGGGCGCAGGGCGTGCTGCTGGTGCCCGATCCGGACGTGCTCGCGCTGCGGGCCATCACCGCCGAACTGGCCGCAACCCCGGACGGGAACCGCCTGCTGGCGGGCATGATCTCCGGTCTGGAGATCCGCTACCACATGCCGGACGGCCCGGCCCATCCGCTGCTGGGCGCCCGGCTGCCGGACGTCGAGCTGCACTCCGGGCGTGGCCTGCTGCTCGGCGGACCGCCCGGGATCGCCGACGGCTGGCGGGACCGGGTGGACCACACACCCGGCGACCCCGGCGATGTCCGCCTCGTCCGGCCGGACGGCTACGTCTGCTTCGCCGGTGACCCGGACGGGCTTCGCGACGCACTGGCCCGCTGGTTCGGTGCTCCTGCCGGGGTTTAGCCGCTGTCTACAAAGGACGTATGGGGGCGGTCGTGACGTGGGTGCCTCCCTGAGGGACTCTGGGTCCCTCAGGGAGGCACCCACGGACCTGCCCGTCGCGACCTTGGACAAGCACGGCCGGGGCCTGCCAGGTGGCAGCGCATGTCGCGAACGCTCCGTTCGCGACGATCAACGTCCCGAACGGAGCGTTCGCGGCAAAGGTAGGACGCTGCGCCACACGGTGCCGATGTCGTGAACGGCGCGTTCGGGACGTTCAGCGTCGCCAACGACGCGTTCGGGACATCGTAGGTGTCTCGCCGGGGCGCCGGGAGCTGCGGCCGCGGCGTCGTCCTTCACGACGGTGAACGAATCCTTACCCGGTAACGAGTTCGCCGGGCCGGTCAGGAGCGCCAGGGGCGGGGGTCGGCCCGCACCAGTGACCACACCTGGCCGTCCTGGCGCCCGCCGTTGACCGGGTACTCGCTGCGCAGCAGGCCCTCCTGCGTCATGCCGAGCCGTTTCGCCACCGCCGCGCTGGCTGCGTTGTCCACCGCGTTGCGCCATTCCACCCGCGCCATGCCCCGCGTGTCGAAGGCCCAGTCGGCCAGGTGCTGGACGGCCAGGGTGATCAGCCCCTTTCCCTGTGCCCACGGTGCCAGCCACACCCCGAGCTCGCAGTTTCCCGATGGCACGTCGAACACGCGGAACATCACCCCGCCCGCCAGCTCGCCGCGCAGCCGGATGCCCCAGATCCTGCCGCTGTCGGCGGCCTGGAGATCGGCGTAGCGCTGGAGGTACGCGCGGGCGCTTTCGGTGTCCACCACGACGGCCGCCATCCCGACCCACGGCTTCAGGTGCTCGCGGATCGAGTCGATGTGCGCGGCGAACTCCTCGGCCTGCCAGGGCTCCAACGTCGTCAGTTCGGCGTCCTCGCGCAGGGATCGGGTCAGCATCGGCGGCCTCCGTCTTCGGTGTCCTGGTGATCGACCAGCTCGGTTCGGAGATTACGCACTGGCACCGACACGAACGAAGGGGTCCGGTGCGTCGACGTTCGTACGCGCGGTCCGGCCATGGGCCGTTTCCTGTGCCAGAGTGCGGTCATGAACGCGATCGAGGTCTGCCTGTCCGTCTTCGGCGGCGTCTGCCTGGCCACCTGGTTGTTGTCGATCACGACGCGGGAGTACTCCTGGATCGACCGGATCTGGTCGATCGTGCCGGTGGTGTACGTGGCGATCTTCGCGGGTGCCGCCGGGTTCACCGACGCCAGGCTGGACACGATGCTGGTGCTGACCGCGTTGTGGGGCGCGCGGCTGACGTTCAACTTCGCGCGGAAGGGCGGCTACGCGCCAGGGGGAGAGGACTACCGCTGGGTGATACTGCGGGAACGCATGTCCCCGGGGCGGTTCCAGCTGTTCAACCTGTTCTTCATCACGATCTACCAGAACGCGCTGCTGCTGTTGATCACGCTTCCGGCGTACACCGCGCTGGGAAACCGGGCGCCGTTCGGGGCCGCCGACGTGATCGCCGCTGTCCTCTTCCTCGCGTTCCTGGCAGGCGAGACGATCGCGGACCAGCAGCAGTGGACGTTCCACCAGTGGAAGCACGCCGAGATCGCGGCAGGGCGCGAGCCACAGCCGCGGTTCCGGCGGACCGGCCTGTTCCGCTACTCGCGGCATCCGAACTTCTTCTTCGAACAGGCCCAGTGGTGGACCGTGTTCGCCTTCGGCGCGATCGCGGCCGGGTCGGTGCTGCAGTGGACGGTGGCCGGGCCGGTGCTGCTCACGCTGTTGTTCGTCGGCTCGACGCGCTTCACCGAGAGCATCAGCCTCGGCCGTTACCCGGAGTACGCGGACTACCAGCGCACCACCTCGGCGCTCGTCCCGTGGTGGCCGCGCGCCGCGCGCTGACGGGAAAAGGCCAGGTCAGCGGCGCCGCTGTGATCGGAACGAAACAATGCGTGTGAGATGTCTCGCACTGGGTAGTCCTTTTGGACCGGTCCGGTAACGGAGTGCTCCCGGTAGGGAAGGAGAAGCCCAGTGTCAGGTACCGCACTGGCGGCCGTCGACTTCGGTCAGGGCGTGTCCAACGCCTGGAGTTCGGTCGTCACATTCGTTCCGAAACTGCTCATGTTCCTGGTGATCCTGCTCATCGGCTGGCTGGTCGCGAAGGCGATCGCGAAGCTCGTGAGCCTCGCGCTGGACAAGCTCGGGTTCGACCGGCTCGTCGAGCGCGGCGGGATCAAGCAGATGCTCGCGCGGAGCAAGTACGGCGCCGCCGACATCATCAGCAAGCTGCTGTACTACGCGGTGCTGCTGATCACCCTGCAGATCGCGTTCGGCGTGTGGGGTCCGAACCCGGTGAGTTCGCTGCTCAACGACATCGTCGCGTGGCTGCCGCGGGCGGTCGTGGCGATCATCATCGTCGTGGTCGCGGCCGCGATCGCCAGGGTGGTGAAGGATCTCGTCGGCAACGCGCTGGGCAGCGTGTCCTACGGCGGGGTGCTCGCCACCATCGCCTCGGTGTTCATCTGGGGCCTCGGCGTGATCGCGGCGCTGAACCAGATCGGCGTCGCCGTCACCGTCACCATGCCGGTGCTGATCACCGTGCTCGCCACGGCGGGCGGTATCGCGGTGGTCGGTGTCGGTGGTGGCCTGATCCGGCCGATGCAGCAACGCTGGGAGCGGTGGCTCGGCCGGGCCGAGGCGGAGATCCCCGCCGCGAAGGCGCAGACCGAGGCCTACCAGCGGGGTCGTGAGGACGCCCGTCGCGCGGGCACCGTGCCGTCCGAACAGACGGCCGTGCACCAGCCTGCGGGCACGGCGAGCCAGCACACGCGCAGCGATCCGGCCACCGACCCGCACGGCATGCCCCGGCCTGGTCAGGAGCCACCGGGGCCGATGCCCCCGCCGCCGGGACTCGGCGGCTGACCGGTCCGGTCCGCGGGAGCACGACGGGTAGGGCGGTCCGGCCGCCCTACCCGTTTTCCGCGAGGGGATCGGCGCGCGGGGTGTCGATCGTGGCGGCCAGCGCGCACACCCCGACCAGGCGGGTGGTCAGCCAGTCCGCGGCCGTCCACGCCGGGAGGTCGGCGGGCACCCGCAGCGTCCAGCCGCGGCCGGTGGCTTCGTCGAGCAGGCCGCGCGCGTACCCGGCGAGCAGTACGACCCCGGCGACCGCGGCCGAGGTCTCGACACCCGAGGCGAGGATGTCGCGGACAGCGGCGGAGTGCTGGTCGAGGGCGGCGGCGAGCCCGGGAACCGCCGCCGCGGCGGCGAGCCCGGCGGTGCCGAGCCGCTCGTTGAGTCCGGCGAGGGTCCGGCGGGCGGACGACTCCACCCAGGACGTGACGAGTTCTCTCACCGCACCAAGGTAACCGCGCCGGTACCGTGGCCGGCATGCGGATCCGGGAGTTCGCCGAGGCCGACTGGCCGCGGGTGTGGCCGATCGTCGAGGAGATCGTGCGGGCGGGGGAGACCTACACCTACGACCCGGCGATGACCGAGCCCCAGGCTCGCGACACCTGGATCGAGGCGCCACCGGGACAGACGGTCGTCGCGGTCGACGACGGCCGCGTCCTCGGCACCGCCAAGATGGGCGCGAACCGGCCGGGGCCGGGATCGCACGTGGCGACGGCGAGCTTCATGGTCGCCGCGGACGCGCGCGGCCGGGGCGTCGGCACCGCGCTGTGCTCGTTCGCGCTCGGCTGGGCCAGGGAGCGCGGGTTCGCGGGCATGCAGTTCAACGCCGTGGCCGCGTCCAACACGGCCGCCGTCGAGATCTACCGGCGGCTCGGCTTCGAGATCGTCGGCACGGTCCCCGGCGCGTTCGAACACCCGGCGCTGGGACGTGTCGGCCTGCACGTCATGTACCGCACCTGCTGAGCACGCCGGTCGCGGCGTCGAACCGGACCGGTCCGCGGATCCGTGTAGGGGGACGTGGGCGACGAAGGTGAGCTGATCGCCGGGCGCTACCGGCTGGTGGCCAGGATCGGCCGCGGTGCCATGGGCGAGGTGTGGCAGGCCCGCGACGAACGGCTGGATCGCGTGGTCGCGGTGAAGCGCCTGGCGCCCTGTGCCGAGCCCGGCGCCGCGACGGCGGACCGGGCGATGCGGGAGGCGCGGGTCGCGGCCCGGTTGCGGCATCCGCACGCGATCACCGTGCACGACGTCGTCGAACACGACGGGTTGCCGCAGCTCGTCATGGAGTACCTGCCGTCGGAGAACCTCGCCGCCATTCTCCACAGTGGACAGACGCTGCCGGAGGGGTCCGTCGCGGCGATCGGGGCGCAGGTCGCGTCCGCGCTCGAAGCGGCGCACGCGGAGGGGATCGTCCACCGCGACATCACCCCGGGCAACATCCTGATCGCCCCGGACGGTACCGCGAAGCTCGCCGACTTCGGCATTTCCCGCGCGGTGGGGGAAAGCACGGTGACCGCGGGCGGATACATCGCGGGCACGCCGGCGTATCTCGCGCCGGAGGTGGTGTGCGGGGAGGAGGCCGGGTTCCCGTCGGACGTGTTCTCGCTCGGCGCGACGCTGTATCGGGCGCTGGAGGGCAGACCGCCGTTCGGCACCGGCAAGAACGCCATGGACCTGCTGCGGCGCGCCGCTCGCGAGGAGGTCGGCCGCCCCGCGCACCCCGGGCCGCTGTCCGATGTGCTTTTGGCTCTGCTCCAGCGAAATCCGGCCGATCGCCCGGTGATCACGCGTGCCCGCGAACTGCTCGGTGCCGTCGCCGAAGGACACCCCGGCCCGGCTCCGGGGGAACGCACGAAAGTACTGCCGCCGCGGCGGCGATGGCGCTGGCACCGTGCCGCGGTGCTGGGAGCCCTCGCGATGGCTCTGCTCGCCTCGGGAGTGCTGATCGGCAGCAGGATCGGCCGTGGCACGCCGGAGGCCCGTGCCACGTCGCCGGTTCCGCCACGCCCTTCCGCGTCCGCACAGGCCGGGTGCGACGCGCGGTACGAGGTGACGGACTCCTGGCCGGGTGGCTATCAGGTGCTGGTGACCGTGCGCGGCGAGGACGGCGCGAACCTGACGGGCTGGGCGGTGAGCTGGGCGCTGCCCGCCGGGCACCGCATCGGCACCCTGTGGAACGGCACGCTCGCCCAGCGGGGCACCACGGTCCGGGTGACCAACGCGCGGTGGAACGCCGTGGTGCGGCCCGCCGGGGCGACGTCGTTCGGCCTGATCGGGCTGACCCGTGGCGACCACGCCGCCCCGCCGGTGCTCACGTGCCAAGCGTTGTGACGCAAGGAAAAGCGGTCAGTAGTCGTCGCGTCCGGTGAACTGCTGCTCCAGCAGCTCGGCGGACCCGGCGACCAGCTCCAGCGGATCGAGAAACTCGTTGATGTCGAGGTTGATCAGCGGCAGCGAGTGCCGCAGCACGATGTGGTCGCCCATCACGGCGGCACCGCCGACGACGATGGTGTTGCCGATCTCGGCGAGCACGGCGTGCAGGTCGACCTCGTCCGCGCGGGCGAACGGTGTCGCGATCTGCACCCAGTCCTCTTTCTGGTCGAAGATCTCGTGCGCGATGACCACGACCTGGGCGCGCTGCTCGGTGTCGGGGTCGCCGTCGCTGAAGACGAGCCGGATCCGGATCTCGTCAGGCTCGTCCCGGACGACCCGGTACGACTGCCTGATGAAGGTGACCAGATCACGCCACTCCGCCATGGAGTTCCTCCGTTCTCGTGCGTGAGCGTTCAGCCTAGCGAGAACCCCCGCGGACCAGTCCCGCATTCGCCCGGATGGCTACCGGTCCGGGCGACGAGCCCGCGCGGCGTGACATCCGGGGCCTCGGCGCACAACACGCGCCACTAGGGTGAGGCGATGGGGTCGATCAAAAAGGTCCAGGTCACCTTCGACTGCGCGGAACCCGAGCGCGTCGCCCGTTTCTGGTGCGAGGTGCTGGGATACGTCGTGCCACCGCCCCCGGAGGGGTTCGCCACTTGGGACGATCACGAACGCTCGCTGCCGGCCGAGCGGCAAGGCGCGGGGTTCGTCTGCATGGATCCCACAGGGGTGGGCCCTCGGCTGTACTTCCAGCGCGTTCCCGAGGGCAAGGTCGTCAAGAACCGGGTGCATCTCGACGTGCGGGTCGGCACCGGGCTCGTGGGTGAAGAGCGTGTCGCCGCCCTCGAAGCGGAGTGTGCGCGGCTGGTCGCGCTCGGCGCGGTACGCCTGCAGCTGCTGCGTGCCGACGAGTACAACGAATCGTGCCTCGTGATGCAGGACGTCGAGGGTAACGAGTTCTGTCTCGACTGAGGAGTCACCGGTGCCAGGCGGGCGTCCGGAGCCTGCTGCGGGCGAACTGCCGGACGGCCTGGGTGAAGGGGTGTTCCGGCCGGTCGGCGGCCAGCGGACGGCGGCGGTTGATCGACGCCGGGACGTCGAAGGTGAACGGGAGCCTGGCCGCGACCGGATGCCGCACGATGGCGTCCTGTTCGGCCGGGCTCGGGAGCGTGCGCGTGTCACACCGGTTGAGCACGACCGCGCGGCTCGCCCGCGGATAGCCGAGCAGGTCCAGCACGCCGAGCACGCGACGGAGGCCGATCAGCGCCGTCCGCTCCGGACCGGCCAGCACGACGTGGGACTGCGCGCAGTCCAAAGCGGACAGAACCGGCGAGGACAGCTGGGCGGGGGTGTCGACGACGACGTGGTCGTAGACCTCGGCCAGCGCGGCGAGCAGTTCCCCGGTCCGGTGCGGGGGAATCGGTTCCTCCTCGCCGGGTCGCGCCGGGGCGAGCACGCAGTCGACGCCGGCGCGGAACGGCGTGACCAGCCGCGCGAGGTCCGCGGGCAGCCCGGCGGTCTGCTGCCGGGGCCTGCCTGCCGGAAGGCCGAGCGCGGTGGTGAGATCGCCGGTGAGGACGTCGAGATCCACCAGGCACACCCGGGGTGACAGTTCACTGAGGACGACGGCGAGGTTCGCCGCGAAGGTCGTCTTCCCGTGCCCGCTCGTGGCGGCGGTGACGGTGACGATCCGGCCGCGTGCCCGATGCCGCCCCGGCGTCTCGGCCGAGACGCGCCGCAGCAGGGCGCACACCCCGGACAGCGCCGCGTCGTCGCCGGGCGCGACGAGCGCGCGGATCCCGGCCTGTCCGGCGCGGCGGCGCAGCTCCGGGCCCGCCGTCCGCACCAGGACGATCCGCACCGCGGGGTGCGAGGCGCGCAGCCGGACCGCGAACCGCAGCACATCCTCGACGTCCGGGCCCGCCCCGACGACCACGATCGTCTCGCCGGGATCGTCCGACAGCGCGCGCCGCACGGCGTCGAGACCGGGCACGGTGCGGACCTCGCCGTCGAGCGAGGACGCCAGGCGCAACGCGGTCGTCGTGTCCGCCTCGCAGAGGATCGTCATCGGTCCCGGCTCCTTTCGGCGGTTTCCCTTGGCTCCCATGGCTCGCGAAGAAGTGTGCGGCGGCGGACGCCGTCCCGGCTTCGGGCGAGTGACCCGGGACCGGCCGTGCCACCCGGCCCTTGCCGGGACTCCGCGCGGGTGCTAGGCGCGCGGCGCGACCGGGTCTATCGGCCCTATCGCCGGTTCCGGGGCGGCGAGCATCGTGAACCGCACACCACGGCTCGCGAAGGAACAACATGACGGATCCATCGGGCTTCGAGGTGCTCGGCCGTGAGCAGTGCGTCGCCCTGCTGGCCACGGCGCCGATCGGCCGAGTGGTGTTCACCCACCGCGCGCTGCCCGCGGTGCAGCCGGTGCGGTTCTCGGTGCGGGACGGCGCCGCCGTTTTCGCCGTGCCGTCCGGAAGTGCCGTGTTCGCCGCGATGCTGGACACCGTCGTCGCGTTTTCCGCCGACGACGTCGACGTGTCCGGGGGCTGGTTCGTCACCGCGCTCGGCAGGGCGCACGAGGTCCGTGACCCCGCGGCGACCGCCGAGCTGGTGGCCCTGCCGCTGACGACGTGGATCCCCGCGCCGGGCGACCGGTATGTCCGGGTTCCGCTCGAAGCGGTGTCGGGCCGCCGGATTTCGGCGGTCCGTCCGTAACGAACCACTGTCCGTAGTCGACTGGATCTACAGAAGGCTGGTCGGCGGCCCGCTGTGGTGCGATCCTCGACGGGTGCCCGGACGCCGTCCGGGATGGGTGACACCAGCGGGACCCGTGGGAGCCGTGGACGAAACCGGTGTGCCGAAACTGCTCGACGCGGTGGTCGCCATCGCGCAGGATCTCAGCCTGCCCGATCTCCTCCGCAAGATCGTGCGCGTCGGTGGCGAATTGGTCGGCGCGCCCTACGGCGTGCTCGGCGTGCTGGGCCCCGACGGCACGTTCGACGAACTGGTCGAGCACTACCGCGAAGGCCCTTCCCCGCTGCCGGAGCGGGACGGCGAGCCGCCGCGGCGGCTGAGCGAACTCCACGCCGCGGCGCCGGAACATCCGCTCGCGCGGTCGTTCCTCGAAGCACAGATCCGCGTCCGCGACCGGCTTTTCGGCTACCTCGGGTTCGCCGGGAAGGACGAGTTCAGCGCCTACGACGAGGAGGTGCTCGCCGGGCTCGGCGCGGCGGCGGGGGTCGCGATCGAGAACGCGACGCTGTTCGACGAGGTCCAGCGGCGGGAGCGGTGGCTGGAGGCCTCGTACCACGTCACCGGTGCGCTGCTGGCCGAGCAGGACCTCGTCTCGACCCTGCGGCTGATCGCCGAACGCGCCAGGGTCGTCGCGGGTGGTTCGGCGGGCGCGGTGGCGCGGCCGCTGGGCCCGGACCGGGCGGAGCTGGTCTTCGAGGTGGTCGAACCGCGGGGCCAGGACGCCGACCGCCTCGCCGGGCTGCGGGTGCCCACGGAGGGCACCGCGACGGGCCTCGCGTTCACCAGCGGACATTCCGTGGTGGTGCGGGACTACGGCGAATACGTCGAAGCGCAGCAACGCGGCAAGGTCGCTTCGCTGCCCGCGATGGTCCGTGACCTCGACTCCACCATCGCCGTCCCCCTCATCGTCGGCGACGAGACCCTCGGCGTGCTGCTGGTCGCGAAGTTCCGGGACAAGACGCCGTTCACCGACTTCGACGTCCAGCTGGCCGAGACCTTCGCCGCGCACGCCGCGCTCGCCGTCGAGTTCGCCCGCGCGCAGGAGGACCGGCAGCGGCTCGCGGTGTTCCAGGAACGGGACCGGATCGCGCGCGATCTGCACGATCTGGTGATCCAGCGGCTGTTCGCCACCGGGCTCGGCCTGGAGGGGCTGAGCCGGATGATCACCGAACCCGCGGTCGCCGACCGGGTGACCGGGTTCGTGCAGGACCTCGACCGGACGATCCGGGAGATCCGCAACAGCATCTTTTCGTTGCAGGAGCCGGAAGAGGTCCAGGGCAGCCTGCGGTCCGAGCTGCTGCGCGTCGCGCTCGACAGCGGGAACGCTCTCGGCTTCGAGCCGAGGATCGGGTTCGACGGGCCGCTGGACGCCGCGGTCGGCGGCGCCGTCCGCGGCGACCTCGTGGCCGCGCTGCGGGAGTCACTGTCCAATGTGGCCAGACACGCCGGGGCGACCGAGGTCGCGGTGGACGTCGCGGTCGACCGGTCCGGGCACGAGCTGCGGCTCACCGTCGCCGACGACGGAGCCGGTATCCCCGAGGACCCCGCGCGGCACAGCGGGCTGGCCAACCTGGCCGAGCGTGCCGCCCGCTGGGGCGGGACGTTCTCCGCGCGGCGGCTCGACGGCGGCGGCACCGGCGTCGAATGGACGGCGCTGCTCAAGCAGTCCACTGTGGACACCACTGAGGAAGCCGGGCCCCCGGGAGAGGAGTGCGAAGAATGACCATCTCGGTGTTCCTGCTCGACGACCACGAGCTCGTCCGCACCGGGCTGAAGACGGTGCTGGAGGCCGAGGACGACATCCGTGTCACCGGTGAGGCGGGTTCGGCGGCCGAGGCGCTCGTGCGTGTCCCGGCGGTCCGCCCGGACGTCGCGATCCTCGACGTCCGGTTGCCCGACGGTGAGGGCGTCAGCGTCTGCCGGGAGATCCGCGCCGCGCTGGACCCGCCGCCCGCCTGCCTGATGCTGACGTCCTATTCGGACGACGACGCCCTGTTCGGCGCGATCATGGCCGGGGCGGCCGGATACATGCTCAAGCAGGTGTCGGGCAACTCGCTCGTCGCCGCGGTGCGTACGGTGGCGGCGGGCGGGTCGCTGCTGGACGTCACGCTCACCGCGTCGGTGCTGAGCAGGCTGCGCGGCGAGACCGAGACCCCGGATCCGGGGTATGAACAGCTCAGCCCGCAGGAGAAGCGGGTGCTGGATCTCATCGCGGACGGGCTCACCAACCGCCAGATCGCCGCCGAGCTGTATCTCGCGGAGAAGACGGTGAAGAACTACGTCTCCTCGCTGCTGCACAAGCTCGGCTTCGAACGCCGCACGGCGGCCGCGGTCTACGCGGCCAACCGCAGGCAGCGGCCGTCCCGCTGAGCTCAGGCCTTGCGGCGGCGTTTGGGGGCACCGCCGCGCAGCACGCGCCGCAGATCGGTGAGGGCGCGGTGCTGCATGACCCGTACCGCGCCCGCGCTGCTGATCCCGAGCGCCGCCGCGGTCTCCTCGGCGCTGAAACCGAGCACGATCCGCAGGACCAGCACTTCGCGGGGGCGGGCGGCGAGCCCGTCGAGCAGGGCCGAGATCCGGTCGAGCCCGTCGGCCTGTTCGACGTCTTCCAGTGTCGGGTCGCTCGGCCCGTTCCGCGTGCCGGGGTCGGGGTCGGCCGTGGGCGCGGACGGGTCGCGGGCCTTGGTCCGCCGCGCGTCGGCGACCTTGTGCGCGGCGATGCCGAAGACGTACGGCAGGAACCGGCTGGTGTCGTGCCGGTAACGCGGCAGCCCGGCGAACACCGCGAGCAGCACCTCCTGCGCGCAGTCCTCGGCGCCGGCGTAGCCGTTGTGCCTGCCGCCCAGATGCCCGAGGCAGTACCGCAGGACGATGGGCCGGAGTTCGGCGAGCAACAGGTCGATGGCCACGCGGTCACCGTCGACCGCGGCGCGGACCAGCCGCTCGTCGGGCTCGTAGGGCCGGGAGACACCGGCCGCGCGCGGAATCGGCTGGGGAAGTGTGGTCGTCACGCGCCCGCACCTCCCGCGCCGGCGCGCTCCCGTCGCAGCGGGACCGGACCGTCCATGGAGAACACCCTTGCCACCCCGACCACCCCTCTCGTCGCGGATCGCGTGATAGCCCGTTCGACGGTACGGAGTGCACCCTCCCCGCGCGCCGGTCAAGAAGCCCGCCGAGCCCGGGTCTTTGGGCCCTGGTGCGGCGGGGTTCCCGGCGCTCCGGCCGTAATTCGCGAACTGCGGGAAACTTTCGTTGGTCCCGTCCTCCGGTGCCGGTAATCTCCCCTGCAAGGAAAATCCGGATGTCGCGATGCGAGGTGGCCGTGCTGGATGTCATCGGACTGCGGGAGGTGGACGTCGCGGTCTACGCCGCGTTCGCCGGGCGGAAGTCGATGACGCTCGCCCAGTTGCGCGCCGAAACCGGGCTGAGCACGCAGCGGCTGACCCCGGTATTGCGCGGTCTCACGGAAAAGGGCCTGCTGGTGCGGTTTCCCGGCGCGCCCGCGGCGTACGCGGCGGTGAACCCCGGTGTCGCGCTGGACGCGATCTTCCGCCGCAAGGAACAGGAACTCGAACACGCGCGGATGGTGGCGTCACGGCTGCAGGAACGGCACCGGGAAGCACCGGGGAAAAATCCCGTCGACCTGATCGAGGTCGTCCAGGGAAACGAGGTCATCGCCGAACGGGTCGAACAGCTTTTGCGTTCGGCGCACCGCGAGGTCGTATTCGTCGACAAACCGCCGTATACGCGGCTGCCGACGGTACTGCACCCGGCCGAACAGGAGCTGTTGAACCGCGGAATACGCTTTCGCGGTGTCTACGACAAAGGCGCGCTGGAATTGCACGACCTCGTCGCGGATCTCGAAGCGGGACTCGCGCTGGGGGAGCAGGCGCGTGTGGTGTCGCACGCGCCGCTCAAGCTGATCGTGGTCGATGCTCACGTCGGGCTCGTCCCGTTGCGGTCCGGTTCCCCGCAGGTCGGCACCGCGCTCGTCGTCCACCCGTGCAGCCTGCTCGACGCGCTGTCGGCGCTCTTCGGTTTTCTCTGGGATACCGCGATCCCGTTGCGGCTGCCCGGCGGCGGTGAGCAGGGCGGTGAGGCGCCGGCGTTCGAGGACACCCGGCTGCTCGCCCTGCTCACCACCGGAATGCCGGACCGGAGCATCGCGAAACAGCTCGGCCTGAGCTACCGGACGTTCCAGCGGCGGCTGCAGAACCTGATGAGCACCCTCGGCGCGGCCACCCGGTTCCAGGCCGGGCTCCAGGCGGGGGGGCCGGGGGGGGGGGGCCCCGCCGGGGGGGGCCGCCCCCCCCGCGCCGGGGGGGGGCGGGCCCGGGGGGGGGGGGCAAACCCCCCCCCCCCCCGCGACCGCCCCCAGCCCCCGGGTCACGGG
>NZ_JBHYJW010000080.1:0-35291 GCF_042741125.1 Amycolatopsis sp. NPDC058986 | reverse complement strand
CCTTACGGGCGTCAGACGCCCGTAAGGTGGCCTTAACGGCACGTCGGATCAGCGCGGTTTGCGCGGGACGTGCGGGCGCTGGCCCGGCTCCTGCGTCGGCGGTTTCTGGTCCTTGCCGGGGAACTTCGGCGCCGGGAGCTGCGACTGCTCGTAGCGCGAGAGCGTCAGCGGGCCGCTGGTGTCCGGCAGCGTCGGCGGCTTCGCCTTCTGGTCGTCGAAGCGGAACGCCGAGGTCAGGTCCCCGAACGTCTTCCGCCGCCAGTCCGAGATGTTCGGCTCCGGCACCCCGGTCACCTTCTCCAGGAACTGCAGCGTCGACGTGTGGTCGAAGTTCTCGCTGCACACCCAGCCACCCGCGGTCCACGGCGAAACGATGATCGCGGGGACGCGGTACCCGGCGCCGACGGGAAGGCCGTTGCCCTTCGTCCCGCCCGGCGAGGTCTTGGTGACGAACTCGTGCGGCGTGCCCTTGGGCGGGGCCGGCGGGATGACGTGGTCGAACAGCCCGTCGTTCTCGTCGTAGTTGAGGATGAACACGGTCTTCGCCCACAGGTCCGGGTTCGACGCGATGGCGTCGATCTTGCTGGCGACGAACGCGGCACCCTCGGCGGGCGTGTAGTCGGGATGCTCGGACGCGGTGCTGGTGCAGATGATCCACGAGACGGTCGGGAGCTTCCCGTTCCGCGCGTCGTATTCGAACTGCCCCTCGGGCCGGTGCGTGAGCCCGTTGACGTACAGCGGCGAATCCTTCGGCGCGTCCCGGAAGTTCTTGAACTGTTCGAGCATGTTGCAGCCGTAGGTGTCGGCCTGCTCGTACACCTTCCAGCTGACTCCGGCCTTCTGGAGCCGCTCGGCGTAGGTGGTCCAGGTGTACCCGCCCGCCGGGGCCTTGTTGTCGAGGATCGGCCCGCCGTGCTCGCCGTCGGGGTCGACGGTGCCGGTCATCCACACCATCCGGTTCGGCCAGGTCGGGCCGAGCACCGAGCAGTGGTAGGCGTCGCAGATGGTGAACGCCTCGGCCAGCGCGAACTGGAACGGCAGGTCGGCCCGGGTGTGGTACCCCATGACGTACGGGCCGTTCTTGCCGTCGGCCTTGCGGTGCGCGGGCAGCCAGTTGTCCATTTTGCCGCCGTTGAGGGCGTCGTGCTGGACCTGCCAGGCGTGCGAGGTGGACGGGATCTTCTGCGCGTTGGTGGCGTGCGTGTCGAGGTGGAACGGCAGTGCGTAGCCCGCCGGGTTCTGCGAGTCCGGTTGGTAGAACACCGGCTTGCCGTTCGGCAGCTTCGCGGCGTTCGGGTCGTTGAACCCGCGCACCCCGGACAGCGTGCCGAAGTAGTGGTCGAAGGACCGGTTCTCCTGCATCAGCAGCACGACGTGCTCGATGTCGCGCAGCGAACCGTGTCGCGGCGCGCCCTGGGCGAGCGCGCGCTGGACGTTCGGGGGCATCAGTGTGGCGGCGGCCGCGGTGGCGGCGGCACCCGCTGCGGTGCCGAGCAGACGGCGTCGGGTCAGTTCGGTCATGGGCCTCACCCTCGTTCGCGGTAGTCACCTGATGAGGTGGCAACTGGCAAACTAACAGCGAATGCACGGTGAAAATCGGTGTCGAACCGGGCGAGCGGCCCGAAACCGTGCCGGACGCCCGCCGATCCGGCGGACGCCCGGGCGTGGTTTCAGAAGGTGACGTCGGCGCACTGATAGAACGCGTTGCCGGTGTCGGCGATGTCCCAGACGGACAGGATCATGTGCCGCCCGCTCTTGCCGCTGGGCAGCTTTCCGTTGTGCGACACCGCGTTCGGCGGGCGCTTCCCGCCGAACGGCACCGTGAGGAAGGGCTCGGTTTCGAGCTGGGCCCTGGTCAGCGGCGCGTTCGGGTTCCAGCCGTTCTTGGTGACGAAGTAGCGGAAGTTCGTCGTCGCGTGTGCCGCGGTGAGCGTCCACTTGAACGTGTAGTCGGCCCCGCTGGTCAGCTTCGACGCCGGCCACGAGCCGTTGCGCTGGTCGTTGAGCTGTCCGAACTGGCTCAGCCCCGCCGAACAGATCTTGCCGTCCGCGGGCCCACGCGAAGGAAACCCCTTGGGCCCCTCGACGCTCTGCGGCTCGTACTGAATCTGCCCGCAGTTCTTCGCGGCACCCGTCTTGCAGTTGTAAGCCCGGCTCACCGGCGTAGTCGTGTACCCGTGCCCCCACGCCACCCCGGCGAACACCACCGGCAGGGCGAGCACAGCAGCCGTCAACGAAGCCAAACCCAGCAAACGCTTACGCATGTGACTCCTCTCACAGCAGGTGTCACGAATTGTGAACAATTCCCCAACTGGTTCAGACCACCACCCAGCCCAACCTGAAACCCGGCCACTACCCCCAAATGGTCCAGACCACCAGTCACTCAGCCCACCCGTCGCACCCCATGCAACACCGGACCGATCAAGACGACCGCACCGTGCACTTCGGGAAGGAAGGAGCAAGAGATCGCGGCTCACCAAGCGCCGAACGGGAACACAAAAAAATCCCCACGCTGCCAACAGTTACCTGCCGCACCGTGGGGGTCCGGGGGCTCGGCCCCCGGGAGAAATGGCGAGCAAGAGCGAGGGAAAGCCGAAGGCTGACCACACTCCGCCCACTTGCGAGCGGATGACGGGATTCGAACCCGCGACCCTCACCTTGGCAAGGTGATGCGCTACCAGCTGCGCTACATCCGCATTCGTAACCGCTCTGTCGTGGTTACGGGGCATAGACTACACCGGCTGTTGGGGCGTTCGTGACCGGCCCCCTGGTCGTCCCGTCGGTGTCACAGCCGGCGTACAGGGGGTGACGACGGCCGCATCGCTCCGTATGGTGTCCCCAATCGAGGCGATTGGTGAGTCCTTCGGGGAGGAGGTGCCGGGCCGGATGACCGAGCTGGGCACGGTGCCGCCACAAGCGGCCTCGGAATCCGATGAACAGGCACTGTTGCAGCGGCTGCGGGACGGCGAGGACGCCGCCTTCGGCGAGCTGTTCGAGCTGCACGCCGCGGCGGTCCGGAGACTCGCGCAGAGCCTCGCGTCGGATCGTTCCGAGGCCGAGGACATCACCGCTGAGACCTTCTTCCGGGTGCTCCAGGCGCTGCGCCGGGGTGCCGGGCCTCGTGACTACGTCCGGGCCTATCTGCTGACGGTGGCGCGGCGGGTCTCGTGGGAGTGGCACGGCGCGCGCCGGGACGTTCCGGTCAGTGACGACGAGCTGAACTTCCACGCCGGGCCCGGTGCGGACACGCATTCACGGGCGGCCGAGCACACGTTGATCACGACGGCCTTCACGAGCCTGCCGGAGCGCTGGCGCACGGTGTTGTGGCAGACGGAGGTCGAGGGCGAGCAGCCCGCGATGGTGGCGACCCAGTTCGGGTTGAGCGCGAACGCGACGGCGGCGCTGGCGCGGCGTGCGCGGCAGGGGCTGCGTGCGGCGTACCTGCAGGCACATCTTTCGGTGAACCGTGGCCCGGACTCGTGCCGGGCGGTGGTGGAGAAGCTCGGCGGGTTCACCGCGGGGAGCGTGACGGGCGCGGAGGCGGAGCGCATCAAGGCGCATCTGCTGGGGTGCTCGTCGTGCCGCGCGACGCAGGACGAGCTGCTGGACGTGTGTTCGTCGCTGCGGGCGCACGCCGGGGTGCTGGTGCTGCTGGTGCCCGCCGCCGGCTCGCTCGGTGGTGCCGCGAGCAGTGTGCTGGCCACGGTCAAGAGCGTCGTCCTCGGTTCGAAGGTCAAGGTGGGGCTGGCGCTGGCCTCGACGGCGGCCGCCGGTGCGGTGGGTTTCGCGGCGGGGCCGGTGGTGTTCGGCCCGCAGCCGTCGCAGGACATCGGGTTGCCGGGTGGTGGCGCCCCGGAGCTGGCCGTCCTCCCGCCGGGTCCGTCACCGCTGCAGCCGCCGCCGCAACCGCCGCGGGTCGGCGTGGGCTGGCTGAACGGGCGGGGCGTGGTGCCCGCCGTGCATCCGCATGTCCCTGCCGGGCAGCCCGCCGGACAGGAGGGGCAGCAGGGCCCGCTCGGCGCGGCCGAGGTGCCGAGGCTGCCGGTGGTGAACGTCCCGTCGGGCCGCGGTGGCGAGGCCGGGCGGCCGGACACCGGTACGACAGCCTCGCGAGGCGATCTTCCCAGTCCGCAGCCGAGCATGACCAGCACGAGTTCGTCGACGACGCCGAGGATGGACCCGAGCGCGACAGAGTCTCCGCGGCCGAGCCTCACCTCGGAGCCGACGGATTCGGGTAAGCCGGTGTGCACCAAGACGCCGACGTCGAGCAGCAGGCCGACGCGGACGTCGACACCGACCGGTTCGCGGACCTCGACCACCACGACGACCGAGACGACGTCGCGCTCGGAAACGGCTTCGCGCTCCTCGTCGAAGACCACGAAGACGACCACGACCCGCCGGGTGCACCGGACCACTCAGAGCACGTCGAGCACGTCGCGAAGCACCCAGGAGACTGTCACCGAATCGGCCTATTCCTCGTCGACCTCGGGCTCCTGAACAGCGGCGATCGCTCAGCCGGAGCGGATTGTCCGGTTTCAGCCTCGCGTCGGCGCCCGCGGTCACGGTACGGTTGGTCCCGCTCACGTTGAGCGGCGCCCGGGAGGCAACTGAATGAACCGGCTGGTGCGCGGCGAGGACGGCCGCGACTGGGTGGTCCGTGCCCAGATGGAATGGCGTGCGCCCGCGACGGCGGACAACTTCGAACACGACGTCGCCGGCAGCTACGGTCCCGGCATCGCGATGATCGTGGTGACCGCGGTGCTCGCCGTGATACTCGTCGTGTGGACGCCGGACCAGGTGAAGGTGCCGGCGTTCGTGCTGCTGGCTCTCCTGCTCGTGGTGTTGTTCTTCCCCCTGCGGTGGATCCTGCGGCGGCCGTGGACGGTGGTCGCGGAGACCGAGGGTGATATGACCGGCGACCGGCCGTCGGAGCGGTGGGTCGGCACGATCCGCGGCATGTTCACCGTGCAGGGTGAGGTCAAGCGGATCCAGAAGACCATCCAGCAGAACTCGCTGCCGGATTTCGACGGTCCGCTGCACCCGGTGGAGTAATACGCGCCGACGCGCGAGACTGACGGTATGCCCGAGTTGCCCGAGGTCGAAGCCCTCGCCCATCACTTGCGCGAACACGCCGTGGGCGCCACGGTGTTCCGGCTCGACGTCGCGTCTCTGAGTGTGCTGAAGACGGCGACCCCGCCGTGGACCGAGCTGCACGGCAAGGAGGTCACCGGCGCGACCCGGCACGGGAAACACCTCGACCTGGTGGTCGGTGATCTGCATCTGGTGGTGCACCTGGCGCGGGCGGGCTGGCTGCGCTGGTCGGACGCCCTCTCGCCGGCGCCGCTGAAGCCGGGGAAGGGGCCGATCTCGCTGCGGGTGCATCTCGACGCCGCGGCCGGTCCCGGGTTCGACCTGACCGAGGCGGGGACGAAGAAGGGCCTCGCGGTGTGGATCGTGCGGGACCCGAACGAGGTCCCGAGCATCGCCCGCTTGGGCCCCGACGCGTTGTCGCTGGACGCCGGGAAGCTGGGCGAGCTGTTCGCGGGCCGGACCGAGCGGCTCAAGACGGCGCTGACGGATCAGTCGCTGATCGCCGGGATCGGGAACGCCTACTCCGACGAGATCATGCACATGGCCAAGCTCTCGCCGTACGCCACGACCGGGAAGCTGCCGTCCGCGGCGCTGGAAGGCCTGGCGACGGCCGTGCAGGAGGTGCTGACCAGCGCGGTGACGCGCTCGGTCGGGCAGGACGCGGCGCGGCTCAAGGGCGAGAAACGGTCGGGCCTGCGGGTGCACGCCCGGACCGGCCTGCCGTGTCCGGTCTGCGGCGACACCATCCGCGAGATCTCGTTCGCCGACAAATCCTTTCAGTACTGCCCGACCTGCCAGACCGGCGGCAAACCGCTGGCCGACCGTCGCCTCTCCCGGCTGCTGAAGTAGCCGCGTTTCGCGGTGCCACGCCGGGGATTTCCGGAGTTTTCCACAGCGATTCCCCGGTTGTGGACAACTCCGGCCGTCTGGCCGCGTTTCGGGGTTCTCGTCGTACCCCGGCGATAGAATGGTCTTGGGGTCGCCCCCCGGAGCGGGTGGGGGACACCCTCATAGTGTGGCCCCGGTTCGGCGGCTGGGGTCCGTCCGGGTGGAGGGCCGTGAAGGACTCCTTCGCGGCACGCAAGGTAGGTAAGGAGTCCTTCACGGACCAGTGCGGGAGCCGCCGCCTCCCCGGAGTTCGGTGTATCGGGGCTCACCCGCGCGGGGGAATTTGGTGGCCATCGCGCCTGGGGTCGGAAGGACGCTTTCAGTGCGTTGGATGCGCTGAAGGACGCCTTCGGTGCGGTGAGCGCAGTGAAGGACGCCTTCAGTGCATCGCGCCGGGCAGCTCAGCCGCAGAGCGCGGTCCGCAGCGCGGGCAGTGGGCTCGACGGGACCACCTTCGGCGCATGGGCCGCGTCCGCCGCCAGGTCGTAGACCGTCACCACGAGCACCACCTGACGCCGCCCGTCCGCGCTGCTCATCGACACGCTGTAGAACCCGGGCCCGGCACCCGTGTTGCCCCAGACCGTGCCGCACGGCAGGTCGAAGGTCTCGATCCCGGCGCCGTACGCCCCACCCTCGTCGTTCGGCACCAGCTGCCGGAGCGTGGCCTGCTCGGCGGGCCGCAGCAGGCGTCCGGCCAGCAGCGCGCGGTGGAACGTCGCCAGGTCGTCCACAGTGGACACCATGGCGCCCGCGGTCCAGTCGTACGACGGGCTGAACGTCGTCAGGTCCTCGCCCTTCAGGTCGTAGCCGTGCAGGTGCGGGCCGGTCAGATGGGGCGACGTCGTCGGGAACGAGGTGTGCCACAGGCCCAGCGGCAGCAGCAGCCGCTGCCGGAGCTCGCGGACGACGTCGTGCCCGGTGACGCGTTCGATCACCCTCCCCAGCAGCAGATAACCCGTGTTGCTGTAGGAAACCCCGGCACCCGGCGCGAACGAGGGCGGGGTCACCAGCGAACGCCGGATCACCTCGTCCGGCGTGTACACGAAGTCCCGGTGGCCGTGGAAGTACGGGTAGAGCAACGAAACCTGGTCCGGATCGTGGACGCCGCTGGTGTGGTTCAGCAGCTGCCGCACGGTGATCTGCGAAGGTTCGTAGCCTGGCCCGCGCACGACACCCGGCAGCCATCGCTCGACGGAGTCGTCGAGCGACAGTCGCTGTTCCCCGGCCAGTTGCAGCACCACCGTCGCCACGAACGCCTTGGTGTTGCTGGCGATGCGGAAGCGCTGCCACGCCATCGCGGGCTCCCCGGTCGCGGTGTCGGCGACCCCCGCCGCGTACCGGCGTACCCGGCCGTCCTCCCGGTAGTACGCGACCGCTCCAGGGAATCCCCCTTCGGTGACGAGCTTCGTGACAGCGGTGTCCACGTCGTCTTTCCGCCGTGCGGCCGATGCCGTTCCGATGGTGGCCACCCCCAGCACGGCCATCACCAGCCCGACGGCGATCCCTCGTGACGCTCCGCGACGCCAGGACATCCGTTCGCCCCTCCCCCTGAAGTGGTTCGCCCCATCACCCTCTCGTGCGTTGCACACGGTGACCATGCGGGTTTCCCCCGGACCGTGAGTAGGGTCTGCCCCACCGTCGGTGGTCACGACTGGACAGAAAGTAGGAGTAAAGCCTTGCACCCGGTTGTCCGAGCGCAGAGCATGGACGCCGTGTTCGGGTTCGCGATAGCGCAGATCATTCCGTGGGCTCTCGTGCTCCTGCTCGGAATCTTCGTCACCGTGCTGCTGGTCAAGCTGCGTCGTCCGGCGAGCGTCATCGAGGACGCCGTCCTGCAGGCGGTGCACCGCATGTCGAAGGCGACGCCCAACCTGCGGTCCGGCCTCGACGAGGACGCCGCCGACAAGATCACCACGCAGCTGCTGGAGATGCTCGACTGCGTCGCGGTCGGCATCACCGACAGTGAGGGCACCCTGCTGTCCTGGGACGGCGAGGCGAACGAGCACTACGTCGACCTCGTCGAGGCGATCGGCGCGGCCATCCGCAAGCACCGCCGCGAGGTCGTGGCGCACGACCGGATGCCGTGCAACCACCGCAACGCCTGCAAGATGCGGACGGCGGTGATCGTGCCGCTCATCGTCGAGGGCGAGACCGAGGCCGCGCTCATCGTCGTCGGCCGCACCCGCGGCAAGCTCATCCAGATGGCCGACGCCGTCGCGCAGTTCGTCTGCACGCAGTTCGAACTCGCCCGGCTCGACGAATCCCGGCATCTGCTGCACCAGGCCGAGATCAAGGCTCTGCGCGCGCAGATCTCCCCGCACTTCGTCTACAACGCGCTCAACACGATCTCCGCGCTGATTCGCACGGACCCGGAAGAAGCGCGCGAACTGCTGCAGGATTTCGCCGACTTCACCCGTTATTCGTTCCGCACCTCGGGCATGTTCACCACGCTCGCCGAGGAACTGCGCAACATCGACCGCTACCTGACCATCGAGAACGCGCGCTTCGGCGGACGGCTCGAAGTCCGCATGAAGATCGCGCCGGAAGTGCTTTCCGTCGTGGTCCCGTTCCTGATCATCCAGCCGCTGGTGGAAAACGCCGTCAAACACGGGCTGGCGAACAAGCCGAGCGGCGGCTGCGTCACGGTGATCGCCCAGGACCACGGCACCGAGGCGCTCATCAGCGTCGAGGACGACGGCATCGGCATGGACCCGAAGCGGCTCGCGGAACTGCGCAGCGCGCACCGCACCGGCGCGCACGTCGGCCTCGGCAACATCAACCAGCGCATGCAGCAGGTGTTCGGCATCGACTACGCGCTGATGGTCGAGACGGCGCCCGGCGCCGGGATGCGCGTGACGTTGCGGGTGCCGAAGTTCATGCCGGGTGTCCGGCCCGACCTGCCCGACTACTCGGCCGACGTGCCGTCCCAGGAAAGCCGGGACGACGGCCACACCGCGGAGATCAACGGGGTGCACGGGTCCCGCAGCGGCGTCCTGCCCGCGCGGTAGATCGGTAGCCTTACAAAATGAGCGTTACCGACAAGCTGACCGCGCGGCTGCCGATGATCGGCGACCGGGTCGACCGCAAGGACGTCGTCGCCGTCGTGAAGCTGCACGGCGTGATCACGCCCAATGCGTCGCCGCTGGGCCGCGGCACGATCAACCTCGCCGCCGTCGAGTCCGCGCTGACCAGGGCCTTCGCGCACGACCGGCTCAAGGCGGTCGCGCTGCTCGTCAACTCGCCCGGCGGCGCGCCGACGCAGTCCGGCCTGGTCGCCGAGCGCATCCGCCAGCTGGCCGACGAAAAGGGCGTGCCGGTGCTCGCGTTCGCCGAGGACGTCGCCGCGTCCGGCGGGTACTGGCTGGCCTGCGCCGCCGACGAGATCTACGCGCACCGGACGTCCATGGTCGGCTCGATCGGCGTGATCAGCGGCGGCTTCGGGTTCACCGGGCTGCTCGAACGGTTCGGCGTCGAGCGCCGCCTGCACACTGCGGGCGAGAACAAGTCGCGGCTCGACCCGTTCAGCCCGGAGAAGCCCGAGGACGTCGAGTGGCTGAAGAAAATGCACTCCCAGCTGCACGAACTGTTCGTCGGCTGGGTCAAGGAGCGGCGCGGCGACCGGCTCAGCGCGGACGAGGACCTGTTCACCGGTGACGTCTGGCTCGGCGTGAAGGCCCTCGAACTCGGGCTCATCGACGGGCTCGGCAGCCTCCGGCAGGTGATCGCCGAGCGTTACCCCGACGCGGAGATCGCCATCGCGGAGCCGAAGAAGCCGTTGCTCGCCAGGCTCGGCATCGGCGCGCCCGCGGCCGCGAGTGCACTGCTGGACGCGGTCACGACCAAGGCCGCGTGGAGCCGCTTCGGGCTCTGAGCGGGTCGAGAGGAGAAGGGCAGATGCCGGTTCGCGCTGTCCGGTTGGTGCGTTCGGAGCAGGATTACCACGCCGGGGCTGGACATTGCACCCGGCAATGGGCAATATGCGAGTCACTGTGAGTGCCCACGACGACACCCGGAAGCTCATCGTCCTTGCGGTGGACGACGAGCCGCTCGGTCTTGACGAACTTGTCCACCGTCTTCAAGACAGTCCGTCGGTCGGCCGCGTCTTCAAAGCCCTCGACGCCTCCGACGCGCTGCGGTTGCTGTCCTCCGACGATCCCGACCTGCGCGCGCGCAAGGACCGCGGCCTGCCCACGGTCGACGCCGTGTTCGCCGACATCAACATGCCCGGCCTGTCCGGGATGGAGATGTCGCGCGTGTTCGCCGCGCTGCGGCCCGCGCCGGTGCTCGTGTTCGTCACGGGGAACTCCGAGGAGGCGGTCAACGCCTTCGACCTGGGCGCGATCGACTACGTCCTGAAGCCGTTCAACCAGGATCGCCTCGACCGCGCGGTGCGCCGCGTGGTCGAGAAGCTCAGTGCCGTCCCGGCGGCGCCCGCCCGCGGCGGCGCGGGCGAGCCGGTGAAGAACGACGACGAGGTCATCCCGGTCGAGCTTGCCGGCACCACGAAGCTGATCCCTCGGTCGTCGGTGCGCTGGGTGGAAGCGCAGGGTGACTACGCCCGGCTGTTCACCACCGAGGGCAGCCACCTCGTCCGCATCCCGCTCGCGCAGCTCGAGGAGCGCTGGGAGAAGGCGGGCTTCGTGCGGATCCACCGGTCATTCCTGGTCGCGTTGCCGCTCATCACCGAGCTGCGCATGGGCCAGGGTGGCTACCAGGTGGTCATCGGCAACGAGGAGAAGGTGCTGCCGGTGAGCAGGCGGCACACCAGGGCGCTCAAGGACCGGCTGGTCGGTACCGGCCGGAACGGTTAGCCATGGCGCGGGCTCGGCCATGACGGACGACTACTACCACCGGCTGGCCAACGGGGTCCGGCAACCGGATCCGACACTGGGGAAGCGGCCGGAGAAGGCCGTCGTCGAACCTGTTCCGGCGGCGCCGCAACCGCTGCGCCCGGAACCCGAACACCACGCCAAACCCAAGCGGCAGCGAGTGATCCTCGCCGACCCGCGTCAAGCCTCCCGCGCGTTGCGCTCCCGTGTCGAACTCGAGGAGCAGACGAGCTGGGGGAAGCTGCTGATCAAGGACCTGGTCAAGGTGCAGCTGCGAACGGCGTTGCTGCTCGCCCTGCTCGTCGTGGTCGTCTTCGGCTCGCTGCCGGCGCTGTTCTACCTGCTGCCCGGGTTCGCCAGGGTGACGCTGGCGGGTATCCCGGTGGCCTGGCTGATCCTCGGCGTGCTGCCCTTCCCGTTCCTGTTCGGGATCGGCCTCTGGTACAACCGGCTGGCGGAGCGGCACGAACGCGACTTCGTGGACATGATCGAGAACTAGCTTTCTCCTCGACGTGCGAGGATTTCCCCTGTGCAGCTGAACCCCTGGGCGTTGACCGCGATCGTCGTGGTCATCGTGGTGACCTTCTACCTCGGTCACCGCTCTTCGCGCTCGGCCACCAGCACGCACGACTTCCTGGTCGCGCGCCGCACCGTCCGGTCCCGTCGCAACGCCGCAGCGATCTCCGGTGAGTACCTGTCGGCCGCGTCGTTCCTCGGCATCGCGGGGATCGTGCTCAAGGAGGGCGCCGACGCGTTGTGGTTCCCGATCGGGTTCACCGCGGGGTACCTGGCGCTGATGCTGTTCGTCGCCGCGCCGCTGCGGCGGTCCGGCGCCTACACGCTGCCCGACTTCCTCGAAGCGCGGCTGGGTTCCAAGACACTGCGCAAGTTCTCGACGGCGTTCGTGATCTTCATCGGGATCCTTTACATGGTCCCGCAGTTGCAGGCCGCGGGGCTCACCCTGACGACGCTGCTGCCGCTCCCCGCCTGGGCGGGCGCGATGCTCGTGATGGGCGTGGTCGCGGTCAACGTCATCGCGGGCGGGATGCGCGCGATCACCGTCGTGCAGGCCTTCCAGTACTGGCTCAAGCTGTTCGCGGTCGCGGTGCCCGCGTTCGTCCTGTGCATGGTGTTCTTCACCGGTGGCGGCCCCGGCGGGGTCCGGCCGCTCGGCGCCGCGGCACCGCCGGTGTTCCCGCAGGAGACCAAGGTCAGCGTCCAGACCGACGTCACGCTGAAGGTGACCGCGGAGACGTACTTCTTCGCCTACGGCAGGATCGACCACGCCCCGGCCGACGGTCTGGCCCGGTGGGCGCCGCTCGTGCCGCACTCGGTGTCGGAGGGGACGACGCTGAAGTTCCCCGCGGGCGCCCCGGTGCCGGTGGTCACCGAATCGACGTCGCTGAACGACGACTGGCTCAGTCCGGGCTCCAAGGGGCTCTCCGGCCTGCTCGAGACGTACTCGCTGATGTTCGCGCTGTTCCTCGGCACCATGGGCCTGCCGCACGTGCTCGTCCGCTTCTACACGAATCCGGACGGCAAGGCCGCGCGCCGCACCACGGTGCACGTCCTGCTGCTGCTCGGGTTGTTCTACCTGTTCCCGACGATGCTCGGCGCGCTGTCGAGAATGTATGTGCCGGAACTGCTCGTCACCGGCAAGACCGACGCGGCGGTGCTGAACCTGCCGACGGCGATCCTGCCGGGGGTGGGCGGTCAGCTCCTCGCCGCGGTGACCGCCGCGGGCGCGTTCGCGGCGTTCCTGTCGAGTACGTCGGGGCTGCTGGTGAGCGTCGCCGGGGTGGTGTCGACCGACGTGCTTCCCGGGCGGGTCTGGGACTTCCGGCTCGCGACCGGGATCACCGCCATCATCCCGATGGTGCTCGCGGCGACGCTGCGCCCGGACGACATCTCGCTGTCCATCGGGATGACGTTCGCGCTGGCGGCGTCCACGTTCTGCCCGCTGCTGGTGCTGGGCATCTGGTGGCGCAAGCTGAGCTGGCCCGGTGCGATGGCCGGGATGACCGTCGGCGGCGGGCTCGTGCTCGCGGCGCTGATCACCAACATCGTCAGCGGCTACACCGGCGGCTGGGCGCCGTGGTTCACCAACCAGCCCGCGCTGATCAGCGTGCCGGTCGCGTTCCTCACGACGTACCTGGTCAGCCGTGTGACCGGCTACGGCAGGCCGGAACACGTGCACGACATCATGCTGCGCCTGCACGCGCCGGATCCGCTCGGCTTCATGCGGGACAGGGCCGTGGCGCGGTTCGGCCAGGCGGAGGAGAAGACCCGCACCGGCAAGGGCAAACACCGCAAGTAACTGCCACTCGGCCGGTCGAGTAAAAGACGACCCGGACGGCGGTTTACTCACCCACTGTCAGTTGATTAGCCCACGATCGAGAGGGCAAGGGTGGGCAATTCGCACATCCGGCGCAGAACCTCGCGGACAAAGTTCTACTTTCCGTCATACCGTTCACTCAAATAGATGAGGGTTGAATCGGGCTGTTCGGGGGCATGATCTCCCTGTCGCTGCGATAGATCGACGGGCCGGGAGAACAGGGAAAGGTGGGGGTCCGCAGTGAGTGGCACCGAGCAGGAAACAGCCGGTGGGGCGGAACCGGAAACGGAGTGGGAGCGGGTGCAGGGCAGCCCCGAGTTCGCGCGGCTGCGCAGAAGGCTGCGGGTGTTCGTTTTCCCGATGACGGCGTTGTTCCTGGCGTGGTACCTGCTCTACGTCCTGCTCGCCGACTACGCACACGGGTTCATGAGCACCAAGCTGTTCGGCAACATCACCGTCGGCCTCGTGCTCGGCCTGCTGCAGTTCGTCTCGACGTTCGTGATCACCGGGCTGTACGTGCGGTACGCCAACCGGAAGCTCGACCCCGTGGCGGATGAGCTCCGCGCCGAAATCGAAGGGGAGCAGCGCCGATGAGCCTCGCCGCGGGTGTGCAGGGCAGCAACTCCGCCCTCAACATCACCATTTTCGCCGTGTTCGTGGTGATCACGCTGGGGATCGTGTTCCGCGCCAGCCGCAACACCAAAACGGCTTCGGACTACTACGCCGCCGGCCGCGCCTTCACCGGGCCGCAGAACGGTATCGCGATTTCCGGCGACTACCTCTCGGCGGCGTCGTTCCTCGGTATCGCCGGGGCCATCGCGATCAACGGCTACGACGGATTCCTGTATTCGATCGGGTTCCTGGTGGCCTGGCTGGTCGCGCTGCTGCTCGTCGCGGAGTTGTTGCGCAACACCGGGAAATTCACCATGGGCGACGTCCTCGCCTTCCGGATGCGGCAGCGTCCGGTGCGGGCCGCAGCGGCGATCTCGACGCTCGCCGTGTCGTTCTTCTACCTGCTCGCCCAGATGGCGGGCGCGGGCGGGCTGGTCAACCTGCTGCTCGGCATCGAGGGCAACCTCGGGCAGGACCTGGTCATCGCCGTCGTCGGCGTGATCATGATCCTGTACGTGCTGATCGGCGGGATGAAGGGCACGACCTGGGTCCAGATCATCAAGGCCGCGCTGCTCATCATCGGCGCTTTCGCGATGACGCTGTGGGTGCTCGGCAAGTACGGCTTCAACCTGTCGAACCTGTTCCAGGCCGCGATCGACAAGGGCGGCAAGGGCGGGGCGGCGCTGCTCGACCCCGGCAAGCAGTACGGCAAGACCGGCACGACGAAGCTCGACTTCCTCTCGCTCGGCATCGCACTGGTGCTCGGGACCGCGGGGCTGCCGCACGTGCTGATGCGCTTCTACACGGTGCCGACCGCGCGCGACGCCCGGCGTTCCGTGGTGTGGGCGATCGTCCTGATCGGCGTCTTCTACCTGTTCACGCTGGTGCTCGGCTACGGCGCCGGTGCCGTCGTCGGCCCGGAGAAGATCTCGAAGGCGCCGGGATCGACGAACGCCGCCGCGCCGCTGCTCGCGCTGGAACTGGGCGGTCCGGTGCTGCTCGGGTTCATCGCCGCGGTCGCGTTCGCGACGATCCTGGCGGTGGTCGCGGGCCTGACGATCACCGCGTCGGCGTCCTTCGCGCACGACGTCTACGCGAACGTGATCAAGAAGGGCAAGACGTCCCCGGATTCCGAGGTGCGGGTGGCGCGGATGACCGCGCTGGTGATCGGCGCGGTCGCGATCATCGGTGGCATCCTCGCCAAGGAGCAGAACGTGGCGTTCCTGGTGGCGCTGGCCTTCGCGGTCGCGGCGTCCGCGAATCTGCCGACGATCCTCTACTCGCTGTTCTGGAAACGCTTCAACACCCAGGGCGCGCTGTGGTCGATCTACGGCGGCCTGATCGTGTGTGTCGTGCTGATCGTGTTCTCGCCCGCGGTGTCGGGCGGGGCGAAGCCGATGATCAAGGGTGTCGACTTCCACTGGTTCCCGCTGGAGAACCCGGGCCTGGTGTCGATCCCGGTGTCGTTCTTCCTCGGCTGGCTCGGCACGGTGCTGTCGAAGGAGCGCAACGCGAAGAAGTACGCCGAGATGGAGGTCCGCGCCCTCACCGGCGCCGGCGCCGAAAAAGCCGTGGTCCACTAGCGGCACGGACTTTTCCGGCAGCTCACGCGCGTGTCACGGGACGGCGTGGCAGCATGGAGAGCGTGGTAAGCCCTGCTGAAATCCCCACCGCCGCGGTGCGCGATCTCCCGCGCGACGGTCTTCCGCTGCTCGACGTCCGCGAGGACGACGAGTGGCGAGCCGGACACGCCCCCGGCGCCCTGCACATCCCCATGGGTGAGCTGCCCGCGCGCGTCGGCGAGCTGGAGGACCTGCCCGAGGACCAGCCGGTCTACGTCATCTGCCGCAGCGGCGGGCGCTCCGCCAGGGCCGCCGCGTGGCTCAACGCCAGCGGCTGGGACGCGGTGAACGTCGCAGGTGGCATGGGCTCGTGGCAGCGCGAGGGCCGCCCGATGGTCAGCGAGCTGCCCGGTATCGAGCCCGAAGTCCTGTAACCGTGCACCCAGGCCAGCAACCGCCGCGACCCCCGGCGCAGCCGTACCCCGCGCCCGCGTACCCGGGCACGGGCCACTGGCCGGCCGTGCCCGCGGCGCCGCATCCCGCCCAGGCGCAGCAAGCGGGGCGCACGCTGGCCGCGCAGGCCGAGGCCTACCCGTACCACCGTCGGCCGGTGTACCGGCCGCGGCTGCGCTGGGTCGCGTCACCGCCGCCCGGCGCCTGGCCGCGACGACGTCCCGCCGTCCGCGAGCCCTACCTGGGGCCGCCCTCGTACCCGGTGCCGCCGCGCTGGGGTTTCCCGAACCTCGTCTGGCGCCGCCCGACGGCCGTGCCCGGCACCGCCTCCGACGCCGTCCGCCCGATCGACCGGATCCCGGTGCTCTCCCGCAGCCTCGTCGTGGTGCTGTGGGCGTTCGTCGTGCTCGCCACGGTCGCCGCCGGGGCGGAGATCTGGCGATACGTCCTGCTCGTGCAGAGCCGCGAGTCGGCGCTGAGTACGTCGGTGGTGTCCTTCTCCGACGCCTTCGTCGTCACCGCCGGGCTGCTCACGACGATCCTTTCGCTGCTGCCCGCCGGTCTGTCGATCTGGTGGCTCCTCGTCGCCCGTCTTGCCGCCGCGGACGAACTGGGGGAGGCCCCGTCGCGTCCGCAGTGGCAGGTGCTGGTCGGTGTCTTGGTGCCGGTGGTGAATCTGCCGATGGCGCTGTCCGTGGTCGGCGAGCTGGAACACGCCGTGCTACGCCGTTCCCGTGCTGCACGGCCGAAGCCCTCGCGGCTGGTGCTGGTGTGGTGGGGTGCCTGGCTGCTGAACTGGGTGCTGCTCGCGGTCACGATCTACTGGCGCTTCCGCGGCGGCGTGCAGGCGCTGGCCGACAGCGTCGTGCTGATCGCGCTGACCGACCTGTCGGCCGCCGGGCTCGCCGCCGTCACGGCGCTGCTCGTCCGGCAGTTCTCGGAGCTGCTGATGCCGATCGCCGGGGCCAAACTCCGCGAACTGCGTGTCCTGCGCGTCGAAGGCGCCCCGACGCCCTCCCGCCCGGCCCGCCCGGCGACCGCCCCCCGCTGACGAGTCGTCCATCCAGGTACGCGAGTCGTCCGTCTGCGTACGCGTGTCGTCCGCTCGGGCCTACACGCCGACGCGTAGTTCCTTCAGACCCCGGATCACGAACTCCGGCCGCCGCTCCGCCATCACCAGCCGCAGCTCCGGCAACCGCGTCGTCAAGGCCTTCAACGCGGCACCGATCTCGACTCGCGCCAGCGGCGCCCCGACGCAGTAGTGGATCCCCATCCCGAACCCGAGGTGCGCGTTCGGCGACCGTCCGATGTCCAGCACGTCCGGCTCCGCGAACACCTTCGGATCCCGCGCCGCCGCGCCCAGCAACGCCCCGATCTTCTCCCCGCGCGCCACCCGGAAACCCGCGATCTCGACGTCCTCGGTCGCGGTCCGCTCGAACAGCTGCAACGGCGAGTCGAACCGGATCAGCTCCTCGATCGCCGAGTCCAGCAACTCCGGCGACGCGATCAGCCGCTCCCACTGGTTCCGATACGTCAGCAGCGCCGCGACGCCGTTGCCGATGACGTTCACCGTCGCCTCGTGCCCGGCCATCAGCAGCAACACCGCGGTCGCGACCAGCTCGTCCGGCGTCAGCTCGCTGCGCAGCAGGTCGCTGACGATGTCGTCACCCGGCGACGCCGCCCGCGCCTCGGCCAGCTCGCGCAGATACGCGACGAACTCCGCGGCCGCGGCTTCGGCAGCGTCACGACCTTCCTCGGGCAGGTCGAATTCGTACATCTTGACGATGGAGTTGGACCAAGGCACCAGCCGCGGCCGGTCCGCGTCGGGCACGCCCAGCAGTTCCGCGATGACCGCGACCGGCAGTGGCTGGGCGAGGTGTTCGAGCAGATCGGCCGAGCCGTCGGTCGCGATCTCCTCGGCCAGCTCGTCGACCATCGTCTCCGCGAACTCGGTGACCATCGGGCGTAGCCGCTCGACGTGCCCGCGCGCGAACGCGCCGGAAATGAGCCGACGCAGCCGGGTGTGTGCGGGAGGTTCGTTCTCCAGCAAGGAGTTCCGGTGCAGCAGGTTGAACGACGCGAACCGCTCGGCCGGCCGCGCGTCCTGCCAGATCCGCCCGAGTCCCCGGTGCCGCAACACCGCCGCGGACGCGGCGTGCGACACGGCGATCGCGAGGCCGAGGTCGTCATGCCGGTGCACTTCACCCTCGGCACGCAACGCGGCGAACGCGGGATACGGGTCGGCGAGGAAGGCGGGATCACGAGGGTCGAACACGAGCCGACTCTAACCCGACGTCGCGTAACGTCCCGCGTCCTGCGAGCGACCTCGGCGAGAACCTGCCGAAGGGAGACGCGCCCATGGCCGAGTCACTGACCGAGTTCGGTCTGCTCACGCCCGCTGAGTTCCGGAACACCCCCGAATCCGCATTGGTACTGGGGCGGCTTCTGGCAGCTGAAAATCCCGACGAAGTCGACCTGCAGATCAAACTCGAAACACTCGCGACACTGGTCAGGATCAAACGCGTCCTGATCTGGACGTTGGTGATCGTCCCACTTCTGCTCGGCGGAGCGAGTGTCGTTCTGTACATCGCAGCTACCCGAGTTCCCTAGGCTCTACCAGGTGCCTCGGGCCGTTCCCGGCCGCGCTGGAGCCATCTCGGACCCAGGGGCCGGACACGTGGCGAACCCGCGTCTTCGATAGCGTCATGGCCCGAGCTTGAGGAGGCAGCAGTGGGCAAGGGCGCGCGCAAGAAGGGCCCCAAGAAGGGCACCGATCGTCAGCCGAAGGTGCGCGACGTCTTCGTCGGGCAGCCGTTCGAGGGGCTCGCCGCCGAGCCCGAGCTGATCGCGCTGCGCGAGTTCGTGCCGTCGGCGACGGCGAAGCTGTCGCTGAAGGACGGCGGCGACGTCACGCTGGGCACCGTCCTGCCGATGGCGGCGGCCGCGTTCGTCCGGTCCGACGGCGAGCGGTACCTCGGCCTCCAGGTGCAGACGCGTTCCTCCGACATCAGCCGCGACCTCGGCCGCTCGCTCAAGTGGCTGCTCGACGCCAAGCCCGGCGACGTGCTCGCGGTGCCGGACACCACCACCCCGCCGCAGGCCGACGAGCACGCGCGCCTCCAGGATCTCCTGGTCGCCGACGCCGAGCTCGACGTCACGCTGCACACCGACTTCGCATGGTGGCTGCCCGAGGACGCCGACGCGACCGGCGACGTCGCCGTTTCGCTGGAGCGCGCGAACGCCGCGATCATGCCGACCGAGCGCCTCGGCGCCGGGGCATACTGGGTGCTCGCCGGCGAGAAGGCGCACCTGCGCTGGATCCGTCCCGAGCAGGAGAACCTGCTGCTGCAAGCGCTTGCGCGGCTGTCCGCCGCAGGGGAGCTGGGGCTCGGCGAGGGCACCCGCTACGCCGGTTCGTTCCGGGCACACGGGCTGCTGGTGCCGGTCTGGGACCTCGACCCCGAGGCCCACGCCCGCGAGTGGGCGGAGGCCAAGGACCAGCTCGGCACCCGGCTGGACGCCGCGCTGAAGTCGCTCGACTCCGAGCCTCTCAACGCCGCCGAGCGCCGGGCCCGCGACGGCCTGATCGGGCGGCAGCTCACCCTCCGCTGACCCGTCCGGGTGGCACGATCGGGGCATGATCGTGCACATCTGTAGCCGCGACGACTGGCAGAACGTCGAGGACGAATACCGCCCGGCGTCGCTCGGCGACGTCGGGTTCGTCCACTGCGCCGACCCCGGCACGGTGCATCTGCCCGCCAACGCCTTGTTCACCGGCCGCACCGACCTCGTGCTGCTGGAGATCGACGTCGCCGCGGTCGGCGCGCCGGTCCGCTGGGAGGACGGCGACCCGCCGCATCCGGCCGGGATCTGGTTCCCGCACGTCTACGGGCCCATCCCGCGCGCGGCCGTCGTCGCCGTGCATGAATTCCCAGCTCAGAGCGACGGACGTTACCTTCCCCCAGGCTCCCTGACGCGGCGGTGAGCATGGCAACGTATCCCCCATCCGGGCGTCCCACGAAGTGATGGAGCGAACCGGACAACCAGCGGGGGGTGCGATGCGTATGGGGGAGGACGGCAACTCGGCGCTCGGCGACGCGAATCCACGGGGAGGCGATACGGTGACCGCAGCGGCACCCGTCTTCCCGCTGGGAGACACGGGATTGGCTCGCGAGAGCCGAGGGAGGTCGACGTCCGTGCCGGGCGAGTTCGCTGACTTCGGCGAGTTCGTGCGCGCGACGTTGCCAGGGCTGCTTCGCTACGGGCACGCGCTGACCGGGAACCCGCACGACGCGGCGGACCTGGTGCAGACGGTGCTCGAGAAGATCGGCTCGCGCTGGGCGTACGTGCAGAACAAGACGGGCGACCCGCTGGCCTACATCCGCCGTTCGATGGCGAACGCGCACGTCAGCCGCTGGCGGCGGACGAAGCGGGAGAACCTCGTCGCCGAGATTCCGGACTCGCAGCCGTTCAGTCACGCCGACCCGTTCGAGCACGAGCCACTGTGGCAGGCGTTACGCGCCCTGCCGCCGAGGCAACGCGCGGTGATGGTGTTGCGTTACTACGACGGATTGTCCGAGGCGGAGATCGCGGCCGCGCTGGGGGTCACCCAGGGCACGGTGAAGAGCCAGGCCAGCAAGGCGATCACGTCGTTGCGGACGAAACTGACGCTGACCGGACTCGATGGCGAAGGGAGTGAAGCCGAGTGAACGTCTCCGAAGACGAGCTCGAACAGCGGCTTCGCGCGTTGTTCGCCGATGAGCGTCTCGGAGTCCAGCCGGGGACGAGCGCCGAAGAGACGATCGTGGCCGGCGCGCGGCGACGTCGGCATCGGCGCCATGTCGTGCTGTCGGCGTCCGGGGTGACCATGGCGGCGGTTCTCGTCGTCGGCGGCTTCGCGGTGGTCAAGATCCGCGGCAGCGACAGCAGCACCGTGATGGCGGCGACTCCGCCCGAGCTGTCGACGCAGCCGCCCGCGCCCTCGACGTCTGGGCCGCCATCGGCGGTTTCGCAGGGGCAGACGTCCAATCCGCAGCAGCCACCGCCGAGCTCACCGCCGCCCGGACACGCGGAGAATCCGCCGCACACGACCGGCGGCCGTGGCGCCACCACGACGCCCTCGAAGCCCCAGACGTCGAAGGTGACGACGGGTCCGCTGCTGACCGCGAACGGCATCGGCGCGTTGAAACTGGGGATGACCGAGGCACAGGTGACCGCGCAGGGCATGAAGGTCAGCAACAAGAAGACCGCTGACGCCTGTTCGTACTTCGACGTCCAGGGCGGCGGGTTGCCGACTTCGGTGAACGCGGCGCTTTCCCAGTCGAGCGGCGTCGTCGCGGTCACCCCGGCGGCCCCGGCGCACACCCCGGAGGGCATCGGGGCGGGTTCGTCCAAAGAGGACGTGCTCACCAGCTATCCTGGTGCCGCCGAAGGGCCGGACGGGCTGGTCGCCCCGGCCGGGCAGGTCGCCAACTACCACTTCACCCTCACCCAGGCGGGCGAGGTGGCGAGCGTCTACCTGTCCAGCGTCTACCAGGACTGCTGAGGCGCACAACGGAAAACCCGGGCTGCTCCACAGGGGGAGAGCCCGGGTTCTCTACTCTTTGGATGACGCTGTCGTGGTGGGAGAGCTCAGAGCGCGCCGCCCGCGACCGGGGGCATTCCGCTGTCCGCGCCGCCGTCGCCGACGGATTCGCGGTACAGGTGCGCCTCGACCTCGAACAGGTTGTCGCCGGCACGCTTGACGACATTGAGCAGTGTGCTCATCTGCGAGATTTCCTCGACCTGCTCCTTGAGGAACCACTGCGTGAACTGCTCGCTGATGTAGTCCTCTTCGGCGCGCGCGGCCTTGGCCATGGCCGAAATATCGGCCGCGACCTCCTTCTCCTGGTTCAGCGCGAGCTCGACGACCTCGGTGGCGCTGGAGAAGTCGTTGCGCACGTCGCCGGAGCTGGGGATCTCCACGTGGTGGTCGCGGTCCAGCAGGTACTGGACGAGCGCCATCGCGTGATTGCGCTCCTCGACCGACTGCTTGTAGAAGTGCTTCGCCAGCTGGGGAAGGTCCCGTGCGTCGAACCAGACCGCCAGCGCGATGTACTGCTGGGACGCGTTGAACTCGTTGTGCACCTGGGTTTGCAGCAGCTCGTAGAACTTCGAGCCGGATTCTTTCTTCAGCTTCGTGACGGCCATGCCAAAAACAATACACTCGCTATGTAGTCGTTTCCACTTTTGGCTGGTGATCTACCCCCTATTAGGTTACCATTCCTAAAGCAAGTTCCGACTTATTTCGGTTAGCCTCCCCTAAATAGGAAATCGAATTTAGGAAAGGCTAACTTCGCTCCTCTTGTTCGTGTTTCGCCATACTTCCCGTGCTCAGAGCGAGTCGCGGCGGATCGGGCAGGACATGCAGCGCGGCCCGCCCCGGCCCGACCCGAGTTCCGAGCCGGTGATCGGCAGGACCTCGATCCCGGCGTCTTCGAGCCGCGCGTTGGTTTCGATGTTCCGCTCGTATCCGACGACGACGCCCGGCGCGAGCGCGAGCGTGTTGTTTCCGTCGTCCCATTGCTCGCGTTCGGCGGTCACCGGGTCGAGGCCGGTGTCGATCACCCGGAGCCGCTCGATGTTCATCGCCTCGGCGGCGGCGTCGAGGAACGGCGCCGGGCCCGCGACCTTCACGCCACCGTCGCCGGTCGGGCGCAGGGTGAACGCGGTCAGCGAATCGCGGGCGAGCGGGTACATGACGACGGCGTCGGCGGCGACCATCGTGCACACGGTGTCCAGGTGCATGGTGGCGCGCGACTGCTCGATCGGCACCGCGAGCACGGTGTGTGCGATGCCGTCGGCGAAGACCGAACGCGCCAGTGATTCCGCGCCCGCGGCGGTGGTCCGCTCGCCGACGCCGATGGCGAGCACGCCGGGCGCCAGCAGCAGGATGTCGCCGCCCTCGATCGGCGCCGAGTGCGCCCCGTACGCGCGGTCCGCGTGCCGGAAGCGCGGGTGATAGGCGTAGACGATGTCGAGCAGCAGCGTCTCGCGGCGCCGCGCCGGCATGGTGAGCGACGAGATCGCGACGCGGTCGCCGATCCACGCCGACGAGTCCCGTGTGAACAGCAGGTTCGGCAGCGGGTCGACGGCGAAGTCGTGCGGGTGGTTCATCATCCGCACCAGCGAGGCGCCCTCGGACGCCGGCAGCTCTTCGAACGTCATCCCGGCCATCAGCACCTCGGCGAGGGTGGCCGCGTCGACACTGGACAGGTGTGAACGCAGCGAATCGCCCAGCTCACCGCCGAGCCGCCGGTCGTCGACCGCGGCCTTCACCCCGGCCGCGTGTGCGCGGGTGTCTTCGAGCGTCGTGCGCAGTGTGTCGGCGAGCAGCAGCACCTCCACCCCGCGACCGCGCAGCACCTCGGCGAACGCGTCGTGCTCCTCCTGCGCGCGGTCCACCCACGGGATGCCGTCGAAGAGGAGCTGGTCGTTGTTGCGGGGCGTCAGCCTTTTGAGCTCGTTGCCCGGCCGGTGCAGCAGCACCGTGCGCAGCGGCCCGACCTCGCTGTCCACCTTGGGTGGTGCCATTTCGTCAGTCACGCCGCCGAGCCTACTGCGCTGGTAGATGCCGATCCGACGAAAAGCAGGCCGTGACGCAAAGTGCGAGGGATGCGACTGCGATGCCTGCTTTCCGCTCCTCGACATGTTCCGGGCCTACGGCAGCCAGGACACATGCCCCTTCAACAGCGCATATCCGACGAACGACACAACGTCGAACAGCGTGTGCGCGGCGATCAGCGGCCAGAGCCGGTTCGTCTTCTGCCACAGCCTGCCGAAGATCAGCCCCATGACGAAGTTCCCGGCGAATCCGCCGAAACCCTGATACAGGTGGTACGAACCACGCAGGATCGCCGCACCGAACACCGACGCGTTCTCGCGCACGCCGAGCTGACGCAGGCGGGTCAGCAGGTACCCGATGACGAGCACCTCCTCCGCGAACGCGTTGCCGAACGCCGAAAGCGTCAGCGTGATCGGCCGCCACCACGTACTGCCCAAAGTGGACGGTTGGACCGCGAGGCTGAAGCCGAGGTGGTACGAGAGGAAATACAGCCCCAGCCCGGGAATCCCGATGATCGCGGCGAGCACGACGGTGAGCAGCGTGTCCTTGCCAGGCGAACGCCGGTCCAGGCCGACCTGCCCGAGCTTGATCCCGGCCCGCCACAACAGGTACAGCCCGAGCGCGCCCCAGGCGACCAGCTGCGCCGCGGACAGCAGCTGCTTGGTCATGTCGATCAGGCTCGACACCGCCTGTGGCACGTTGATCTGCGCCTGCTGCTGGGCGAGCGGGATCGGCTTGAGCAGTGAGTCCACAAGGGACAGAAGGCTGCGCAGCCCGGACATGCCGAGCGTGATGGTGAAGACGACGCACAGCTCGACGACGATCGCGCGTCGCTCGCCGGGTTCGGTGACCGCGCCGGGGAACGCCGGTCGCGCCGGGGCCAGCCAGGACCGCACGGGGGAATGCATGTCCGCACGCTACCTTCGGGGTATGCCGAGGAGCATCGCCACCAACGAAAAGATCGACCGCGCCGCGCTGGTCGAGTTCCTGTCCACTCGCCACCGCGCGATCCTGCTGACCACCAGGGCCGACGGCGGCCCGCAGCTGTCGCCCGTCACGTGCGGCGTCGACGGCGACGGCAGGCTCGTCATCGCGACCTACCCGAAGCGGGCGAAAGCGGTCAACGTCCGGCGCACGCCGAAGGTGTCCGCCTGCGTCCTCTCCGACGAGTGGAACGACCAGTGGGTGCAGGTGAACGGCACCGCCGAGGTGCTCGACCTGCCCGGCTCCGTCGAGCCGCTGGTCGAGTACTTCCGCAGTATTTCGGGCGAACACCCGGACTGGGACGAGTACCGCGAAGCCATGCGGAAGCAGGGCAAAAGCCTCATCCGCGTGACGATCGAATCCTGGGGTCCGATCGCGAAGGGTGGTTTCCCGCCGGAACTCGCCTAGTCTCGTCCACCCTGCTGACGCAGGAACGGGCAGCCCAGCAACCGCTGCAACTCCGCGGAGAGCTGGCGCGGGCAGTCGACCGACCGCGAGAACGCCAGCCGGACGTCGTGGTCACCCGCGTCGGTCTCGACCCGCAGCCGCAGGCCGTAGCGGTCGAGGCCGAGCGGCCGGATCCGGCCGTCCCGCAGGTCCTCGGGCAGGTGCCTGGCGAGCTGCTCGACGACGTCGGGGTGGTCGCTTTCCAGATGCCGCAGCCATTCCGCCTCGTAGTCGTGGAACGGGTCCGGCGGCGCCGCGCTGAACATGTGCGGGCGCAGCGAATGCGTGCCCTCGGCGTCGGCGAGCACGATCGACGCCGGGGTGAGCCGCAGCAGGGTCATGCCGTGGCCGACGTCGAGCAGCCGCGGGTCCGGCCGGGTCTCGGCGATCGACACCGCGCGGGCGCGGGCGGAGACCTCGCTGAGCGGACGCAGCCAGCCGGTGATCCACACCAGCCCGCGGATCGGTTCGCGCAGGTCCACCGGCGCCTCGTCGGTGAGTTCGACCATGACGGCGAGTTCGCCGCGTTGTGCCTGCTTGGCGGCGCCGACCAGGGCGTGCGCGTCCGGGAGCAGGATGCTGACGCTGCCGCTGTGGTGCACGTGGTGCAGCACGGGCACGACCCGGCCGGTGTCGCAGTCCGCCCGCTCCACGGTCGGCACCAGCGAGGCCGGCCCATTGCGGGTCGCGATCGTCTTGGCGCGTTCGGCCGGGTTCGGCGCCGGCGGGCGGCGGATGGTCATCGGGGCCTCGGTCACGGCTCACCTCCTACTTAGGTGAGCCTAACCTGAATTCCGGCCGCAAGGGAAGACGTGACGTTTCACAGACTGCCGTAACAGGGCGGCCGGTGCTCGCGGGTGACGGGAGCACCGGCCGCCGGGCGGATCAGGCGGGCCCTCGTCCGGACCAGGTCCAGGCGTAGCCGGGGTCTTCGGACGTTTCGGCGGCCTCGCCGAGGTCCAGCGGGGCGAAGGTGTCCACCATGACCGCGGTTTCGTCGAAGAACTCGGCGCCGATCGAAGCCTCCGCGGCGCCCGGCTGCGGCCCGTGCGTGAAGCCGGACGGGTGCAGCGAAAGCGAGCCGATGCCGATCCCGGAGCCCTTGCGGGCTTCGTAGTTCCCGCGCACGTAGAACATCAGCTCGTCGGAATCGACGTTGGCGTGGTTGTACGGGACCGGGATCGAGTCCTTGTGATAGTCCACCTTGCGCGGGCAGAACGAGCACACGACGAAGTTCGGCCCCTCGAACGTCTGGTGCACGGGCGGCGGCTGGTGCACGCGGCCGGTGATGGGCTCGAAGTCGTCGATGTTGAACGCCCACGGGTACAGGCAGCCGTCCCAGCCGACGACGTCGAACGGGTGCGTGGCGTAGGTGTAGCGCGTCAGCCCGGCGCGGTGGCGCACGAGGACCTCGACGTCGGTGCCGTCGGCCAGCAGCGGCTCCGACGGGCCCCGGATGTCGCGCTCGCAGTACGGCGAGTGCTCGAGGAACTGGCCTTTCGCCGACAGATAGCGCTTCGGCGGCCCGATGTGCCCGCGGGCTTCGAGCGTCAGCAGCTTGACCTCGCCGTGCGGGATGACGCGGTAGGTGCACGACGTCGGGATGACGAGGTAGTCGCCGTCGCCGACTTCGAGGGCACCGTAGATCGTCTCGACCGTCGCCGAACCGCCCTGGACGTAGAACAGCTCGTCGCCGGCGGCGTTGCGGTAGAGCGGGCTGGGCGCGTTCGCGGTGACGAAGCCGATGGTCACGTCGGCGTTGCCGAACAGGCGCCGCCGGTCGGTGACCGCGTCGGTGCCCTCGGCGAACTTGAGGTCCTGGGTCTTGAAGTGCCGGGGCTTGAGCGGGTGGTTCGGGGTCAGCGAGCCGCGCTCGTCCGCGATCGCCACCGCGTCGACGATCGCCGTCGGCAGGCCGCGGTGATACAGCAGCGCGGAGTCCGCGGAGAAGCCCTCGACACCCATCAGCTCCTCGGCGAAGAGCCCGCCGTCGGGCTTGCGGAACGCGGTGTGGCGCTTGTGCGGGACCTCGCCTACTTGCCGGTAGTAGGGCATCGGTGCCTCCTTCGTGACCGATCGAGATGTGTCCGTTTAACGAACGATTTTGTCCTCATGTCGTACGCTACTAGCGTGTCAGTCGTGTCAAGCGCTGTGGAACTCACGCCCCCCGGCCCCCGTGGAATTCCTCCCCTGTTCGCGCGGCTCGTCGACGACTCGGCGTTGTTCCCGCCTGCCGATGCGAAGATGCCCGACGCGCTCCGTGCGCACTTCGCGTCGCGGACCGGTGAACACGCCGGTGTACTGGGGGTTTTCCTCTGCCAGGCCTCTCGCCTGCCGGAGCTGATCACCGAGCTCATCAAGATCAAACCGAAGGAGCCGCTGCCGCTGTCGCTGATCATCGACACCGGTCTGGGCGGCGTGCCGAAGGCCATTTCGATCGTGGAATCCCGCGGCGAGCTGCTCGCGCTGCGGATGGTCGAGATGCCCGCCCCGTCGGATGTCGACGAGGTGTGGCTGGAGCGGGTTTCGGAGTTCGTGCCCGAGGACGTCATCCGCGTCGTCGAGCCGCGCCGCGGTGTCGGCTGGCTGGACGGCGTGCGGAAGGTCATCGAGCACGGCAGCTGGCCGAAGATCCGGTGCGGCGGCCAGGCCGGGGAGAACTTCCCCAGCATCGACGAGGTCGCGGACTTCCTGTCCGTGGTCAGTGGTGCCGACGGCGCCTCGTTCAAGGCGACCAACAGCCTGCACCGGGCCGTCCGGCACACCGACGCCGACAGCGGCTTCACCCACCACGGCTTCCTCAACCTGCTGGTCGCCTCGGCTCGCTGCCTGTCCGGCGGTGACGTCCGCGCGGCACTGGAGTCGACCGACGGGAAAGCGCTGGCCGACGAGGCACGTGCGCTGTCCGAACCCGCCTCGAAGGCGGTCCGGCAGCTCTTCGCGTCCTACGCGGCCGCGTCGTTCGACGAGCCGATCGCCGACCTCGGGGAACTCGAACTGTTGTGACGCGTGAAGGCTCGCTGACGCTCGATCGCGGACTGGCGCTGCTCCAGGCGGTCGCCGACGCCGGTGGCGGCGCGGCGACCATCTCGGAGCTCGCCGTCGCGATCGGCGCCAGCCGGGCGGCGGTGTACCGGCTGCTCGTGCCGCTGTCCGAACGCGGGCTCGTCTGGCGGGACGGCACCAAGGTCCGGCTCGGCGTCGGCCTGCTCCGGCTCGCGGGCCAGGTGCTGCCGCAGCTGCGGGACGCGGCGGCGCCGGTGCTGCGCGAGCTGGCGGAGAAGGTGGGCGCGACAGCGCATCTCTCGGTGGCGCAGGGCGACCAGGCACTCGCGGTCGCCGTGGTCGAACCGACGTGGACCAGCTTCCACGTCGCCTACCGCATCGGCACGCGGCATCCGCTCGCGGCGGGCGCGGCGGGCAGGGCGATGACGCTGCGCCCCGGCGGCGACGGCTGGGCGACGTCCACCGGCGAACTGGAGGCGGGCGCGTCCGGGGTCGCGGCCCCGGTGCGAGGTGTGCCGGGCCTGCGCGCGAGCGTCGGCGTGGTGTCGCTGGAGCCACTCGCCGCGAAGGAGATCGGGCCCCAGGTCGTCGCCGCGGCCGCCAGGCTCGCGGACATCCTCCGGACGGAGACCTCGTGACGACGCCGGATCTGGTCGGCTGCGAGGTCACCCGTACCGCGTTCGACCATCAGGTGCGGCTCCTGCTGGTCCGTGGGGCCGAGGTCTGCGCCGAGCTGGCCGTCTCGGTGCCGTTCACCCTGCTCGGCGCGGACGGGGTGCGGCACGAGATCGACCCGGAGGAGCGGAGCACGCTGCCGCCCGTGCTCGCGCTGTTCGGCAGGACCGTGGTGGCGGCCGACCTGATGGACCACCGGCTGACGTTGACGTTCGATGACGGCGCCGAACTGCGCGTCGGGCCCGACGAGCAGTACACGTCGTGGTGGCTGTCGGGTGACGGCGTCGAGGACATCCACGTCGATCCCCTGGGCTAGCGAGGCCGGGCGGGTTCCAGCAGCGGCCGGACCATCGTGGCCAGCAAGGCCAGGTCGATGGTGAACAGCAGGCGTTCGAACAGGCCCATGCTGACTTCCTGGTGCACCGGGCCGATGACGAGCGTCGCGATGAACCCGCCCAGCACCACCAGCACGCTCGTCATACTGGCTGCGGCGAGCCACCGGATCGTGGTCCGCCGCGGCTCCCACGGGCAGCGGGAGCGGCCGCGCCGGGTGAGCACCCACGCGGCCGCGGGCAGCGCGACGAACGCCGTCAGCGCGGCGTAGTTGTGCACCTGGCCCGCCAGCGAGCGGGCCTGGCCCTCGGGATCCACCGGGACGGTCGCGCAGACCAGCAGCCCGGCACACCACACACCGAGCAGGGCCAGCACCGGCCGCGTGCCCTCCCGGCGGGCCCTGGCGATCCCGGTGAGCAGTGCGAGCGAGCCGAGCGCGAGCGCCAGGCACATCGCGCCGAACAGGGGCGCGGCGGAGCCGTGGCCGAGGCGGCCGTAGACGTACTCCGACAGCGTCTGCCAGATCGGGCTGACCTGGCCGGACAGCCGGATGTGCAGGTCGACGGAGATGAGCACCGCCGTCGCCATGCCGACGACCGCCAGCCTGCCGTGCACGGGCGAGACGGCACGCGCGACGGCGGTCTTCGGCGAGGTCACCGGGCGGTCTCCTGAGCGGGTCGGGGCTGGCATGCGCGAGGGCAAGGCGCCCCGACGTCATCGCCGGTTCACCTTGCCCTCACCCGTGGTTCCGCGAGAGGTTACCTGGCGATCCTGTGAAACCCCTGTAGCAAGCGCCGGCGGCTCAGAACGCCAGCTGGGCGAGGGAGAGGACGGCGAAGCCCGCGAAGACGAACCCGGCACAGCGCTGGATCAGCCGCGGCCGGATCCGGCTGCGGATCTTCGCGCCGATGAACACCGCGAGCCCGGCCACCGAGACCAGGGCCACAAACGCGCCCAGCCCGACCGCGATCGGGCTCGCCAACTTCGCGGCGACGCTGGCCGTCGCGAGCTGGGACGCGTCGCCCCACTCGGCGGCGAAGAGCACCCCGAACGACGTGATCGCGGAGCGCAGGAAGGACAGCGGGGCCGGCCCGGAGCGTGAAGCGTCCTCGCCGCCGTCGGTGCCTTCGCGGAATCCTTCCCGCAGGAGCATGAACGCGCCGACGCCGAACATCGCGGCCACGACCAAAGCGACAACGGTATCCGGGAGCAGGGTGAGCACACTGCCGAAAGCGACCGCGACGACGCATTGCACGGCGAATGCCGCGCACACTCCCGCGAAAACCGGCCATGCCCGGAAACGGGTGGTGAGAACCAGAGTGGCGACCAGCGTCTTGTCCGGCAGTTCCACGGCCAGGACCAGGCCGAACGCGCTGAGAAACGCCAGAGCAGTGGTAGACATCGTGGTTTTCACGCCCCTTTCGCTGCAACGATAAAGGAGCGATTCAGAAAAGGGCAAGCAGATGGGATTCGCGAAATGCGTCGTCGGGTATCGTGAATATTGTTTCGAGGGTGACCGGATTCGTTTTTTCGGCGTGCCGAAATCGCTTTTGTGGTCTGCGGTACCGTGGCGGTATGCCCGCTGACCACGTCGTTGTCGCCTCGACCATCGATTCCGAGGACGCCGCTCGCGCGCTGGCCTCCGCCGCCGTCGAGGCGAAGCTGGCGGCGTGCGCGCAGATCGTCGGCCCGATCACCAGCGTGTTCCGCTGGGAAGGCGCGGTGCAGACCGAGACCGAGTGGCGCGTCGAGTGCAAGACAGCCCGGGATCGCGCGGCCGCGCTCGTGGACCTGCTCAAGGCACGGCACTCCTACGACGTCCCGGAGATCATCGTGACGCCGATCGAGGGCGGCGGCGCCGAGTACCTCGAATGGGTAACCCTCGAGACGCGCTAGGCCGGATTTTCCTTTGCGGGACCTTCTTTTCCCGCGGCAGGACCTTCGTCCCGGCGAGAACAGGACCAGTTGAACTGGCCGGGTTCCGGCTGGCGGAGCAGGCTTGATCGCGTGGAGGTCCTGGAGCTAGCGCGGTGGCAGTTCGGCATCACCACCGTCTATCACTTCCTGATGGTCCCGCTGACCATCGGGCTGTCCATCCTGGTCGCGGTCATGCAGACGGCGTGGGTCCGCACCGGTTCGCTGAAGTACCTCAAGATGACGAAGTTCTGGGGCAAGCTGCTCCTGGTCAACTTCGCCATGGGGGTGGTGACCGGACTGGTGCAGGAGTTCCAGTTCGGCATGTCGTGGAGCGCCTACTCGCGCTTCGTCGGGGACGTGTTCGGCGCGCCGCTGGCGATGGAGGGCCTCGTCGCGTTCTTCGTCGAGTCGACGTTCCTCGGCCTGTGGATCTTCGGCTGGGACCGGCTGCCGAAGAAGGTGCACCTCGCCTGTGCGTGGGCGTTCTCGCTGGCGACGATGGCCTCGGCCTACTTCATCCTGGCCGCGAACTCGTGGATGCAGCACCCCGTCGGCGTGACGTTCGACAACGGCAAGCCCACCATGAACTCGATCTGGGCGGTGCTGACGAACAACACCGCGCTCGCCGCGATCCCGCACACGCTGGCCGGCGCGTTCTCGGTGGCGGCGGCGTTCCTGGTCGGCGTCGCGGGCTGGCACCTGTGGCGGCGCCGCAAGAGCGAGGACGAGCACCGCGAGGTCTGGCGGTCCTCGCTGCGGCTCGGCGGCTGGGTCGGCGTGGCGGCGTTCGCCGTCCTCGCGATCACCGGCGACATGCAGGGCAAGCTCATGTTCGAGCAGCAGCCGATGAAGATGGCCTCGGCGGAAGCGTTGTGCCACACGGAAAAGCCCGCGAGCTTCTCGATACTCGCGATCGGCGACGTGGCGAACGCGAACTGCGAGTCGGTCAAGACGTTCACCGTGCCCGCGCTGCTGTCCTTCTTGGCGCACAACGACTTCTCGACCGAGGTCAAGGGCGTGGAGAACCTGATCGGGGAGTACCAGGCGAAGTACGGGACGAACTATCCGGACGACCCGGCGCTCGGCCCGCTCGCGGGCAAGCCGATCGACTACGTGCCGAACCTGCCGGTGACCTACTGGGGCTTCCGGGCCATGATCGGCTTCGGCGCGATCTCGGCCGGGATCGGCCTGCTCGCGCTGTGGCTGACGCGGCGAGGCCGGATCCCGGGCGGCCGGTGGTTCCCGCTGCTGGCTCTCGGCGGGATCGCGACGCCGTTCATCGGCAACAGCGCGGGCTGGATCTTCACCGAGATGGGCAGGCAGCCGTTCGTGGTCGCGCCGAACCCGACCGGGATCGACGGGGTGTGGATGTTCACCGCCCGCGCCGTGTCGCAGTTGTCCACAGGCGAGGTGTGGACATCCCTGATCGTGCTGACCGCCCTCTACGGCGTGCTCGGCGTGGTCGAGGTGTACCTCATGCGCAAGTACGTCCGCGGCGGCGTCGACGCCGTCATGCCCCCGAAACCCCAGCAGGACAGCGAATCCGATGACGACAAAGACGACACTCTCGCCTTCGCCTACTGACCGGCCGCCCTTGACCACCCTCGAGGTATCCCCCACCCGCCTCGGGGGGCGTCCCCGAACCCAGTGTATCGGGATGGTCACCCGGGAGGGTTACCCACAGCAGATCTGTGGACAACTCACCCGGTTGTGGATAACTCGCCGCGACGGCGTCCTCGGGGACGCCCGGCGTCGGCGGGACGTGGTAGCGCGTGACGCGCGGTCGACGCGGCCCCCGGCGGGGCCCGAGGAGAAGGAGCCGAACCGATGACGCTCGAGACGATCTGGTTCTGCCTCGTCGCGGTCTTCTGGTTGGGGTACCTCTTCCTCGAAGGCTTCGACTTCGGCGTCGGCATGCTGCTGCCGATCCTCGGCCGCGACAACACCGAACGCCGCGTCATGGTCAACACGATCGGCCCGGTGTGGGACGGCAACGAGGTCTGGCTCATCGTCGCGGCCGGCGTCATGTTCGCCGCGTTCCCCGCCTGGTACGCGGGCCTGTTCGCGGCCGCCTACCTGCCGTTGCTCGTCGTGCTGGTCGGGCTGATCGGCCGCGGCGTCGCGTTCGAGTACCGCGGGAAGGTCGACTCCGAACACTGGCGGCGGACCTGGGACCGGGTCATCATGATCGGCTCGTGGATCCCGCCGCTCGGTGTCGGGCTGCTGCTCGCGACCACCACGCTCGGCCTGCCGCTCGACGCAGCGGGCAACCGGGTCGGCTCCGCGTTCGCCGCCATCCGGTGGGACACCGTGCTCGGCGCGCTCGGCGTCGTCGGGTTCTCGTTGACTCACGGCGCCGCGTTCCTCGCCCTCAAAACCACCGGTGACCTGCGGGAACGCGCACGCGTCCTGGCCTACCGGATCCTGCCGGTCGCGTTGCTGCCGATGGTGGCCTTCCTCATCATCGTGCAGGCCCGGTCGGGGAAGGTGTGGACGCTGGTCACGCTGGTGATCGCCCTGCTCGCGGCCGTCGTCGCCTGGCTGCGGCTGCGCGCCGACCGTGACGGCCAGGCGTTCGCCGCGCTCGGCGTCGTGGTCGCCGCGGCCGTGATCACGATCTTCGGCGCGCTCTACCCGAACGTCCTGCCGTCGACCCTCGATCCGGCGCACAGCCTCACGATCGCCGGTTCGGCGTCGAGCCACTACACGCTCGTGGTGATGAGCTGGGTGTCCCTGTTCGGCGCCCCCGCGGTGCTGATCTACCAGGGCTGGACGTACTGGGTGTTCCGCAAGCGCATCGGCACCCAGCACATCCCCGCGGTGCACGCACCATGACGAAGCTTCCCGGCAGCGCGTCCCTTTCCGCCACGGTGTCCACAATGGACCCAGCGCGGCCGGGAAAGGGTCCGCTCGGCGCGTTTCGGGCTCTCGGGCCCGCGGCGCGCCGGGCGTTGACCCAGGTCGCGGCGCTTTCGCTGCTCAACGCCGCATTGCTGGTGACACAGGCCTTCCTGTTGGCCGACGTGCTCGCGTCGGTCGTCTCCACAGGAGTCGGGGGCCGCACCGCCCAGCTGGCCGTCCTGCTCGCGGTGGTCGCGGGCCGGGCACTGGCAGGCTGGGCGGTGCGGGTGATCTCGGCCCGCGCGGCCGCCACCGCCAAGGAGGAACTGCGGGCCAGGGCCGTCGACCACGTGCTGCGGCTCGGTCCGGAGTGGATCGCGCGGCGCGGGCACGGCGAGCTGACCGCGTTGACGACCCGGGGTCTCGACGCGCTCGACGCCTACTTCCGTGAGTACCTCCCGGCGCTGATGACGGCCGCGGTCGTCCCGCTCGGTGCCGGGGCAGCGGTGCTGTTCGCCGACTGGCCGTCCGCGGTGATCATCGCGCTGACCGTGCCGTTGCTGCCGATGTTCGCGATCCTCGTCGGCCGCTACACCGCCGATCGTGTCGCCGGGGCCACCGACGCGACGCACCGCATGTCCGGGCTGCTGCTGGAACTCGTCCGCGCGTTGCCCGTGCTGACCGCGTTCCGGCGCGCCCGAGCCCAGTCCGACGTCGTCCGGCGGCTTTCGGAGCGGCATCGTCGCGCGACGCTCAAGACCTTGAAGGTCGCCTTCTCCTCGGCGTTCGTCCTCGAACTCGCCGCGACGCTTTCGGTCGCGTTGATCGCCGTGGTGATCGGCGTCCGGCTCGTGGGTGGCAACCTGCCGCTCGCGATCGGTCTCGGTGTGCTGATCCTCGCGCCCGAGTGCTACCAGCCGATTCGCACTGTCGGCGCGGCGTTCCACGCCAGCGAAGACGGCGTCGAGGCGGTGCGTCGCGTCACCGCGATCTTGGCCGAGCCCGTTCCCGCTGACGGCACGGAGCCGCTTCCTCGCGGCGAGGTGCGAGTGTCGGGCCTGCGTGTCGAACGGCGAGGAGGCTTCGCGCCCGACGGGGAAAGTTTCGTGGTCTGGCCGGGTCAGATCGCCTGGCTTCGCGCGCCGAGCGGCGGCGGCAAGACGACGACGTTGTTGACACTGCTGGGTTTTGTGCCGTCGTACGATGGAACGATCACCGTCGGTGGCGCCCGCCTCGCCGACGCCGACCTGACGCGCTGGCGACGCGATGTCGCCTGGGTGCCGCAGAACCCGGTGTTCGCGGGCGGCACCGTTCGAGACGAACTCACTCCGGCAGGCGAGGACGTCGACGCCGTGCTCGCCGAACTCGGCCTGACCGGACTCGCCGACCGGCCAGTGGACAAACTCTCGCTGGGGCAACGGCAGCGTGTCGCCGTCGCGCGGGCGTTGCTGCGGGTGCGTTCGGGCGCGTGGCTGATGCTGCTCGACGAACCCACCGTACACCTCGACGAGGTCAATGCCCGCCGCGTCATGGACGCCGTGGAGCTGGCCGTGGACAACGGCGCGGCGGCGATCATCGCCGCACACGAGCGGTCCGCCGTCGTCGCGGTGGACCCGGAGACGGGGGGGACCCACCCGCGGGGGGCACCCCGCGGGGGGCCGCGGAGCCCTATATTAACACCTTATAAGAGAACACACGCGCAAAGCGGCGGCGCG
>NZ_JBHYJW010000079.1:15210-35895 GCF_042741125.1 Amycolatopsis sp. NPDC058986 | reverse complement strand
CGCACCTCCCCCCCCGAGCGCTTTTAGCCCGCTAACCGCGATTCGCCCACGGCACCCGAGCGCGTTTAGCGGGCTAAACGCGGTCCGGTCGGCCGAGCAGCGCGGTCCGGTCGGCCAGGAGCGCAGTGGGGCGGCCCGATTGCTTAGCAACGCTCAGCGCCGCGTTTAGCCCGCTAACTGCGCGCGGCCGGGGGCGCCAGGGTGCGTTTAGCGGGCTAAACGCGCTGGGGGTGGGTCAGGTGGCCAGCCAGTCGGTGTTGGCGAAATCGTCGTCGTCGGAGTGGGCCGGGCGGCGGTGGCGTCCGGCCGCGCGCCCCGCGGCAGGGGCAGGGGGCACGGCGGGCGGGGACGGGGGCGGAGGGGGTGGTGGAGCGGCGGGGTGGGCAGCTGGAGGCGCGTCCGCGGCACGGTAGCCCGCGCGGCGTTCGTTTTCCGCCTCGTCCTCTTCGAAGCCGAAGTCGTTCTCGTCCTCGGCCTTGTCGCCGACCGTCGACTCGGTGACCCAGCCACCCGCCGCTTCCGCCCGTCGCTTCTGTTCGAGCAGCTTCGTGAGCGCTTCGTCGGTCTCCCGGCGCAGCTTGTCACCGGCTTCCCGGCTCTCCTCCACCGCCTTCGCGGCCCGCTGCTCGACCAGATACATCCGGTCGCCGTTCTCCCGTTCGAGCCCGGCGAGCTTGTGCTTCAAGGCTGCGAGATCCTCTTCGGGACTCACGAGTTCGTCCTCCCCACCACCACGACGATCGCGCTATCGAGAACCGATCACACCATCGTCGTCGATCGAACCGCTGATCCGGCCCCCTGCGGGCGCCGTCTCGAACAACCCGCCGTCGACGCGGTAGCTGCCGGACGAGCGCTGCTGGTCCTCGCCGCCACCGGCCTGCCCACCGCCCATCCCACCACCCATCATTCCGCCGCCCATCATCCCCATGGACGCGGGCATGGGCTGAGTCCCGTCCGGGGCCGAGCCGAGCCCGGTCGGCGCCGGCATCGTGGAGCCGCCCCCGCCGGTCATGCCCGCCGGGTCGGAGGCCTGGCCGAGACCACTGTCCGGCCGCTGCCCGATACCGCCGTGGCTGTCGGTGGGGTCCGCAATGGACTGTGCTGTGGTCGCGTCGTTCGACGCCGCGACGGCATGGCCCTCGCCGCCCGTCGCGGGAACAGCGTCGCCTGCCGTAGGCGCCGCGCTTGCCGACGCGGGCGTCGCGGGGGTGGCGTCGGCCACGCCTCCTCCGGTGCCACCGTCGGTCACCGCGTGGTGGCGGCCGCCGGAGGCGTCGCCTGCCAGGTCTCCCCGGCTGTGCTCGACGGCCGGAGCCTGATCCCGGCTCTCCGGCTGAGCAACGGAGTGCGCGGCAGCAGGCTGCCCGGCGCCCTGATCGACAGGGCTCGCTGAGGCGGCGTGTTTGTTCGCGGCGTCGGCCGGGTTGTCTTCGCCGAGGGTGTACTTCGTCGGATGACCGGAACCGTCGTCGACGGTCACCACCGTCGGACCCTCGGCGCCCTGCGGACGCTCGGCGGTGATCTTGAGGTTCCCGTCCTCGATGTGGATCTTCCCGTCCGGCCCTGGCTGATACGCCTGGCCCGAGGTCGCCGGCTGTTGCTGGGCCAGGCGCGCCGCGGTGTCGTGATGGATCGCGCCGCCCGCGGCCGTCCCGTCCTGCGGCGTGTGCTCCTTGCCATCCCCGAAGTCGAGCTTGTAGTCCTTCGGCGGACCGGCCCCGTTGTCGACGCTGATCCCCATCTTGCCGTCCTTGCCCGGCTCGGCCATGGAGATCCTGTGGTCACCCTGTTCGACCGTCATCGTCTCCGGCTGGTCCACATCGGACTTGAGCGCCGCGCCGGTCTTCGGGTCGATCGGGTAGGGCTTGCCGGTCTCGGGATCCACTTCCAGCGGCTGATGGGTGACCGGGTTGACGTCCTGGCCCGGCATCTCGGGCGGTTTCGGCATCTCCGGTGGCTTGGGCATCTCCGGCGGCTTCGGCATGGGGCCGACCTCGGCCTGCGCGCCGGTGTCGTTGCCACCGCCGGTATTCTTCCCGCCGCCACCGGTGTCCCGGCCTCCGCCGGTGCCGGGTTTCTTTCCTTCACCGCTCTGTTTTCCGAGATCGGCGTACGGGTTCTCGTCGACCTTCCCGAGCGACTCGAAGTACTTTCCCCACGCGTCGTTGACCGCGTTGCGGGTGTTCGAACAGACCAGCTGGAAGTTCTCGATGTGCTTGCCGAACCAAGCCAGGAAGACGTCCTTGAGCCACGCCTTGGCCTGGGGCGTGATGACCTCGTCGATGGTGCTCTGGTCCAGGTCGCCCCAGTCGTCGTTGAACGCGTTCTTGGCGTCGATGCTGAGAAAACCGATGCAGTGCTTGATGTCGTTCTGGCTGCAGCTGCCGTCCGCGATGCGGACGATCCGCTCGATGTCCTGGATGGTCGCGCCGTTGACGCTGTCGGCGTACCACTTCTGGAGCCAGCCGACCTTGTCCTGGCAGAACCTGCCGATCGAACCGTTGACCCGTAGCAGCCCTTCGGCCGCCGCTTTGAACGCTTCGGCGACCAGCCTGTTCTTCTCCGAATACGCCTTCTGGTACTCGCGTGCTTGGTCGGCGGCGTCGCCTTCCCAAGTACCCAGCGAATTCTGCAGCTTGCCCGCGACGTCCTTGGACGAGTTGTCGACCGCTCCGCTCACCGCCGTCAGCTCGTCCGCGCTGGCCTTGAACAGGTTGAACGGGATGTTGTCCTGCTCGTGGTAGAGCCGCCGCAACTCCTCGAGAGAAACGAGGGCGCCGCCGGCACCCGTGATCCGCGATGCCGTGACATACAGCGGATAAAAGTTCTCGTACACCTTGAAAGCGGAAAGCCCGGGATCGAAGATTTCCTTCGAGTTCGCGCAGCCCGGGTCGGTTTCGGTCGCCCGTCCGGCGATCGCCTGCGTCTTGGCGGCGTCGCTGTTGAGCGCGGCGCGGTCGTTGTCCCGACCGGCCTGACGGCTCTTGTCGTACTCGCCCTTGGCTTCCTTGTAGATGTCCTTGAGATCGCTGAGGCCACCGTTGTTGCCGTTGATGTCGCCTTCGGTGATCCAGTCATTGTGCAGCGACTTCAGGTAGTCGCGGTACTTGTTGCGCTCGTCCTCGCTCGCGAAGCCGCAGGATTCCGGTGTTTCGTCCTCGACGTAGTCGATGTACTCCAGCGCCAGCTGGCGCTTGACGTCCATCCCCACGTTGGGGTCGTTGAGGATCTGGTCGATCTCCTGACGGCTCGGAATGTCCTTGCCGTCATCGCTGCCGACGCCCGCGAGGCCCATCAGTGCTTCCTCACTTCGGCGGCGGTCTCGTCCTCATTGGACTGGTACAGGTTCTTCGACGCCGCGAGCTTCCGGCCGAACTCGTCCGAAGCCGTCAGATAGCTGCGCGCGCATTTGGCGAGCTTCTGGATGTTCTCGGAGTACCCCTTGAAACAGTCCTTGTGCGCGGGCCCGAAGCTGTCCGGGGTCAGGACGATCTGCTCGACCGCCACGATCGGCTGTTCGCAGGCCTGCTTGGGCAGGTCCTCCAACGCCTTCGCCGCTTCGTTCAGCTGAGCCGGATCGACCTTGTGACCCTTACCCGCCATCACGCCCCCTCACCAGAGCACCTGCGTCCGTCCACATTCGGACGCGGCGGACGCTCGATCGGTGCCATCCCTCGCATACGCAATGTACCGGGCAGGTAACGCAGGCGCAGCGAGTCGGCCGGATCACCCGGCGGGCGGTGAGATCCGCCGCTACGAGACCGCGGACACCACTCCGGCGAGGCGATCGGCCGCCGCCTGGGCGGTGGACTGTGCTGGGGCCTCGACCATGACGCGGACGAGCTGCTCGGTGCCGGACGGGCGGAGCAGCACCCGGCCTTCCTCACCGAGTTCGGCCTCGACGGCACCGACGGCGTCGCGCACGGCGTCCGAGCCCGCCACCGCGGCCTTGTCCGCGACCGGCACGTTGACCAGGACCTGCGGCAGGCGGTTCATCACCGCGGCCAGCTCGGCCAGCGGCTTGCCGGTCGCGGCCATGCGGCTCATCAGGCGCAGCGCGGTGAGCAGCCCGTCGCCGGTCGTGGCGTGCGTGGGCAGCACGACGTGGCCCGACTGCTCACCGCCGAGCGCGAACCCGCTGGCCCGCAGCTCCTCGAGGACGTACCGGTCACCGACCGCGGTGGTGACGACGTTGATGCCGTGCGCGCGCATGGCCAGGTGCAGGCCGAGGTTGCTCATCACGGTCGCGACCAGCGTGTCCTTGGTCAGCTCACCGGACTCGGCCAGCGCGAGCGCGAGAACGGCCATGATCTGGTCGCCGTCGATCAGCTCGCCCGCCGCGTCCACCGCGACGCAGCGGTCGGCGTCACCATCGTGCGCGATGCCGAGGTCGGCACCGTGTTCGACGACGGCGGCGCGCAGGAGTTCGGGGTGGTTGGAGCCGCAGTGCTCGTTGATGTTGATGCCGTCCGGCTCGGCGTGCAGCGCGACGACCTCGGCCCCGGCGCGACGGTACACCTCGGGAGCGGCGGCGGACGAAGCGCCGTTGGCGCAGTCGACGACGACCTTCAGGCCCGCGAGCGGGTGCGGAGTGGCCGCGACGAGGTGCTCGGCGTAGCGGTCGAGAGCGTCCGGGACGTCGGTGACGCGGCCGACACCGACACCGGTCGGTCGCGTCGCCTGCGCGGTGAGCCCGGCCTCGATCTCGTCCTCGATACCGTCGGGCAGTTTGTGGCCGCCCGCGGCGAAGAGCTTGATGCCGTTGTCCGGCATGGGGTTGTGCGACGCGGAGATCATCACCCCGAGATCGGCGTCGAGCGCGCCGACGAGGTAGGCGACGGCCGGGGTGGGCAGAACGCCGACGCGACGGACGTCGGCACCGGCGGAGGCGAGGCCGGCGACGACCGCGGCCTCCAGCATCTCACCGCTGGCGCGCGGGTCACGTCCGACGACGGCCACCGGGCGGTGGGAGCGGTCGTGGGCGGCGAGCACCCGCGCCGCGCTGGCCGCCAGTGAGAGGGCGAGCTCCGGAGTCAGCTCGGCGTTGGCGAGACCCCGCACGCCGTCGGTACCGAATAGGCGAGCCATCTGTCGACCTCCATGTGCGACCAACCACGAGACAAGGTAGCCCCCTCACCTCACTGTCCGGCTACGGGCCCGAGTGCGTTTAGCCCGCTAAACGCGCTCCGCCGGGTCCAGGGAACTGCGTTTAGCCCGCTAAACGCACTTGGCCGGGGCGGGCAGGGTGGCGAGGGGGTGGGTGGGGACGGGGGCGGACGACCCCGGAAAACACGGGAGCGCCCATCCGATGGGGGGATGGGGGCGCCCGTGGGTTGCGCCTGGGGCGCGAATCAGCGCTTGCTGTACTGCGGAGCCTTACGGGCCTTCTTGAGGCCGTACTTCTTCCGCTCCGTGGCGCGCGCGTCACGGGTCAGGAAGCCGGCCTTCTTCAGCGCCGGGCGGTCGTCGGCGTCGACCTCGACCAGCGCACGGGCGATCGCCAGGCGCAGCGCACCGGCCTGGCCCGAGATCCCGCCACCGTGGAGGTTGGCGAAGATGTCGAAGGAGTCCGGCTTCTCCACCGTGACCAGGGGCTCACGGATGAGCTGCTGGTGCACCTTGTTGGGGAAATACTCCTCGAGCGTGCGGCCGTTGAGCTTGAACACGCCGGTACCGGGAACGACGCGCACCCGCACGACGGCCTCCTTGCGGCGGCCGACGGTCTGGGCGTTGCCACCGGCGGCACGCGAGGGACGCGGCGCGGCCGGCGTCTCGCTCGTCGCGACGGCTTCGCCGACCGCGGGAGTCTCGGTGACCGCGGGGGTCTCGGTCTCGGTGCTGGTCACAGACTGTTCCTCACTCACTGCGCGACCTGCGCGATCTTGGTGATCTCGCGCGCCTGCGGCGACTGCGCGGCGTGCGGGTGCTCCGGGCCGGCGTAGACCTTGAGCTTCTTCGCCTGCGCGCGGCCGAGCTTGTTCTTCGGCAGCATGCCCTTGACGACCTTCTCGACAAGGTGCTCCGGCTTGGTGTCGAGCAGCTCACCGAACGAGCGCTTGCGCAGACCGCCGGGGTAGCCACTGTGCCGGTACGCGAACTTCTGCTCGCGCTTGTTACCGGTGAGGGCGACCTTCTCGGCGTTGACGATGATGACGAAGTCACCGGTGTCCACGTGCGGGGCGTAGGTCGGCTTGTGCTTGCCGCGCAGCAGCGTGGCGACCTCGGTCGCGAGCCGGCCGAGCACGACATCCTCGGCGTCGATCACGTGCCAGGCACGAGTGACGTCGCCGGGCTTGGGGCTGTACGTGGGCAAGGGTCTACCTCGTCGTCAACATTGCGTGTGGGTTCTGTGCGGGCCTAGCGCTTACGCGCCGCAGCGCACAACGACATATGAAGATACCCCCACGTCCGGCGGACCCACACAGCGGGGGTGGCTCCAGACTCGCATACTAGGGTCCCAGCCGGGTGGACGCAGCAAAACTCTACCCGCCGGACCACGCGAACCGCCCGCACCGCCGTCCGCGACACGCGAGAATGAGACGATCCGGATACACCCGGAGCGGGTGGACTCGACCAGGGGAACGGCGATGAGGAAACGGCCAACCACGATCATCTGCGCGCTCGGCGCCGTGCTGGTGCTGACCACCGCGTGCGGCCAGGCCCGCGCCGGTACCGCGCTGCCCAAGGGGGACGACGCCGCGGCGTACGTCGGCGGCAAGTTCGAGACCGCCATGAACAAGCTCCAGGACGTCATCGCCGACCAGCGGGACGTCACCACCTCGTCGGACAACTACTTCCGCTTCGACGAGAAGTACGCGCACAGCGTCATCACCTCGGCCCGCACCGGCAGCCCGGAGAGCCGGGTGGTGCACAACCGCTCGCAGAAGAACCCCGACGACGTCCTCGACACCTTCACCCCGGCCGACGGTGCCCTCGAGTACATGTACCTCGGCCCGGTGTTCAAGGGGGCCGCCCCGACCTCGTGGGTGTCGATGCCCAAGCCGGAGGGCGGGCTGACGATGAAGTGCGCGTTCGCCGGCATCCTCACCGCCTGCAAGATGGCCGACGCCGTCGCGCTGTCCTACAACGCCGACAAGAAGACGGTGAAGGGCGCGAAGGTCGGCAAGGACGGCAAGACCGAGCTCACCGCCGACGTGTCGTTCGACGCCTTCCTCACCCGCCCGGTGGAGCAGCTCCCCCCGTCGATCAAGAGCCAGATCACCCCCGAGCTGCGCAAGGCGGTCATCCCGACCAAGATCCTGCTCAACCCGGACGGGACCCTGGACCAGATGGTCATGGAGGCGAAGTTCGAGGGCGGCGGCCACAAGGTCGAGCTGCGATACGACTTCCGGTTCACCGGGAAGGCCAGCGCGCAGGACCTGCCCAAGCTGCCCGACGCCGCGCAGATCACCGCGTTGCCGGACAAAGCGGCGAAGGACGCGTTGTTCGACAAGATCGCCGAAGCGAGGGGCAACTAACGTGGCCGACGACGTGAAGACCGACCGCGCGCCCCGAGGGGATCTCCGATGAGCCAGCCGCCCGACCAGCAGCCGCAGCAGTGGTGGCAGCCGAACACCGGCGGCGCGCAGCAGCAGTGGCAGCCCGAGCAGCAGGCCACCGGCCCGCACGCCGGGCAGTGGCAGCAGAACGCCGAGCCCGGCGCGGTCACCGGGTCCTACACCGGACAGTGGCAGCAGTCGCCGCAACCCGGTGGCACCGGTTCCTTTTCCGGACCGTGGCAGCAGCCCCCGGCACCGCAGCAGCCTCCCGCGCCGCAGTCCGGCGGGCAGTGGTCGCAGCAGCAGCCCGGCCAGCAGTGGCAGCCTGCCTCGGAGCCACAGCAGACACCGGCGCAGCAACCGGCGGCGGGCACCGGTACGCCGGGATCCGGCACACAGTTCGGTGGTGGTTTCCAGCCTTCGCAGTACGGCGGACTCGGGGCGTTTTCCCCGGAAACCGGCGAGAAACGGCAACGATCGAAGAAACCGTTGCTGTACGGCGGAATCGGCGTGCTCGTGATCGTCGCCGGTGGTGTCGGCGCCTGGCTGCTCGGCGCGTTCCGCGGTGACGTCCTCGAGCAGAAGTCCCTTCAGGACGGTGTGACCAAGGTGCTGAACGAGAGTTACGGCGAACCCGACGTCCAAAATGTACAGTGCCCGGCGAATCAGCTCGCCGACAACGGCACGACGTTCGATTGCACCCTGCAGATCGGGGGCCAGCCGAAAAAGGTCACCGTGCGGGTGCTCAACGACAAGCCGGAGTACGAGGTCGGCGCCCCGCACTGAGGTCGTTTCTTCCCTGTCCCCCAACGGAAACGGCGGGCCCGCACCGCAAGGTGCCGGGCCCGCCGTGGTTATCCGGGGCGGGGTAGCTCAGAACAGGTCCTTGACGCCCTGCTCGGTGCCCTGGTAGCCGTCCGCGATCTGCGGCAGCGCGGTGGCGATCTGCGCCAGAACCTGCTTGAGGTCCTCGAACTTCTGGTCCCACACGCGCTGGGCCTCGTCGTACTGGGTACGCGCGGCACCTTCCCAGTCGTGGGTCAGCGGGCGAAGGTCGTCCTTCAGCTTGTCGAACGCGGACTGCAGTTCCTTGCCGGTCGAGTTGCAGTCGTCCGCCGCGGCGTTGATGACGCCATAATCGACAACGATGCCGTCAGCCATGGTGCACTCCCTTTGTTTGTCGGAAAGAATATGGGTGGGAAAAGGTCAAGAGGTGGTACTCAGCCGAGAACGTCGAAGCCCTTGTTCACGGCGCTCATGATCTCCTGCTGCTGCTCTTCCGAGCGCTTGTACTTGGAACCGGCTTCCTGAAGCAGGTTCGCGATGTTCTGCAGGGACTGGTTGATCCCCCGGCCGTCCTCGTCGAAGCGCTGCATCACCTTGTCGAAGGCCTTCTGCGCGTCACCCTGCCAGCCGGCGCGAGTGGCCTCGATGCGGTCACGCAACTGCGACAGGTTGTGGTCCATCGCGACGCGCACCTCGGTGACGCGCTGCTCGGCCTGGGTGAACTGCTCCGGAGTTCCCTTGAAACCGCCAGCCATGGGAGCTACCCCCTTCGTTAGTGGTTGTCCGCACTAGGTCGTGTTTGTTTCGTACGGACCTACGACGGAGACATTGCCATGTCCGGTTCCCCTGTGTCGCCGTTTGCCCGCAAGTAGTTGCTTGAGTGAACGCTGGGAGCGGGAACCGATCGCGCGCGGTATTCCATGCCCCTGCGCCACAGTCGGGTTGTTCCCCGAAAAGGGGACCTCCACCAGGCGACTTAACATACGCACAGTGGTCGCGTGCGCCCGCGTTCATTGATCGCGGATCATGATTCGCGACTCGGAGAAGTCCGCTTCCTCCTCGGTGGGACGCGGCCTTCGCGCCGCGGACGGCGACGGTTCCGGTTTCGGGGGAACCAGCTCGGCCGCCGACGGCAGCTGCGGAACCGGGAGTCCCCTGGCGGCGCGGAACCGTTTCGCGGCCCCGCGCATCGAGCCCGGTGTGGGATCCGTGGCCCGGCCCGCGAGCCTGCCACGGCCGAACTGTTTGATCAGCTCCGCGTTCTCGCCGCGGTGACGTTCGTTGCGCGCCAGCGCGTCACCCGCGACGCGACGCGCGTAGGTCACCGCGTCCTGCCCCGCACGGGTGAAGGCCGCGGCGGCGGTCTCGGGTTCGGACGGCACGAGGCGCCCCTTTCAGTTGACGACCTCGAGCGTGCGTGCGACCTGCTCGCAGGCCGCGCTCACCCGCTGCTGAAGCGCGGGCACGCTGTACTGGCAGCCTATGTGCACCCGGATCCGGCCCTGTACGACGACGTACCAGAAGACCCTCGCCTGGTCCTTCGTCTCCTGGTAGGCGATCACCTGACGACCGGCGTAGGACGCGTCGGGGTCGTACGCGCTGTAGCGCTCGGGGTAGCGCGCGGCCTGGCCTCGCAGGTCGTCGACGAGCTGCCGGCGATCGGCGGTGGCGTCGTAGTTCATGGGGTACTCCTGGGCGACCACCAGATCGAAGCCCGCCGGGGAGTCCTGGGGATGGATGACGACCTGCTTCTCGGCGACCCGGTCGTCGGTCTGGACCCAGTCCGGCGGCGCGATGAACCGGTAGTCGTACTGGGCGAGGGTGCGGCCTGGGGGCTTGTCCGCGCCGCCCTTGTTCAGCATCACGACCAGCCCGGTGGCGCCCAGCGCGACGACCACCACGGCCGCGACGATCCAGAGCAGTTTGGACCGCTTCGAGCGTCCGGCACGCTCGACCCGTTTCGTGTCACCGCCCCGCTCAGGCCCCGGCGAGCCCCACGGAACCGCCGGCTGACCTCGGGGCGGCGACGGCGGCGGCCCCTGGCGCGCTGCGTTTAGCGGGCTAAACGCACTTTGGGCGGGCCGGGGCGGGAAGCTGGGGTGCGGTTCGGTGGGGCGAGGCGGCGTGGCGCGTGGGTCGCCGGTGTGGGGCGCGGGGGCCGGGGGCGCGGCGGGTGGGGCCGCCGCGGGGCGTGGGACGTCCCCGGGCCGGACGACCTCGGTGCGATGCTCGGCTGGGGGGACACCGCCGGGCGCGGCGCCGAGACGGGCCATGGTGGTGCCCGGCAGCGAACCGGTGCGATCGGGGTCGACGAGCACGGCGCGGAGCGCACCACGCGCGACGACCGTCTCCGGCTGGTCCAAGCTCGTCGGCACGACGCCGGTCCGCTCGTGCGTCAGCCGCGAGATCATCGGGATCCGGCTCGACCCGCCGACCAGGAAGATCGCGGTCAGCTGCTTCGGCCGCAGACCGGCGTCGGCGATGGCCGCGCTCGTCAGTTCCACGGCGCGTCCGAGTGGCGCGCCGATCAGGCGCTCGAGGTCCTCGCGGGTGACGTGGGCGTCCGCGAACGGCGGCGGCATCGGCACATCCGTATAGGCGTGCCGCGACAGCGTCTCCTTGGCACCGCGCACGTCCTGCCGGAGCACGCGCCTGCGGCGCCGGTCCGCGAGCTCGCGGCCCTCGACCAGCTGCCGCCAGGCCCCCGGGTCCGCGGACGAGACGAGCGAGCCGACGTGCTCGAGCAGCGCCTGGTCGATGTCCGCGCCGCCGAAGCTCGGGTCGCCCCTGGTCGCCAGCACCTGGAACCCGCCCCGCTGCGGCCGCGCCGCTGCGTTTAGCCCGCTAAACGCAGCGGGCGGGGGTGTGCGGGTGACGACGCTGACGTCGACGGTGCCACCGCCGAGGTCGAGGACGGCGAGGGTGTCGCCGGGGCGGCCGCTGAATTCGACGGTGCGATCGGACTTCAGGTCCGAGGGGGCGAAGGTCGCCGCGTGGTACACGGCCGCCGCGACGGGTTCCGGCACGAGGGCGACCTCCTGCGCCAGCCGCCCCGCCGCCTGGCGCAGGAGCCTTGTCCTGATCGCGCCCCAGTCCGCAGGGTGCGTGAGGACCAGCAGATCGACCTCGGCCTCACCGGCCAGCCGGCGTGCTTCGGTGACCGCTCGGGCCAGCACGGCGTGCACCACATCGGTCACCCGGAGCACGTTTTCGCCGAGCAGCAGCTCGCCCTCGTCGATCCGGCGCTTCGGGTGCGGCTCGTACCGCGACGGGTCGACCGCGGCCTGCCGCTCCGCCTCCTGGCCGACGAACAACGTGCCGTCGGGTGCCGCGTAGACGGCCGACGACATGAGCGGCTGGCCGTCGATCACCACGACCTGCGGTTCGCGCCCGTTCACGGAGGCGACGACACAGGTACTCGATGTCCCGAAGTCCACCGCTACCCGTAACGTCACCAGCCACTCCCGCAGATCGTCGTTCTCCTGTCCTTCGCGGGCATCACTCCGGCGGGATCCACGAAACCTGGATCAGCTGCTTGCCCCACTTGCGCGTCAGCAGGTTGCCCCTGCCGGGAGGCATCGGGCCGGCCTTGATGTTGCCGACCAGGGTGCCCTCGTCCTTCGAGCCGTTCATGACCATGCCCGGCGCCGACAGTTCCTTCAGCTTGCCGAGGATCGGGTCGTACATGGCCCGGCTCGCACCACCGGTACGGCGGACCACGATCAGGTGCAGCCCGACGTCCTTGGCCTGGGCGAGGAACTCCGAGAGCGGCTTGAGCGGGTTGCTGCTCTGGGTCGCCACCAGGTCGTAGTCGTCGACGAGGACGAACAGCTCCGGACCGGTCCACCAGGAGCGGTTCTTCAGCTGTTCCTGCGTGACGTCCGGGCCGGGGAGCCGCCGGGTCATCGACCCGTAGACGTCCTTGGCCATGCTGTCCAGCTGATTCGCCGACACCGCGTAACCGAGCAGCGAGTCCCCGCTGAGGAATCCGAGCATGGTGCGCCGGTAGTCGACCAGCAGCATCACGGCTTCCTGCGGCGTGTAGCGCTCGGCGATACCGCGCGCGATCTGCCGGAGCAGGTTGGTCTTGCCCGATTCGCCGTCGGCGAACGCGTAGAAATGCGGCTCCGCGTCGAAGTCGAGGTAGATCGGCTGAAGATCTTCCTCGTTGACCCCGATCGGCACCAGCTTCGTGGCCCGCTTGCTGTCCAGCCGGAGAACCTCGTCGTAGGTGACCATCTCCGGCAGCAGGCGGACCTGCGGTGCCGGGCGGCCCCGCCAGGCACCCTTGATCTTCGCGACCGCGTCGGCGACGCCGGCGGCGATCGTGTCCGGGTCACTGGAGCCGTCGATCCGCGGCAGACCGGTGAGCATGTGCAGCTTTTCCCGGGTCATCCCGCGTCCCGGCCGCCCCGCGGGGACGTTCACCGCGGCGCGACGGTCCACTTCGGACTCGCTCGGGTCACCGAGCCGCAGCTCGAAGCGCGTGCCGAGCATGTCCTTGATCGCCGGGCGGATGTCGGCCCACCGGTTGGCACCGACGACGACGTGCACGCCGTAGGACAGACCCTGCATGGCGAGCCGGGTGATCGAGGTTTCCAGCTCCTCGAAGTCCTCTCGCAGCGCCTTCCAGCCGTCGACCACGAGGAACGCGTCACCGAAGGCGTCCTGCTCCGGTTTGATCTCCCCGCGCCGCTTCCGGTTGCGGAACTCGTTCATCGAGTCGATGCCCATGGCGGCGAACCGGCCCTCCCGCTCGGTGAGCAGGGTGGTCAGCTCCGCGACGATCCGGCGGGCCTTGTCCGGCTCGCGCCGTGCCACCGCGACACCACCGACGTGCGGCAGGTCGGCGAGCCCGCCGAGCGTGCCGCCACCGAGGTCCAGACAGTAGAACTGGACCTCTTCCGGGGTGTGGGTCAGCGCCATCGACATGATCAGCGTCCGCAGCATCGTCGACTTGCCCGACTGCGGACCACCGACGATCAGTCCGTGCCCGGCGGCGCCGGAGAAGTCCGCCCACAGACCGTCACGCCGCTGCTCGTACGGGCGGTCGACGATGCCGAGCGGGACCTGGAGCCGTCCGTTGCCGAAGAAGCCGACCGGGGACAGGCCGCGATCGTCGGTCGGGTTGAGGTTCGGCAGCAGCGTGTCGAGCGAGTTGGGCTCCTTCAGCGGTGGCAGCCACACCTCGTGCGCCGGCGGGCCCTGGCCGACCAGCCGCCCGACGATGACGTCGAGCTCGCTCGGCTCGACCGCCTCCTCCGGCTGACGTTCCTGCTTCGGCGCCTCTTCCTCGATCTGCTGCGGCTCCGGTTCCTTCGGCAGCTCGACGAAGTCCGGCACGAACAGCTGCGGGCGCTTGTCCGCGCGGACGACCGTCGCCGCGGGCCCCGCCGCCTTGATCCCCGCGGGACGGTACGGGCCCGAAACGTAGGACGCCTTGAACCGCACCATCGTGGAGGTGTCGTACTTGAGGTACCCCGAACCCGGGATCGACGGCAGCTCGAACGCGTCCGGCACGCCGATCGCCGCGCGGGATTCCGCCGCGGAGAACGTCTTCAGGCCGATCCGGTAGGACAGGTGCGAGTCGAGACCACGCAGCTTTCCTTCCTCCAGGCGCTGCGAGGCGAGCAACATGTGCATCTGCAGCGACCGGCCCAGCCGGCCGATGGCGACGAACAGGTCGATGAAGTCCGGTTTCGCGGACAGCAACTCGGAGAACTCGTCGACGACGATGAACAGCGCGGGCAGCGGGTCGAGGTCGGCGCCGTTCTCGCGAGCCTTCTCGTACTCCCAGACGTTCTTGAAGTTACCGCCGTTCTTGAGCGCCTCCTGGCGCCTGTTCATCTCGCCTGCCAGCGCGTCCTTCATACGGTCGACCAGGGTGACCTCGTCGGCGAGGTTGGTGATGACCGCGGAGACGTGCGGTGCGTCGTCCAGGCCGAGGAACGTCGCACCACCCTTGAAGTCGACGAGGACGAAGTTGAGCGTCGTCGAGGAATGGGTGGCCAGCATGCCCAGCACCAGCGTGCGGAGGAACTCCGACTTACCGGAACCGGTCGCGCCGATGCACAGGCCGTGCGGGCCCATGCCCTCCATCGCGGCTTCCTTGATGTCCAGCTCGACGGCCTGGCCGTACTCGCCGACCCCGAACGGGACGCGGTAGCGGTCCCGGACCGGGCGCGGTCGCCACGCCTGCTGGACGTCGAACGTCATCGGGTCGCCCGGGATGCCGAGCAGCTCGAGCAGCGTCGGGTTGGACAGCAGCGGCTCGTCCTCGCTGGCGTCCTGCGCCGCGGAGCCCACCCGGTACGGCGCGATGAGCCGGGCCACCGCCTCGGCCTCGACCACCGACAGGCGGTCCGGGCGGCCGAACCACTCGACACCGCCCGCGCTGCGGGCGCCGAGCCGGGTCTCCTCGACGACCAGCCGGAGACCGCGGCGGGCGGCGAGGTTGCCGATGGAGTCGGACAGGTCGATCAGCGTGACGCCGACCAGGCCCTCCTCCAGGATGATCTGCTCCTCGCGGGTGACCTCCGCGTCGTCGACGATGATCACGACGTGCGGCTGGTCGGGCGCCGGGGTGGCGTTGCGGGAGAAGCGCTGGCGGTCGCGCAGCTCCTCGTCGAGCCACTGCTCGATCTGGGCGAGCGATCCGGCCATCATGCGGAGCTGGCCGATGCCGTCGGCCAGCGTCGGGTGCTGCACGTGCGGCAGCCACTTCGCCCATTCCCATTCGGACTTCGCGCGGCCCGCGGTGGCGACGGCGATCAGGACGTCGTCGGGGCTGTGGAACGTGACCAGCTGGCAGAGGAGGGCGCGGGTCAGCGAGCGGGTCAGCTCGCGGTCGCCCTGCATGCTGACGGCGGCGAACCCGCGCAGGGTGATCTGCGTCGGCAGGTCGGGGACGATCGAGTGCGCGCGCACGAACCGGCGCAGCGCGAGGGTGGCGATCGGCTCCAGCTCGTCGACCGGGCCGGTCTGCGGCGGCACCAGCCGCGTCGCGAGGCGGTGCGAGCTGCGGCCGACGCGCAGGTGCAGGAAGTCCTGGTCGTTCTGGCGGCGCTCCCACATCCGGCGGCTGGCAGCCAGCGACCACAGCGTCTGCGGGTCCGGGTGCACCCATTCGAGCGCGGCACGCTGGTCGACCATCGCCTCGCGGGCGCGGTCCCGCATCTGGCCGAGGTAGCGGAGGTAGTCCTTGCGGTCCTCGTCCATTTCGGCCTTCTTGGCGCCGCCGCCGCGGCCGCCCCCGCCGGCCATCATGCCGACGGTCCCCATGACCATCATGCCGCCCATCATGAGCATCATCGGGTTGCGTCCACCCGCGGTGAACATGAAGACCATCATGCCCAGCGAGGCCACGATCATGACCGCGGGCAGCAGCTTCATCACGATGTTGCCGGGGATGGTGCGGGGCACCTCCGGTGGCGGTTCAAGGTGCACCTCGCCACCCGGCGGGCGCGGCGCTGCCAGCCGTGGCGACTTCTTGAACTGCAGCGTGCTCATCGAAGGACCCCTCTTCAAACTCGACGATGGCGGCCACCGTTTTGTGCGCTCAGGTGCGCGGAACAACCTATCGAACGTCGGGCGGGAAATCCGGCCAATGCCGTGAACGGCCGGAGACCTCGATGATCGACTCGATGAGCTTGCCCGCCGAGTGTAGGGCGCGGCACCGACAGTAGCGACCGAACCCGCAGCCCTCTCCTTATCTCCTTCCCTTCTCCCCTCCTCGCGCCCCGGACCGCGTTTAGCCCGCTAAACGCGCTCTCCCGGCCGCCCCGACGCGCGTTTAGCGGGCTAACTGCACTCGGCCCGTCCCCTGTTCCGCGTCCCCTGTGCGCCCCGTCTCCCTCACCCGCAGGCGACGTGGACCTGGGGCGCCGTGCGCGTTTAGCGGGCTAAACGCGCTCGGCGGCGAGGTCGGGAGCGGGGGCGGTCAGCGCGCTGGAGCGGCGTGGCGAGGGCATACTTTTGCCGGTCAATTTCGGACAGTCGGTGATAGCGGCACCCGGGTTCGGTATAAGTTCCCCCCGGGAGCAGTCTCATCAGAGCGGGGGCAGTGCAGTGGCGACGGGCACGACAGTTTTCAGCAGGGTGACGGTGGTGGCACCGCGCACCCGGATCGACGTCGCGCTGCCGGCCGACGTCGCGGTGGCCGATTTGCTGCCCATGCTGCTGGACATGGCCAAGGAGACGACGCCCGACGGCGGCGCGCGCCACGGCGGCTGGGCACTGGCCAAGCTCGGCGACGCGCCGCTGGACCCCAGCCGCACGCTCGCCTCGCTCGGGATCGTCGACGGTGAGCTGCTGCAGCTGCGCAAGCGCAACGAGAACCCGCCGCCCCCGCTGTACGACGACGTCGTCGACGCGATCGCCGAGTCCTCACCGGACAGCTTCCGCCCGTGGACGAAGGAGACCGCGCGCCGGTTCGGTCACGTCGCGGGCGGGCTGGCCCTGGTCGCGGCCGCGTTCGCACTGTTCTTGAGCGGTTCGTTCTACGGCGGGCCCGCGCTCGCCGCCGCGATCGCGGGCGGTATCGGCGCGATCGCGTGTGTCGCGGTCGGCGCGACGCTGGCCAAGGCGTACCAGGCCGAGGCGACCGGCGTACTCGTCGCCGCCGCGGGCGGTCTGCCGCTGGCGTTCGTCAGTGGCTTCTACATCGTGCCGGGGCTGTCGTTGCGGGCGAACCTCCTGCTCGGCTGCGCGCTCGTCCTCATCGTCGCGTCCGTCTGCATCCTGGTCATCGGCGCCGGGATCACGACGTTCATCGCGGCCGCGACGGTGGGCGCGTTCGGTGCGCTGGCGTTCCTGTTCGGCACGTTCGTCGCGCACCCGCTGCCCGGGATCGCCGCCGGGACCGCGGCTGTCGCCCTCGCCTGTATCTCGATCCTGCCGAGGGCGACGATCTGGCTCGCGAAACTTCCGCTGCCGCACGTGCCCGGGAGTGCGGAGGAGCTGAAGGAGGACTCCGGCTTCCCCGACTACCGCGCCATCGAGCGGCGGACGGCCGTCGCGCACAACTACATGACCGGCCTCATGATCGGCTGCGGCGTCACCACGGCGATCGCCGCGATCATCGCGTCGACCGCGCCCGGCCCGTTCGGGATCATCCTCGGTGTCGTCGCCAGCCTCGTGCTGCTGCTGCGCGCACGGGCCTACGCCAACGGCAGCCAGGCGATCGCCCTGCTCACGACCGGCATGGTCTCCGCGGCGGGCATCCTGCTCGGCTGGATATGGACGGCGACACCCCAGGCACGCGTGCTGTACGTCTTCGGCGCGCTGATCCTGGTCGCGGCGGGCTCGCTGGTGGTCGGTGTGATCTTCCCGAACCAGCGGTTCTCCCCTCCGCTGCGACGGACGGTGGAGATCATCGAGGCGATCTGCATCGCCACGGTGCTCCCCCTCGCGCTCGGCGTCATGGACCTTTACACCACGCTGCGTCACCTCAACTTCAAGTGACGTCGACCCGATCGGATGATGTTCAGATGGCGGTAGCGCGGAACGGCGGCAGGCCGCGCCGGCAGCTCGGCCGCGCCGGGCGGGCCGCGACGGTCACGCTCGCGGCGACGATCGGGGTTCTCTCCCCGATGGTGGCGATGCCGGTGTGGGCGCAGCAGCCCAGCGTGTCCCCTTCCGAGGGCGGCTACTATGCGGCGCCGCCGCCGATCGGCAACACGCCGCCGCCCGGGGACCCGGGCAAGCCGGATGAGAACTACGTCCAGACCAAGCAGTGCGTGCAGCGCAGCCTGGGCAAGAACATCATTCCCAAGAACCGGCCGTGGGGCCAGGAATACCTGCAGATCGACAAGCTCCACGAGATCGTGAAGGCCGCGACCGGCAGCGTCGGCGGCGGTCAGAAGATCGCGGTGATCGACACCGGCGTCACCAAACATCCCTGGCTCAAGAACGTGGAAAGCGGCGGCGACTACGTCGCCAACCCGAAGAACGGTGTCCAGCCCGGTCTCGAGGACTGCGACGGTCACGGCACCGAGGTCGCCGGCATCATCGCCGCGGACACCCCGGCGGACATCGGGTTCAAGGGGGTCGCCCCGGACGCCACCATCCTGTCGATCCGGCAGTCCAGCCAGAACTACGGCAAGGACACCAAGGAGTCCGCTGCCTCGTCCCCGCCCGCGTCCCCACCGGCCTCGTCAGGGGCACCGCCGTCGTCGGGGGGTGCTTCGAAGTCACAGCTCCCGCCCTCGAACGGCGGCGGCAGCGGGCAGGGTGCCCAACCGGGCGACACGACCTCGCCCGAGCAGAAAGGCCCCGGCCGCGGGCAGGAGACCGCCGGTACCGCCGGGAAGCTGACGACACTGGCGCAGGCCGTGGTGCGCGCGGTGGCCAAGGGCGCCACCGTGATCAACATGTCGGTGGACAACTGCCGTCCCTCCGACGGGCGGATCTCCGACGGGGAGCGCCAGCTGCAGGCCGCGGTGCACTACGCGGTGCAGCAAAAGGTCGTCGTGGTCGCGGCGGCGGGCAACACGACCGAGACGTGCCCGCAGAACGATCAGCTGAACCCGAACCAGCCGCGCTCGATCGTCACGCCGCCCTGGTTCTCCGAAGACGTGATTTCCGTGGCCGCGATCGACGTCACCGGCGGTGTCGCGAACTTCAGCGTCAACGGCCCGTGGACCACTGTCGCGGCGCCGGGAACGGACATCATCTCGCTGGATCCGGCAGCGGGCTCGACCGGCCTGGCCAACCTGACGATCGAGGGAAACTCCGAACCGAGCGCGATCCAGGGAACGAGCTTTGCGGCACCGTACGTAGCGGGTGTCGCGGCGTTGATCAAGGCGAAATACCCGAACCTCGACGCCAAGGGTGTCATGCGGCGGATCATCAATACCGCGCAACACCCGGCGGCGCCCGGAGGGCACGACAACTTCGTCGGCCACGGCGTGATCGACCCCATGGCGGCACTGACCGCGAGTGTGTCCTCGGAGGAGGGCGTGCCGTCGGTCAAGCCGGTACAGCAGGTCGCGACGCTGCCACCGGCCAACGACCGCGACCAGGCGGCGATCATCGTCGCCCTCGCCGGCACCGGCGGCGGCCTGGTGGCTCTGCTGATCACCCTGTTCGTCATGCACACCATCCGCCGAAACCGCGCGGCGACCGATGTCACCCGCAAGACCCCCTGACCGCGTTTAGCGGGCTAACTGCACTCGCGCCGCCCCACGACCTCACCTCTCTGCCGCACCCAAGTGCGTTTAGCCCGCTAAACGCACTTCCCGTTGGGCTGGCCGAGTGCGTTTAGCGGGCTAAACGCACTCGCGGGCCGGGCCGTTCACTTCCGGGGTGGGGGTTTCGGCGCGGGCTTGGCCTCGTCTTCGCCGATCACGGGTGGGACAACCTGCGCGGGCTCGCCGAACACGTCCGAAGCCTTCGGGACCGCGCGGTGCTTGGACTGACGTTGTTTCGCACCACCGTCCATGCCCATACCGCCGAAACCCATAGGCATCATCGGCATCCCCATGCCGCTACTGGACTGCTGAGACGCGCTCGGCGCGGCAGGCGCTGGACCGAGCGGCAGCGCTCCGGCCCCGGTCGACTGCCCCTGCTCGATCTCGGGATCCCGCGCGCCGGTGTGCCGCCCCTCGGCTGAGTCGTGCGCCGCCGACGGCGTCGTCGTACCCTCCGCCTCACCCCCACCGGCCTGGGAATCCGCAGCCGGACCGGGATCGGCGCCGACGTCGTGAAGTTTGAACCGCTCCTGTGGATAACGATGCGCGATCTCGATGCTGCGCGACGCCACGTCAGGGTCGTCGACACCATCGCAGAGCCTCCCGAACGCCTCGAAGACGTCGCGCGCGGCCTCGTACAGAGCCTTCGCTGTCTGCTGCGTCTCTTGCATCTGAGCACGCGTCCGAGTGAGGCCACCGACCGGCAACATGGCCGATTCGGAGACGAGCCCTGCGGTGTCGACCAGGACCTCGGCCAGGTCGACCACGATGCGACGAACCGCTGAGACGAGTTCGTCCAGTGCGCCGGCCAGCGCACTCAGCGCATCTCCGACGTCGGCGCCCGCGGCACCGATCGCGCCCATGTAGGCGACGAAGGCATCCGCGTCGTCGCCGGACCACCCCGCGTCGAGCCGTCCGAGGTCGTCGGCGAGCTGGCCCGATACGACCCCTGCCGCTTTCGCCGCCCGGCGCAGCCCCTCGGACTCTGCGCCGAGCACCTCCCACTGGCCGATCAACGGCCGGAAGTACGCCTCCACCGGGTCGATCAGGCCCAGCTCGTCGGCCAGTTCCGACAGGTACCCCAGGTACGGCCCCGCCGCCGCCTCGATCTCCGGACCGTCGCCGCGCCCGGGTAGACCCCGAAAACCCCGCCGCCGGGGCGGGGGGGGCCCCGCGGGGGGGGGGGGGGATGGTTAGGTGGGGGCCGCGCC
>NZ_JBHYJW010000079.1:0-15200 GCF_042741125.1 Amycolatopsis sp. NPDC058986 | reverse complement strand
CTGTTACCCCTGTTAGGCCCCCGCCCCCCCCTCTATCCCCGCACCGTCGCCGTGCGCTTTACGCCCCAAAACCGCGCTCGGCGGGGCGGTGAGGGCCGCGGCGAGGGGGTGGGCGATGGATTCGGTGGCGCCGTCGCGCTCGGACATCATCGTGGTCAGAGCTCCCCTGCCCGGTTGATCAGCTCCGCGGATTCCGCGTCCCGATCCGCGTGCCGCGACGTCACCCGATGCAACGCCTCGGCCGCCGAGTGCAGCGCCGTCGCGCCGTCGGCCAGCTGCCGCCGAAGGGCCTCGACAGCGCGCCCGTAGGACTCCCCCACCCCCAGTTGGGCGCCGAGACCGCCGAACGCCTCCGTCGACACGGCGCCCGCACCGACCTCGCTCACAGCGGAATCCAGCCGTCCGGCGGCACCGTCGACCTTTCCGGCGTACTCCGCGACGACCGCTTCGTCGATCTTCACCCCGGCCATCGCATCCTCCGCTCGCCCGGCTGCACTCGAGCGTGTGACGTCCCGCAGGGATCGCCGGTTCCGGCGGCTAGTTGCCCGCCGCCTGCGGCTGCGCCGCCGTCGGATACGCGCCCGCGTTGGGATCGATCGGGACGGTGTCGAACTCCTTCAGCACGTCCTGCGTGTTCAGCGACGCGCCCGGCGGCAGCAAGCCGATGATCGATTCCGGCGCGGGCAGCCGGTTGTTGAGCCCGATGGCGTCCGCGATCTTGGCGTCGGGGACGCCGTACCGGATGCCCCGGTCCGAGATCAGCTGGATGGCCCCCTTGCCGAAGGTCGCCTTCGACGTCGCGGACTGGACCACCGCCGCGAAACCCGGCTGCATGTAGAAGCCGGTGATCGGCAGGCCGTTGGGGCCCGGCGTGGTCATCCGGATCGCCGTGGAGGTGCCGTTCGGGTTCTTCGGCCCCGGCAGCTGGTTCCCGACGAACACAGACGTGTGCGCGTCCTGGTTGGCACCTTCACCGACAAGCGACCAGCCCAGGCAGGCGACCGGCGAGTTCTTCGTGGCGTCGAGCACGGTCGGTACCGAGGCCGGGAAGTCGTCGACGGCGAGATACCCCGGGTCGCCGGACTGCAGCTGCTTGATGGTGCGCGTCTTGTCCAGGCCGAGCTGCATCATCCTGCTGGAGCTGCCGTTCTTCGCCGTCCGCATGATGTCGGCCACGACCGGGGACACCTTCTGGATGCCGTTCTGGACGATGGCCCAGTACTCCATGGGCGCGCCCGCGGGAGCGGTGGAGAAGACGTCACCGACGCTCAGGCCTTCGAAGTCGGCGGGTGCCGGGCCGCTCTGGCCGGCGACCGTCGGCGGCGCCAGCCGGGTGACCTCGGGGATCGCGTTGAGCAGCGCCTGCGAAACCTTGCGCCCCTTCGGTGGCAGGTGAAGTGCGGCGCTGACCGCGTTCCCCGGGGTCAGGTCGACCTCGGCGCGCACGGTGTTGGTGTTGGGCCGGTTCGGGTTCGACGGCACCCGATAGATCAGGTAGCTCTTGCCGTTGTCGGCGGTCGCCAGCAGTGCCTGGTCGACCCCGAGTTCGGTGCCGAGCTGGCTGACCCCGGCAAAGACGGTGGTGTCGGTCTGGTTGATGCTGTCCGGCTGCGGCAGCTGCGGGTTCAGCTTGACCTCGTCGCAGACGGCCCAGTTCGCCGAGATCCGCTGCGAGTCCGACGGCAGCAGCTGCGGACCGTCCGGGATACCGGTGAGCTTGCCGCGCGGAATGTCCTTCAGCTGTTCATCGGAGACGACAGTGGGGTTCTTCACGCTCGCCGCGGCGCCGCCCGGAGGAGCCGACGGCCCTGCCGCCGCCGGGCTCGCCTGGCCACCGGACGACTGCTTCTGCTGCTGTTGCTGCTGCGCGATGAGCAGCAGCCGGGCCGAAGCGAGGTTGAAGGTCGGGACCAGTTTCTTCGGGTTGCCCATGACGACGTACACCGTGCCGGACTGCTGGCCGATGACGATGTTCCCCGCCTCGGGCACCGACGGCTGCGGGCTCAGCAGCCCCCAGACGATGAAGACGATCATGCCCAGCGCGCCGAGCACGACTCCCACGATCGTGGCCCGCGTGTGGGTCCGCATCGGGTCGTGCAGCATCACGGCGTCCCGCCGGACCAGCGCTGATTGCATCCGACGGAGGACGAACTGATAAGCCTGAACCTGAGACTTAGTCGTGGGCGTTGATGGCATTCTCGACCTACAGTCCTCCCCGTCGCGGTACGGTTCCGCAGGATAGCCGTACGGGGACCGTCTGGTGTGGGGTTTCTACCAACTCAAGCTAGGGTCAGGCACCTCGGGACCGGCTTTCCGGGTACGCAGCACGCACGAGGGGAAGAGAAAGCGCGGATGTCCGTCAACACTCCTCCACGTCCGCCTGGCCCGCCTCCAGGGTCACCACCGCCGGGTCGTCCCCCGGGGCCGCCGCCGCGGCCGGGAAGACAGGGCGGTCCGGGTGGACCTGGCGGTGTGCCGGGCGGTCAGGGCACGCCGCGTCGACCCGGTGTGCCCGGCGGAGCACCCGGACGTCCCGGAGCCCCTGGTCCAGGTGGGCCTGGAGGTCCCGGAGGGCCTGGTGGGCCAGGCGGACCCGGTGGCCCTGGCGGGCCGGGTGGTCCTGGTGGACCCGGCGGGCAAGGCGGTCCTCCGCCCCAGCAGCCTTCCGGCCCGGCACCCGTCCGGATGGCCGCACCCGCGCGCCGACGTTCCGCTGGCGTGAACCTCGGCCCGCTTCCGGTCGCGAACCTGGTGGTGCTCGAGCTCGGCCTCGCGATCGGCCTCGTACTGCTGGCGATCAACATGTCGCTGAAGTACGTCGGCATCGGTGTGCTGGCTGTCGCGCTGGTCATCGCCTTTCTGCGCTGGCGCGGCCGGTGGTTCACCCAATGGGTCGGGCTCACCGCGCGCTACACGTTCCGTTCACACGATCGCGTGGCGACCCCGCTGCCGCCGAGCAGTATCGAATCGCTCGCCGCGGAAGAGGCCACGGTCACCGGGCCGGACGACGCGCGGGTGAACCTGCTGCGGATCGCGGTGCCGGATCTCGTGGTGGCACACGGCGTCGACCACGAACGCCAGCAGGTCGGCCTCGCCTGGAACGACGGCACGTGGACGGCTGTCCTGCTGGTCGAGCCCGCCCCGGCCTTGATCACCCAGGCCGGTGGCGCGCCGAGTCTTCCGCTGGCCGCGCTCGCGCCGTGCCTCGAGGACAGGGGTGTGGTGCTCGACTCGATCCAGATGATCTGGCACTGCTACCCGGGAAGCGCCGCGCTCCCCGCGGATTCGCCGGCGCTCAGCTCGTACATGGAGGTGCTCGGGCCGCTGCCCGCCGCCGCCCGGCGCACGACGTGGGTGGCCATCCGGCTCGACCCGCGGCGTTGCCCGGCCGCGATCCGCGAACGCGGCGGCGGTGTCGTCGGTGCCCACCGCGCACTCATCGGCGCGTTGTCCCGTGTGCGCAACGCCCTGGAATCACAGGGTGTCCCGACCCGTCCACTGGATCCGGACGAGCTGCTGCGCGCCAGCATTTCGGCCGCGGAACTCACCGCCGTCGCGGGCGCCCCGGCGAAGGTCACGCTGCAGGAGCGCTGGACCGGCGTCACCGCCGCGGGCATCGGGCACGCGAGCTACGCGATCACCGGCTGGCCCAAGGGCAAGATCACCGGGAGCCTCAACGCACTCACCAGTGTTCGGGCGCTGTCCGCGACCGTCGCCATGTCGATCGCTCCGGCGGCCGACGAGGGCAAGATCGGGCTGCGCGGTGTCGTGCGGTTGAGCGCGCGGAACCCGCGGGAACTCGACACCGCCGACCAGCGGCTGCAGGGAATTTCGGAGCGTCTCGGAGTGACACTGACGCCGTTGCGCGGCCTTCAGGTCTCCGCGTTCGCCGCGACGCTGCCGATCGGAGGTACGGCATGAGTTCCCGCCTTCGCGACTCCGGGCAGAGCGCCGGTGTGGCGCCGGAGTTCACTGTGGACCCCGCGATGCTCGACGCGATCAGCCCGTCGGGCGACCGTGGGGGGATCGTCCTGGGTTCCGGTCTCAAGGGCGAGCCGCTGACGATTTCGGCGCTGCGTTCGACACCGACGAGGATCGTGCTGGTCGGCGGGTTGTATCTGGCGCGTCAGGTGGCGATGCGCGCGATGGCCGTCGGTGCGTGGGTGGTCGTGGCGACCGGGCGTCCGGCCGCCTGGCAGGTGCTGCCGCAGGCCGCGGGCAACCAGCGTGACGGCAGGCCGTCGCCGCTCGTGCAGATCCGGCGGCTGTCGCCGGTGGAACTGCCGCGGCCCTCCGAGGACGCGCCGCTGCTGGTCGTGACCGACGGCGGCCCGACACCGCAGGACCTGTTCCCGCCACGGTCACCGTGGCAGACGACGGTGTACGTGCTGCCATACCTGCACCCGCAGGCGGGAGCGACCGCGAACGCGGCCGACCTGGTGTTGATGCAGCGTCTTCCAGCGGGTCAGGCCGAGTTGGCTGCGCGGATCTGGCGGCTTCCACCCCAGATGATGCGTCAGCTCACGACGTTGAAGGACGACCAGGTGGTCGCGCTGGGCCGCAACCTGTGGCGGCCCCTCCGCCTCGTCACCACCACCAAGGAACAACAACTCCTCGGCCCCGTCCGCCGCGGCGACTGACCCGAGCGAGTGCGTTTAGCCCGCTAAACGCACTCGCTCCACCTGCGTCGCTCCCCAGCCGGCCCCGTGCGCGTTTAGCGGGCTAACTGCACTCGGGGCGGCTGGGCGCGTTTAGCGGGCTAAACGCGCTCGGCTGGAGGGAACGGGCGGATTGGAAATGGGTGGATGTTGTCAAGGGGGATATCGCGTGGCTGTGGATAACAGGGGCCTTGTGGACAACTTGACGTGTTTGGCGCTCGATCGAGCAAGGTTGTCGGTCTTGGGCGCCACAGTGTCATCGTGGCTATTCTCCTCAACACCGACCATCTTCCCGACGTCTTCCGCGGCTCCGAAGCGCGAAAGGCTGGCTTGATCACGGCTGGCCAGCTCAGAGGCCCAGGTGTCCGTCGTCTGTTCCAAGACGTCTACGCGCCCGCACATGTCACCGTCACGCACGAGCTACGTTGCCGCGGCGCGGCGTTGTTGGCTCCCAAAGAAGCGGTCCTAACAGGACGATCCGCCGCGACAGTGCTGGGCGTGGAACTGGCGAAGCCCTACGATCCCGTCGAGTTCGTGGTACCGGAGAAGCATCGATTCGGTCCCATCGTGGGGATTCACATACGCCGCACCGAGGTACCTCACGCTGAAACGCGTACCTGGCACGGAGTCCGCATCGCCCGGCCCGCGCGGATAGCCCTCGACCTGCTGCTCCGGCTTTCCCCACGGAAACGCAGCTGGGTGCGACGTCTCCGCATCGGCGTTCCGGACCTGGACGCGTTCCTCCGGGCCAAGCTGGTCAGACGACGGGACCTGGAACGTCTCTTCATGAGGCGTCGGAACCGCGGCATCCGTCTGGCCAGACATGCTCTCCTGCTCTCGGACCCGCGTGCGGAGTCGCTACCGGAATCAGAGTTGCGCATCGTGCTTGCCGCTGGCGGATTCGCAGCGAAACCCCAATACAACGTGCACTCGAGACGGGGACGCTTCCTTGGCAGGCTCGATCTGGCGCTCAAGGAGAGCAAAGTCGCCATCGAGTACGACGGCCGCTGGCACGAAGAACCATCACAACAGCAGCACGACTACGAACGCCGACGGCGAATTGCCGAAGAAGGGTGGCGATTCGTGATCGTGACGGCCGAGCAGTTGGCCACCGACTTCGCGAGTATCCTCGACTCCGTCCGCGCCGCCCAGCGGGCGCAGTTCGCGGGCTAAACGCGCCGCGCCCGGTCAGGGGTGGGGTGTGCGAATGTTGCGAGTTTGTTCGGCACGGGCGGCCAATTCGGCATCTGGCGGGTAGTCGACCGCAGTCAGGGTAAGGCCGTGGGCGGGGGCCACAGCGCTGTCGCGGACGCCGCTAGCGAGTACGCCTGACGGCCAGTCCGGGGACCGCCGCCCATCACCGGTGAGAAGTACAGCACCGACCAGACTTCGCACCATCGAATGGCAGAAGGCGTCGGCCGATACGACGGCCTCTACCGCATGGGGCGCTGTCCGGCGCCATTCGAATCGCTGCAATTCACGAATCGTCGTGCCGCCCTCCCGCTGCTTGCAGAAGGCTGCGAAATCTCGCAGGCCGAGCAGTTCAGCCGACGCCTCGTTCATCACGTCGATCGACAAAGAACGTCCCCATGCGAGGGTGTCCTTGCGCCGCAACGGATCCACGCCCCAGGCGGCATCGGACACCCGATAGAGGTAGTGCCTTCGCACAGCCGAAAAACGAGCGTCGAAGCCGGGCGGCGCCACGCGAGCGTCCAACACACGGACATCTCCCGGCAGGATCCTGTTCCATCGATGACACATCCGGACCAGGTCAGGGATCCCCCACTGGTCCACTGCGATCCGGCCCGAGTGCGTTTTGCCCGCTAAAGGCGCCACGTCGACGTGGAGGACTTGGCCGGACGCGTGCACACCGGCATCGGTGCGGCCGGCGACGACGACGGATTTCGGGACCGCGGAGCCGGGGGGCTGTTTGGCGAGAGCGTCTTCGAGTACACCTTGGACGGTCCGGCGCCCCGGCTGGCGAGCCCAGCCGGAGAAATCGGTCCCGTCGTAACTGACATCGAGACGCAGACGGACGAGCCCGCCCTCCCCAGCGGGAGTGGCGGGCTCGTCCGGTGTACGTGCAGCCGTCAGGACTCAGTCCTTCTTGGCGTCCGCGTCGGCAGCGGCCTCGGGAGCCTCAGCGGCCTCCGCCGCCGGGGCCTCAGCGGCGGCGGTCTCGGTCGACTCGGCGGCGTCGGCGACCTCAGTGGTCTCCTCGGCAGCCGGAGCGGCAGCCTTCTCGTCCTTGGCGAACTTCGTCTTGCGAGCCCGCTCGGCCTCGGACGTCACGGTCTTCTCAGCGACCAGTTCGATGACCGCCATGGGGGCGTTGTCGCCCTTGCGCGGCATCGTCTTGGTGATGCGGGTGTAGCCGCCCGCGCGCTCCGCGAAGTGCGGACCGATCTCGGCGAACAGCTTGTGCAGGACGTCCTTGTCACGGACGACGCGCTGCACCTGACGGCGGTTGTGCAGGTCGCCCCGCTTCGCCTTGGTGATCAGCTTCTCGGCCAGCGGGCGAACGCGCTTGGCCTTCGCCTCGGTCGTCGTGATCTTGCCGTGCTCGAACAGCTGCGTGGCCAGGTTGGCCAGGATCAGCCGCTCGTGCGCGGACGACCCGCCGAGCCGGGCTCCCTTGGTGGGGGTGGGCATGGGTTCTCCTAGTTCAGCTCACAGCGTCCAGGCCGACGGCCTTACAGCTGCTCCGTCTCTGCGTAGTCCTGGCCGTCGTCGTGGCCGTCGTCCGAAATACCGCTGGTGATCCCGCCGACACCCTCGGACCAGCCCTCACCGTCGTAGCTGGCCGCGGCCGCGGTCGGGTCGAACCCGGGCGGGCTGTCCTTGAGCGCGAGGCCGAGGCCGACGAGCTTGAGCTTGACCTCGTCGATCGACTTCGCACCGAAGTTCCGGATGTCGAGCAGGTCGGCCTCGCTGCGCGAGACCAGTTCGCCGACCGTGTGGATGCCTTCGCGCTTGAGGCAGTTGTACGACCGGACTGTGAGGTCCAGGTCCTCGATCGGCATCGCGTAGGCGGCGATGGTGTCCGCCTCCTGCGGCGACGGGCCGATCTCGATGCCCTCGGCGTCGACGTTCAGTTCGCGAGCGAGACCGAACAGCTCCACCAGCGTCTTGCCAGCGGACGCGACAGCGTCCCGGGGCGTGATCGACGGCTTGGTCTCCACGTCCAGGATCAGCTTGTCGAAGTCGGTGCGCTGCTCGACACGGGTCGCCTCGACCTTGTACGTCACCTTCAGCACCGGCGAGTAGATCGAGTCGACCGGGATCCGGCCGATCTCGGCGCCGGCCTGCTTGTTCTGCAGGGCCGGAACGTAACCGCGGCCGCGCTCGACGACGAGCTCGATTTCGAGCTTGCCCTTGCCGTTCAGCGACGCGATGTGCAGGTCCGGGTTGTGCACGGTGACGCCGGCCGGGGGCACGATGTCGGCGGCGGTGACCTCACCAGGGCCCTGCTTGCGCAGGTACATGGTGACCGGCTCGTCCTCTTCCGAGGACACCACGAGCTCCTTGAGGTTCAGGATGATGTCGGTGACGTCTTCCTTCACCCCAGGGACGGTGGTGAACTCGTGCAGCACGCCGTCGATGCGGATGCTCGTCACGGCCGCGCCCGGGATGGACGACAGCAGCGTGCGCCGCAGCGAGTTGCCGAGCGTGTAGCCGAAGCCGGGCTCCAGCGGCTCGATGGTGAACCGGGAGCGGGTTTCGTTGACCGTCTCTTCGCCGAGAGCCGGCCGCTGGGAAATCAGCATTCTTCCTTGTTCCTTTCCAGACGGCGCCCGCCATATGACGCCGAAAGGGATGGCGCGGCGGCGGCGCACCCTGGACGCCGCCGCCCTGACCCGCACCGGGCCCCGGGAAGACCCGAAGCCCGGTGGAGGATCACTTCGAGTAGAGCTCGACGATCAGCTGTTCCTGAACCGGAACATCGATCTGCGCGCGCTCCGGGAGCTGGTGGACCAGCACGCGGAGGCTCGACTGGACGACCTGCAGCCACGCCGGGATCGGGCGCTCGCCGAAGGACTCCTTGGCCGCGACGAACGGCAGCATCGACAGCGACTTCGGCCGCACGTCGATGATGTCCCACTTGCTGACCTGGAAGCTCGGCACGTTGACCTTGACGCCGTTGACCAGGAAGTGGCCGTGGCTCACCAGCTGACGCGCCTGACGGCGGGTGCGGGCGATGCCGGCGCGGTAGATCACGTTGTCCAGCCGGGACTCGAGGATCTGCAGCAGGTTCTCACCGGTCTTGCCGGGACGCCGCACGGCTTCCTTGTAGTACCGGACGAACTGCTTCTCGAGCACGCCGTAGGTGTAGCGAGCCTTCTGCTTCTCCTGCGACTGCAGAAGGAACTCGGACTCCTTGATCCGGCCGCGGCCGTGCTGGCCGGGCGGGTAGGGGCGACGCTCGAAAGCCTGGTCGCCGCCGATGAGGTCAACCTTGAGGCGACGCGAAATACGCGTCGCGGGGCCGGTGTAACGAGCCATTTCTTCTTACTCCTCCCCGTTCCTCAGACCCGGCGCCGCTTGGGCGGGCGGCAGCCGTTGTGAGGCTGCGGGGTCACGTCCTGGATGGTGCCGACCTCGAGGCCGGCCGCCTGCAGCGAGCGGATCGCCGTCTCGCGGCCCGAACCCGGGCCCTTCACGAACACGTCGACCTTCTTCATGCCGTGCTCGGCGGCCTTGCGGGCAGCGTTCTCGGCGGCCATCTGCGCGGCGAACGGGGTGGACTTGCGCGAGCCCTTGAAGCCCACGTGACCACTGGACGCCCACGCGATCACGGCACCGGTCGGGTCCGTGATCGAGACGATCGTGTTGTTGAAGGTGCTCTTGATGTGCGCGTGACCGTGCGCGACGTTCTTCTTTTCCTTGCGGCGGACCTTCTTGGCCCCCGCCGCAGTACGAGACTTCGGTGGCATGTTCTGAGGGATCTCCTGTTAGCGCGCGTTCTCTTGGTGAGCGGCTGCTGCTTCACGCTGTCCGCGCCGGATGACGGACCCGGCGTCGGTGTACAGGTTGCGCAGCGCCATCGGGCGGGCGTAGAGCGCCTTGGGCGAGACACAAGCCGTGCCGCGACGCTGGGCGCCGCCCATCCGCACGACCTTCTTGCCCTGGACGCTCACTTCTTGCCAGCCTTCTTCTTGCCGGCGACCGTCTTCTTCGGACCCTTGCGGGTACGGGCGTTGGTCTTCGTGCGCTGACCACGGACAGGAAGTCCGCGACGCCACCGAAGGCCCTCGTAGCACCCGATCTCGATCTTCCGACGGATGTCGGCGTTCACCTCGCGGCGAAGGTCACCCTCGACCTTGTAGTTCTCTTCGATGTACGTACGCAGCTTGGCGAGGTCGTCATCGGAGAGGTCCTTGACGCGGGTGTCCGCGTTGAGCTCGGCAGCCGCGATGAGCTGCTTCGAGCGGGTACGGCCGATGCCGTAGATGTAGGTCAGCGCGATCTCCAACCGCTTCTCGCGGGGGAGGTCTACGCCAGCGAGTCGTGCCATTGGCGTTGATGCTCCTTCATAGGTTTCTTCTTCAGGTCTGCTCCCCGTCCGGTCCCGGGACCGACTCGCCTGTCTTGCCCTCTGCTCGCGCTTCGGGTGTCCCGGCCCCGGCCTGAAGTCCGGGGGTGAACCGGACCGCTCGCGCGGCCCGGCAGGTGCGGGGAGGTTGTGTAGCTGTCAATCCACTCTGGTCGAGTGCGGGTGATCAGCCCTGCCGCTGCTTGTGCCGCAGGTTCTCGCAGATCACCATGATCCGGCCGTGACGGCGGATCACCTTGCACTTGTCGCAGATCTTCTTGACGCTCGGCTGGACCTTCACGTCTCCTGCTCTCCTGCTTGTGCTCTACTCTCAGTGATCACTTGTAGCGGTAGACGATGCGACCACGAGATAGGTCGTAGGGCGAGAGCTCCACGACAACCCTGTCCTCGGGCAGGATGCGGATGTAGTGCTGCCGCATCTTGCCGCTGATGTGTGCAAGGACCTTGTGGCCGTTCTCCAACTCGACGCGGAACATCGCGTTGGGGAGCGGCTCGACTACGCGGCCTTCGACCTCGATGGCCCCGTCTTTCTTGCCCATGTCCTCCGCATTTCCTGTCGCTACGCTGTGTGATCGCTGAGCTTGAGTGCTTGGCTGGGTGGTGCGTCGGCACACTCCTCCCCGACTCCAATGTTCGCGAGATTCACGAGCGCGCTGGAACCGGGCGCGATGAGTACGCCGACTTGACAGTGTACGCAACCCGTGTCGCGACCCCCAAACTGGGGGTAACCGTGCTACGGGCCCGTTCCGTCTCGGCCGCCGGCAACTGCGTTTAGCGGGCTAAACGCAGTTGCGGCGTCACCCACGTACCGCAGCGCTCCGAAGGCCAAGCGCCTCCGCTGAACCCGAGCGCGTTTAGCGGGCTAACTGCGCTCGGAGCAGGGCGCGAAGGTGCGTTTAGCGGGCTAAACGCGGTCGCGGAGGGGATGGGTTAGGAGTCTTCGGGGGCAGTGAGGACCCAGGGACCGTCTTCGGTGATGGCGACGGTGTGCTCCCAGTGTGCGGCGCGCGAGCCGTCGGCGGTGACGACGGTCCAGCCGTCGTCCAGTTCGCGGGTCTCCCCGCCGCCGCTGGTCAGCATCGGCTCGATCGCGAGCGCCATGCCCGGCTTCAACCGAGGCCCCTTGCCCGGTTTGCCCACATTGGGCAGGAACGGCTCCATGTGCATCTGGCGCCCGATACCGTGCCCGCCGTACTCGAGGATCATCCCGTACTCGACGCCGCCGTCCCGGCCGGCCTTCTCAGCTGCGGACTGCACGGCGAACGAGATGTCGGTCAGCCGCCCACCGGCGCTGACCGCACCGATCCCGGCCCACATCGCGGCTTTCGTCGCCGCAGAAAGGGCGCGATAGGACTCGTCGACATCGCCGATCTCGATCGTGACGGCGGAGTCACCGTGCCAGCCGTCGAGGATGGCACCGCAGTCCACGGAAATGATGTCGCCGTCCGCGAGCACCTGCGTCTTCGACGGGATGCCGTGCACGATCTGCTCGTTCACCGAAGCGCAGATCGACGCTGGGAAGCCGTGGTAACCCTTGAACGAAGGCACCGCACCGGCGTCTCGGATCGTCTGCTCGGCCAGCTCGTCGAGCTCCGCCGTGCTCACACCCGGGACAGCGGCCCCGCGGACCGCCGCCAGCGTGCGCGCGACGACGAGACCCGCCGCGCGCATCGCCTGGAGTTCGTCCGGGGTCTTGACCTCGATCATGCGCCCACGACGAAGTACTTGCAGAACACGCAATCCTCCGAGATTCACGTGCGGTCGCGCAGCGCTTTCAGCACCCGGGCCGAGATCTCCTCGACCTCGCCGACCCCGTCGACCTTGACCAGGATGCCGGCGTAGTACTCCAGCAGCGGCGCGGTCTCCGAGACGTAGATCTGCTGGCGACGGCGGATGACGTCCTCGGTGTCGTCGGTGCGGCCCCGCGACATCAGGCGCTTGACCACGACGTCCTCTGGGACCTCGAGCTGGATGACCGCGTCGAGATCGGTGTCCGCGTCGCTCAGGATCTCCCCGAGCACCTCGGCCTGCTTGGTGTTCCGGGGAAAGCCGTCAAGCAGGAAGCCGACCTTGGCGTCGGGCTCGGCCAGCCGCTCGCGCACCATCTCGTTCGTCACCGAGTCGGGGACGAGTTCACCCGAGTCCAGGTAGCGCGAAGCTTCCTGCCCCAGCGGGGTGCCCTGGCCGACGTGGGCGCGGAACAGATCACCCGTCGAGATGTGCGGAATGCGCAACTGCTCGGACAGGGCAACTGCCTGTGTACCTTTGCCCGCACCGGGCGGGCCGACGAGAACCAGGCGCGTCACTTCAAGAACCCTTCGTAGTTGCGCTGCATCAGCTGGCTTTCGATCTGCTTGACGGTGTCGAGACCGACACCGACCATGATCAGCACAGCCGTGCCACCGAACGGGAAGTTCTGGTTGTTCCCCGATCCGGTCACCGACAGGAAGAAGTTCGGAAGAATCGCGATGATGCCCAGGTAGAGCGAGCCCGGCAGGGTGATCCTGCCGAGGACGTAGCTCAGGTACTCCGCGGTCGGCCGCCCGGGCCGGATGCCCGGGATGAAGCCACCGAACTTCTTCATCTCCTCAGCACGCTCGTCCACGTTGAACGTGATCGTGATGTAGAAGTACGTGAAGAAGATGATCAACGCGAAGTACAACAGGATGTGCACCCAGTTGCCCTGGTTGACGATGTAGTTCTGGATGAAGACCTGCCACCCGGAGTTGCTGTTCTGGTTGCCCACCAGGCGGCTGATCAGATCCGGCAGATACAGCAGCGACGAAGCGAAGATGACCGGGATGACACCGGCCTGGTTGACCTTGATCGGCAGGTAGGTCGAGGTGCCGCCGTACATCCGGCGGCCGATCATGCGCTTGGCGTACTGCACCGGGATCCGGCGCTGTCCCTGCTCGACGAAGATGACGCTGGCGATGATCACCAGGCCGAACACGCAGATCATCGCGAGCGCGACGCCACCGCCGTTGCTCAGGATGTTGCCGCCCTCGACCGGGATGCGGGCCGCGATGTTCAGGAAGATCAGGACCGACATGCCGTTGCCGACGCCGCGCTCGGTGATCAGCTCGCCCAGCCACATCATCACCGCGGTACCGGCGGTCATCGTGACCACGATCAGCGTCAGCGCGTAGATGCTGTTGTCCGGGATGATCGGGTTCGGGCAGTCCGGGAAGAGCTGCTTGCGGTCCGCGAGCGCGACCACGCCGGTGGCCTGCAGGATCGCCAGCGCGATCGTCAGGTACCGGGTGTACTGGGTCAGCTTGCCCTGGCCGGATTGGCCTTCCTTCTTCAGCTCCTCGAACCGCGGGATGACCACGGTGAGCAGCTGGATGATGATGCTCGCCGTGATGTACGGCATGATGCCGGTCGAGAAGAGCGACAACTGCAGCAGCGCACCGCCGCTGAACAGGTTCAGCAGCTGGTAGACGCCTTCTTGCTGAGCCTGGGACGAGCACGCCTGAACGGCGGAGAACGAGATCCCGGGGGCCGGAATGGCCGCACCGATTCGGTAGACCGCGACAATGGCTAGCGTGAACAGGATCTTCTTGCGTAGATCCGGCGTCGCGAGAGCCGAGCGGAAGGCGCTGAGCACGCGGGGGACCTCCTCGGCGTCGTCGGCTGTCGTACCGACGATCGGCTTGGCCGGCACGGTGACCGGCGGGAACACAGCTCACTGGCAGGCAAGCCAGGAACGCTTCGGGGCACACTCGTCCCGAAGCGTGCCGCCGACTCTAACAGCTTCACAGGGCGTGTCCGCAGTGTGTGTGCGTTATTCGCCGCAGGTTGCTCCGCCGGGATGATCCACAACGGCCGCTCGGCCGGATTCCTTGACATACGACTCCACTGCGATGGGCGGCTCCGGGCCCGCCGAGTGCGTTTAGCGGGCTAAACGCACTCGGCTCGGTCGGGCGGTGGATGCGGGTTTGGGTAGGGAGACACCCGAGGCTGAGGGCGAGTCGTACGTCCTCGCGAAGGCTCCGGTGCCGCGGTAGTGCATCCCCACCAGCAGGTTCGCGGCGAGGCGGACGGCCTCGGCGAGCCTGCGCCCGCTGGCGAAGACGTGTGGGCAAGACCAACGACGGCGGCCTGCCTTTGAGCGGGTGACGGCGACCACGGACTTCTGGCAGGCCATGTGCCGCGCTGGGGCAGCGTCGATTAGGCCTGAGGCTGCGGCGATGGCGGGATCGGCACCGACAACGTGACCGAGCCCCTTCCGCGCACTCTGTGTCATCTGCAGCGCGCCACGTCGGGCAGGTTGTTCGCGCCAGGCGTAAGAGCGATGACGCGATGCTGACTCGCCGGAGGAAGCCCATCTCCGCACCCGCGGTCCTAGCCGACGCAAGCGCGTTTAGCGGGCTAACTGCGCTTCCCGGGCGCAGGGGCCCAGGACGGGGTGCGGTGGCGGCTCTGGTGAGAGAACGGTGATCGAGACGCCGACGTTGGGTGTCGGGGTACTGGCAAACGCGGTAGCAGGGTCAGTCCAGGTGGCCGCGGACTCCAGGGCCGTAGGCGGATCACGACCGCTGCTCCGGCGGCGACCACGACGAGTAGCCACATCCCCGGCTCCACCGTGGTCGCCGTCACCCCGAACTGCGCCGGCGGGGCCAATCGACTCCGACGACGGCGGCGGCCAACAGGAGAGCCGCCGCGAGGACCAGCAGAAGGCCCAACGACGCGGCCAGCTGGCTCTCCGTCCTCTCCTCTGATCGTGAACCTGCTCTGCCAGACAGTCCGCGCCAGAATCAGGCCGTAGAAGTCAGCGTCCGAAGTCGACATATCACTGCGGCTGAAGCCCTCGTCGCTGCGGAACACGATCTGGGGTTGGGAGCCTGCCGACTGCGTTTAGCCCGCTAAACGCGCTCGGCGGCGGGGTGGCGAGCGCAGTTAGCGGGCTAAACGCGGTCGGGGCCAGAGTGGGGATTTTTCATCCTGGTTTGTGCTGGTGGGGTGGGGTTGACGGGGTGGGGTAA
>NZ_JBHYJW010000078.1:23724-35904 GCF_042741125.1 Amycolatopsis sp. NPDC058986 | reverse complement strand
CTGGACCGGGTGCTGCGGCGACTGGTCGCCCGGGGTGCGGTGGTGGTGCTGGCCGATGGCACCCTGCTGCACACCCGCCGCCGCACCGGCCGGGACAACCGCCGCAACTACAGCGGCAAACACAAACACCACGGCCTCAACGTCCAAGGTCTGACCGACGAACACGGCCGGCTGGTCTGGGTCTCAGCGGTGCTGGAAGGCAAGACCGCCGACATCAGCGCCGCCCGCCACCACCGGCTACGCGACCGCATCCACACCCACGGCCTGACCCCGGCCGCCGACAAGGGATACCAGGGCTGGCACAAAGACGTCCGCGACACCTCCGACTGCGACCACTGCGACGGGCCGTGTGAACAGGTCGTGCTCACCCCCTACAAGGCCGAAACCAACCGGCCACTCACCGACGCCCAGAAAACCGCCAACAGCGTGTTCAACGCGATGCGCTGCGCGGTCGAGGGCGGCTTCGCCGCCCTCAAAACCTGGCGCATCCTCGACAAACTCCGCCTGCGCGCCCGCCACGCCACCACCCTCATCCGCGCCATCCTCGTGCTCACCCAGCACGAACAGCACGTCCGCGACACCACAACCTGACCATTACCCCACCCCGTCAACCCCACCCCACCAGCACAAACCAGGATGAAAAATCCCCATTGGGGCGCTTGGGGCGAGGGGGAGAACGGGAGCGTCAGGTGAGGCGGGTGGTGCGGCTCGCTACGGCGCCCGCCACCACGGCCCATACCACGAGCACGCCCAGCGGTCCCCAGGCGAACGTCCCGTCCACCAGTGCCGCCCGCAGGCCCTCCGCCAGCGCGCCCGAGGGCAGCAGCGAGACGATCACCCCGACGCCGGACGGCATCGTCGAGGGCGCCAGCAGGATCCCGCCTGCCAGCAGCAGCACGAACCACACGATGTTCGCCAGCGCCAGCACCGCCTCGGCCCGCAGCGCGCCGCCGAGCAGCACGCCCAGCGCGCCGAACGCCAGCGTCCCGAAGAACAGCAGCACCACGGCCGCGAAAACCCCGGCACCCGACGGCGACCAGCCGAGCAGCAAGGCCACCACGCCGATGATCACCGACTGCAGCGCTACCACGACCAGCGCCGCCACGACCCGGCCGGCGACCAGCAGCCAGCGCGGCAGCGCCGTCGCGGAAAGCCGTTTCAGGACGCCGTATCGCCGGTCGAAGCCCAACGCGATCGCCTGGCCGGTGAACGCCGAGGACATCACCGCCAGCGCCAGCACACGCGGCGTCATCCAGTCCACTTTGGACGTCGAACCGAGCTGGGCCGCCGGGAGAATGTTCAGCAGCGACAACCCGATCAGCAGCGCCAGCGGGATCAGCAGGGTCAGCAGGATCTGCTCACCGTGCCGCAGCGTCAGGCTCGCCTCGACGCGCGCGTGGGTGCGCAGCATGTGGCCGAGCGAGCCGCGGCCCGGCGCGGGAGTGAACGTACCGGCGGGGAAAGTCATCATGCGATCGACTCGCTTCGCGAGACAGTGTTCGATCCCTTTTGGCGCATGATATCCATGATTCGCTCGCAAGCGTCGCTCATGCGCGCAGCTCCCGTCCGGTCAGCTCCAGGAAGACTTCTTCCAGCGTCCGCCGCCCCACCTGCAGTTCCTCCGGCAGCACGCCCTGCTGCGCGCACCACGACGTCACCGCGGACACCACCTGCGGGTCGACGGCGCCCTCGACGAGGTACGTGCCCGGCGAGGACTCGCGGACCACGTACCCCTCGGGCAGCGCGGCGCTCAGCAGCGCGGTGTCGAGCCGCGTCCGTGCCTTGAACCGCAGCTGCGCGGCTTCGCCGTTCTCCACCGTCAGCGTCTGCGGCGAACCGGCGAGGACGACCTTGCCGTGGTCGACGATCACGACGGAATCGGCCAGTGTTTCGGCCTCCTCCATGAGGTGCGTGGTGAGCAGCACGCTCACGCCGTCGGCGCGCAGCGCCTGCAGCAGGTCCCACACCAGGCGCCGCGCCTGCGGGTCCATCCCGGCGGTCGGCTCGTCGAGGAACACCAGCTCCGGCCGCCCGATCAGCGCGCACGCCAGCGAAAGGCGTTGCTGCTGCCCGCCGGAGAGCCGCTTGAACGGCGTCCGCCGCGCGGCGGCGAGGCCGAGGACGTCCAGCAGCCAGGCCGGGTCGAGCGGGTTCGCCGCGCACGACGCGACGAGCCGCAGCATCTCGCCTGCCCGGACGCCCGGATACGCGCCACCGCCCTGGGGCATGACGCCGACGCGGGGCCGCAGCGCCGCCGACTCGCGGGCGGGGTCGAGGCCGAGGACGCGCACGGAACCGGCGTCAGGACGCAGGAAGCCTTCGCAGATCTCGACGGTGGTGGTCTTGCCCGCCCCGTTGGGGCCCAGCAGTGCGAGCACGGACCCACGTTCCATCCGCAGGTCGAGACCGTCGACGGCGGTGGTGGGACCGTAACGCTTCACCAGGCCGGTGATCTCGACGGCGGGGGCACTCACAACTACTCATGGTATTCCGTAGCGCTGATGCCTCGTTCCCAGGGGCGGGGAGGAAGCGCGGCAACGACGGTGGTGGGCGGCCACTGTGCCGTGCTCGCGGTGGGTTTCGCGCATTGTCGGCCCCCTTGGATAACTTGCTGTGCATGTCCCGTTACCGGCTTGTGCCCACGTCTGACCAGGTGGTCGGGCTGCTCGAGCATTGTCGTCACGCCCGTTATGTGTGGAATCTTGCCGTCGAACAGCATGCACACTGGCAGGGAGGACGCGTGTCAGCTCCGGGATTTGCCGAGCAGTGCCGCCAGTTGACCGAAGCTCGTGCGGAATTCGCGTGGTTGCGGGCGGGATCGGCGACGGTACAGCAGCAGGCGTTGCGGGATTTCGCGCAGGCCGTGCGGAACTTCTTCGGCGGGACCCATGGACGGCCCGGCTGGCGCAAGGCCGGTGTGCGTGAAGGTTTCCGGCAGGTCGCGGTAAAGCCGGAGCACGTGCGGCGGGTGAACCGCCGACATGGCCAGTTGTGGGTGCCGAAGGTCGGATGGGTCCGGTTCCGCTGGTCCCGCACTGTGCCCGAGGGGGTGAAGTCATACCGGATCGGCCGGGACCAGGCGGGCCGCCGGCACGTCGCGTTCGCTGCTGTCCCCACTCCCGTGCCTGCGCCCCGCAACGGCGAGCTGGTCGGCGTCGACCGGGGTGTAGCGGTGTCGGTCGCCTTGTCGACCGAGGAGCTGTTCCACGCACCCACCTTGACACCAGGTGAGAAAGAGCGGCTTCTGCGGTTGCGACGCCGTCTGGCCCGTGCGAAGCGGGGCTCGAACCGTCGCCGCAAGGTGAAGACGGCGATCGCCCGCATGACCGCCAGGGCGAAGGATCGGCGGAAGGACTGGGTGGAGAAGATCTCCGCAGAGCTTGCCCGCCGCTTCGACCGGATCCGCGTCGAAGACCTGGTGATCAGGAGCATGACCAGGTCTGCAAGGGGAACCGCGAAGCAGCCGGGTGGCCAGGTTCGACAAAAAGCTGGTTTGAACCGGGCGATCCTCGCAAACGCCTGGGGTATGCTCGTTGCCCGCTTGGAGTGCAAGGCTCCGGGCAGGGTGGAAAAGATTCCCGCCGCGTACACGTCCCAAACCTGCGCGGCCTGCGGGCACTGTGCGCCGGAAAATCGCAAGAGCCAAGCGGTTTTCCGGTGCACAGCCTGCGGGCACCAGGCCAACGCGGACGTGAACGCGGCTATCAACATCGCCGCCGGACGGACGGTGACAGCACGCGGAGACCTCGGCATCAGCCGGTCCGTGAAGCGTGAACCTCGACCCGCTACCTCCTCGCCGGTTGCGTAGAAGGGTTGAAATCTCCCGTTTCATACGGGAGAGGGCGTCAAGATACGGCCTCGGCGCTCGCGGAAAGCTTGGGGGACGGTCTCGACAGCAGAAGCGGCGACTGCCTGCGCACGATCGCCAGTCCGGTGAGGACGACGAGGATCGCCGCGCCGTACGCCCACGGCAGCACGTACGAACGGCCGTCGAAGGTGCTGCCGGTCGGAGGCAGCAGGAACGGCAGGCCCGCGCTGATCACCGTCGCGACGATCCGGAACCGCGACGTCCCGGCCGCCGCGGCCAGCGGGATCACCGCCCACAGCACGTACCACGGCTGCAGGTTGATCTGCAGGATCGTCACCGCGCCCAGCGCGACGCCGAGGCCGATGATCGGGCGGTAGCGCCATTTGAAGCTGTCCCACAGGAACTTGACGGTGATCAGGCCCGCGACGATGAAGCCGAGGGTGCCGAAGATCGGCACCAGCGCGTTGGTGTGGTTGCCCAGGCCGAGCGTGATGCCCAGGACGCCGTCGAGCTGGGCGAGCTCGGCGGTGGGGGAGATCCAGCTGCGGACCAGCCCCGGGGTGTTGAACGTGGTGCCGATCCAGCCGAAGCCGAGCCCGGTGCCTTCGCACACCACCACGAGGAGGACGCCGAACAGCGCCGCCATCGGCAGCGCGGCCAGCACGAGGTCCTTGATCCGGCCGTGCCAGCGCCGCGCGACCATCACCGTCAGGAACGGCAGCGCGACCACGGGCAGCGCCTTCACCGCGACCCCGAGCGTGATGACGGCCACGCCGAGGCCGATGAACAGCAGTTCCCCCTTGGCCAGCGGCGGGGGACTGTCGCCCTTGATCCGCACCGGCAGCCGCCGGATGCCGACCTCCAGCCCGGCGACCATGAGCCCGATGGCGAGCGAGTCGTTGTGGGCACCGGCGATGAAGTGGAAGATCAGCAACGGGTTCGCCGCGCCCAGCCACAGCGCCGTCGCGGGCTGGACGCCGAAGCGCCGCGCCAGCCTTGGCAGCGCCCAGATGATCAGCACCACGCCGATCAGCGCCAGCCCGCGCTGCAGCAGCACGCCGAACACGATGTTGTTGCCCGCGAGCGGCGCCAGCCAGCCGCCGAGGCGCAGGTCCAGCGGCCCGTACGGCGCGGGCGTCTCGCGCCACATGTTCGACACCCCCGCGGTGAGCGGGTCGGCGACGCCGAGCGCCTGCGCGGGGCCGAGTGTGTACGGGTCCATCCCGCGGTGCACGATCTCGCTCTGCGCGAGGTAGCTGTAGACGTCGCGGGAGAACAGCGGCGGGATGACCAGCAGCGGCGCCACCCACATCGCGATCGTACGGGCGAGCTGGGCCTGGCTCGCCAGGCGCGCGCGGTCCGGCCGGGCGAACCGGCCGAGCATCAGCCAGCTGATCACCAGGATGCCCATGCCGGCGAAGGCGATCGCGAGCGACACCGTCGGAATGCGGGTGAACAGCCGCAGGACCGGGATCTCCTGCACCGGGTTGAGCACCGGTGCCGCGCCCGCGCCGAGCGAGCCGAGCGCCAGGAAGAGCGCGCCGACCGTGCCGAACCGTCGCACGACGTCCAGGCCGCGCCGTTCGCACTGGTCAAGGGGCTCCGGTTCGAGCGGGCCGACGGGCGAGGGCACGTCCGGGAGGGTCGTCACCGGAATACCGTCGCCGCGGGCCGTGTCTTCCCCAGGGTCCCGCTGCGCGGGGTGCTCGCCGACTGCCACGCCACGAAGCGTATCGACTCGACTTGAGGGTGACTCGGGTCACTGCCACACACCCCGCCTTTGAAGTCCCGGAGGAAATAAGACACACTTGTGTTGTGAAAAAGACGGGAGCGGGTGAGCAGGTGGGTGACGACACGTACTCCGCCGGGGTTCCCCCTGTTCCCGTGCAGGTCAGCGCCGAGGGCCGGACCCGGCACGAGGTCGCCCGGCTGCTGCTCGAGCAGGGCCCGATGACCGCGGTGACGGTCGCCGAGCAGCTCGGGATCAGCCCGACGGCGATCCGCCGCCATCTCGACGCGCTTCTCGCGGATGGCGAAGCCGAGACGCGGGACGCGCCGCGCCGCGGGCCTCGCGGACGGGGCCGTCCGGCGAAGCTGTTCCTGCTCACCGAGGCCGGTCGAGCCCGCTTCGGGCACGCCTACGACGACCTTGCCGTGTCGGCCATCCGGTTCCTCGCCGAGCACGCGGGCGAGGACGCCGTACGCGCCTTCGCCGAACGTCGCGTCGCCTCGCTCGTCGAGCCGCACCGCAAGGCGATCGCCGGCGAGGACGACCCCGCGGCGCGGGCCGAGGCCCTCGCGACCGCCCTGACCAGGGAGGGCTACGCTGCGTCGACCCGTCAGGTCGGCGTTCCCGGCGCGCCCGCCGCACATGTCGGGGCACAGCTCTGCCAGCACCATTGTCCAGTCGCCCATGTCGCCGCGGAGTTCCCGCAGCTGTGCGAGGCCGAGACCGAGGCGTTCGCCCGGCTGCTCGGCACGCACGTGCAGCGGCTGGCGACCATCGCGCGCGGTGACAACGCGTGCACCACACACGTACCCGTCGCCACGGCGGGTAGCCCGGCACCACAAGAGCCGGGGAGCACAGAGCGTCCGGGGGCGGTCCCACCGCCGACCGGACGTAAAGCACGGATCCCGAATGGAGGGAAACCCGCATGACTGCCGCTGCCGAGCAGCGCACTCCCACCACCGCGCCACTGAGCCAGGAAGAGACCATCGAGTCCCTTGGCAAGTACGCGTTCGGCTGGGCGGACTCCGACGAGGCGGGCGCCAGCGCCCGTCGCGGGCTGAACGAGGACGTCGTCACCGACATCTCCTCGAAGAAGTCCGAGCCGGAGTGGATGCGCGAAGCGCGACTGAAGGCGCTCAAGCTCTTCGAGAAGAAGCCCATGCCCAACTGGGGCGCGGACCTCTCCGGGATCGACTTCGACAACATCAAGTACTTCGTGCGGTCCACGGAGAAGCAGGCGACCTCCTGGGACGACCTGCCCGAGGACATCAAGAACACCTACGACAAGCTCGGCATCCCCGAGGCGGAGAAGCAGCGCCTCGTCGCCGGTGTCGCGGCGCAGTACGAGTCCGAGGTCGTCTACCACCAGATCCGCGAGGACCTGGAGGAGCAGGGCGTGCTGTTCCTGGACACCGACACCGCGCTCAAGGAGCACCCGGAGATCTTCCAGGAGTACTTCGGCTCCGTGATCCCGGCCGGTGACAACAAGTTCTCCGCGCTGAACACCGCGGTGTGGTCCGGCGGCTCGTTCATCTACGTGCCGAAAGGCGTGCACGTGGAGATCCCGCTGCAGGCCTACTTCCGGATCAACACCGAGAACATGGGCCAGTTCGAGCGGACCCTGATCATCGTCGACGAAGACGCCTACGTGCACTACGTCGAGGGCTGCACGGCGCCGATCTACCAGTCCGACTCGCTGCACTCGGCGGTCGTGGAGATCATCGTCAAGAAGGGTGCCCGCTGCCGCTACACGACCATCCAGAACTGGTCGAACAACGTCTACAACCTGGTCACCAAGCGCGCCAAGTGCGAAGAGGGCGCGACCATGGAATGGATCGACGGCAACATCGGTTCCAAGGTGACGATGAAGTACCCGTCGGTGTTCCTCATGGGCGAGCACGCCAAGGGCGAGGTCCTGTCGGTCGCGTTCGCGGGCGAGGGCCAGCACCAGGACGCGGGCGCGAAGATGGAGCACCTCGCGCCGTACACCTCCTCGACCATCGTGTCGAAGTCGGTGGCACGCGGCGGCGGCCGGACCTCCTACCGCGGCCTGGTCAAGGTCGCGAAGCGGGCCCACCACTCGCGGTCCAGCGTCGTCTGTGACGCGCTGCTGGTCGACACGATCTCGCGGTCGGACACCTACCCGTACGTGGACATCCGCAACGACGAGGTGTCGATGGGCCACGAGGCGACGGTGTCGAAGGTCAGCGAAGAGCAGCTGTTCTACCTGATGTCCCGCGGTCTCGACGAGGCCGAGGCCATGGCGATGATCGTGCGCGGGTTCGTCGAGCCCATCGCGCGCGAGCTGCCGATGGAGTACGCGCTCGAGCTGAACCGCCTGATCGAGCTCCAGATGGAAGGGTCCGTCGGCTAGTCATGCCCGTTACCGAGAACAACGTTTCCTCCGCGATGCGTGAGGGGGTCGTCGTCCCGGCGACCTCCCGCGCGGAGCGGTTCACCTCCTACGACGTCGAGGCCTTCGAGGTTCCCGGCGGTCGTGAGGAGAACTGGCGCTTCACCCCGATGAAGCGGCTGCGCGGCCTGCACGACGGCGCGGCCGCCTCGGGTGAGATCACCCTGGACGTCGAAGCGGCGCCCGAGCTGAAGATCGAGACCGCCGGCCGTGACGACGCGAGGCTCGGCGAGGCCGGCGTGCCGAGCGACCGGATCGCCGCGCAGGCGTACTCCTCCTTCGCCAAGGCCACGATCGTCACCGCGCCGAAGGAGACGCAGGCGTCGAAGCCGTCCGTGCTGCGGATCCACGGCCCCGGCGAGGGCAAGGTCGCCTACGGGCACCTGCAGGTCCGCGCCGAGGCGTTCGCCGAGGCCGTCGTCGTGCTCGACCACGTCGGCTCCGGCACCTACGCGGACAACGTCGAGTTCGTGATCGGCGACGGCGCGAAGATCACCGTGGTCAGCGTCCAGGACTGGGCCGACGACGCGGTGCACGTGTCCGAACAGCACCTCAAGCTCGGCCGCGACGCCACGCTCAAGCACATCGTCATCACCCTCGGCGGCGACCTGGTCCGGGTCTCGCCCACCGCGACTTTCGCGGACAAGGGCGGCGACGTCGAGATGCTCGGCCTGTACTTCGCGGACAAGGGCCAGCACCAGGAACACCGCCTGTTCGTGGACCACGCGGTCGCCAACTGCAAGTCCCGCGTGATGTACAAGGGCGCGCTGCAGGGCGACGACGCGCACACGGTGTGGATCGGGGACGTGCTCATCCGCGCGGCCGCCGAGGCGACCGACACCTACGAGCTCAACCGCAACCTGGTGCTGACGCCGGGGGCCCGCGCGGACTCGGTGCCGAACCTGGAGATCGAGACCGGCGAGATCGAGGGCGCCGGGCACGCGAGCGCGACGGGAAGGTTCGACGACGAGCAGTTGTTCTACCTGCAGTCGCGCGGAATCGGGGAAGAGGCGGCGCGGCGGCTGGTCGTGCGCGGGTTCTTCCACGAGATCCTGGTCAAGATCGACGTCCCCGAGGTGCGCGAGCGCCTCGAAGCCGCGATCGAGGCCGAACTCGAAGCAGTCGGCGCCTGACGCCCGTCCGTCCACAACAGACTTTTAGGAAAGAAATGGCAACGCTGGAAATCAAGGATCTGCACGCGTCGGTGACCACCGACGAGGGTGCCAAGGAGATCCTCAAGGGCGTCAACCTGACCATCCGCTCCGGTGAGACGCACGCGATCATGGGCCCCAACGGCTCGGGCAAGTCGACGCTGTCCTACGCGATCGCCGGGCACCCCAAGTACGAGGTCACCTCCGGGCAGGTCCTGCTCGACGGTGAGGACGTGCTGGAGATGAGTGTCGACGAGCGCGCCCGCGCGGGCCTGTTCCTCGCGATGCAGTACCCGGTCGAGGTGCCGGGCGTGTCCATGTCCAACTTCCTGCGCACCGCGGCCACCGCGGTCCGTGGCGAGGCCCCCAAGCTGCGCCACTGGGTCAAGGAGGTCAAGGAGGAGATGGGCAAGCTCGAGATCTCGCAGGAGTTCGCCGAGCGCTCGGTCAACGAGGGCTTCTCCGGCGGTGAGAAGAAGCGCCACGAGATCCTGCAGCTGGCGCTGCTCAAGCCGAAGTTCGCGATCCTCGACGAGACCGACTCGGGCCTCGACGTCGACGCGCTGCGGGTCGTCTCGCAGGGTGTCAACGACTACAAGGCTTCGAGCGAGGTCGGCGTCATGCTGATCACGCACTACACCCGCATCCTCAAGCACATCACCCCCGACTTCGTGCACGTCTTCGCCGGCGGCAAGATCGTCGAGTCGGGTGGCAGGGAGCTGGCCGACGAGCTGGAGGAGAACGGCTACGTCAAGTACGTCGGCAAGGCCGAAGCCGCCGTCTGACGTTTCGTTCGCCCCGGAAGCCCTGACTACACCGAGAGGAGTCGAGCCGATGACCACCACCTCGGCCAGCTCTGTCCCCTTGGACGTGACGGCGCTGCGCGCCGACTTCCCGATCCTGTCGCGCACCGTGCGTGACGGGAAACCGTTGGTGTATCTGGACTCCGGGGCGACCTCGCAACGGCCGACACAGGTTCTCGACGCCGAACGGCACTATGTCGAGACGTCGAACGCGGCCGTGCACCGCGGCGCGCACCAGCTCTCCGAGGAAGCCACCGACGCCTACGAATCCGCCCGCGCGCGGATCGCGGAGTTCGTCGGGGCGGAGCCGGAGGAACTGGTGTTCACCAAGAACGCCACCGAGGGCATCAACCTCGTCGCCTACTCGATGGGCAACGCCGCCACGGCCGGTCCCGAGGCCGCGCGCTTCGTCGTCGGCCCGGGTGACGAGATCGTCATCACCGAGATGGAACACCACGCGAACCTCGTGCCGTGGCAGCAGCTCTGCCAGCGGACCGGGGCCACGCTGAAGTGGTTCAAGGTGACCGCCGAGGGCAGGCTGGATCTGTCCGATGTGGACGATCTGATCACGCCGCGCACCAAGGTGGTCGCGTTCGCGCACCAGTCCAATGTGCTCGGTACGGTCAACCCGGTCTCGCTGCTCGTGGAGAAGGCCAAGGCCGTCGGCGCGTTCACCGTGCTGGACGCCTGTCAGTCGGTGCCCCACTTCCCCGTGGACTTTCACGCGCTGGGCGTCGACTTCGCCGTGTTCTCCGGGCACAAGATGCTCGGCCCGTCCGGCATCGGAGTCCTTTATGGACGCCAGGAGCTGCTCGCCGCGATGCCGCCGTTCCTCACCGGCGGGTCGATGATCGCGCTGGTGAAGATGGAGGGCACGACGTTCGCCCCGCCGCCGCAGCGGTTCGAGGCCGGCGTGCCGATGACCTCGCAGGCCATCGGGCTCGGCGCGGCCGTCGACTATCTGTCGGCGATCGGCATGGACCGCGTCGCGGCGCACGAGCATGTGCTCGCCGAGCGCGCGCTGGCCGGACTGAGCGCGATCCCGGGCGTGCGGATCGTCGGGCCGGCGGATCTGGAGAGCCGCGGCGCCACGATCGCGTTCGAGATCGACGGCGTGCACCCGCACGACGCCGGTCAGGTGCTGGACAGCCTCGGCATCGCGGTCCGGGTCGGGCACCACTGCGCGTGGCCGCTGCACCGGGCCTGCGGGGCGCAGGCGACCGTGCGTGCCTCGTTCTACCTCTACAACACACTGTCCGAAGTGGACGCCCTGGTGGCGGGTGTCCGCGAGGCGCAGAAGTTCTTCGGGGTCGCGTGACCATGAACCTGGAGAGCATGTACCAGGAGATCATCCTGGACCACTACAAGAACCCGCACGGGCGCGGCCTGCGCGAACCGTTCGACGCCGAGTCGTTCCAGGTCAACCCGACCTGCGGCGACGAGGTCACGCTGCGCGTCAAGCTCGACGACGGGAAGGTCGCCGACATCTCCTACGAGGGCCAGGGCTGCTCGATCAGCCAGGCCTCGACCTCGGTGTTGACGGATCTCGTCGTGGGGCACACTGTGGAGGAGGCGTTCACCACCATGGACGCCTTCGTGGAACTGATGCAGGGCAAGGGCAAGGTCGAACCGGACGAGGACGTGCTGGAGGACGGCGTCGCCTTCGCGGGTGTCGCGAAGTATCCGGCGCGGGTCAAATGCGCGTTGCTCGGCTGGATGGCCTTCAAGGACGCGGTAGCCCGAACCACCAGTGGAGCTGAAACGGCATGACGACTGCTGTACCTTCTGGGGGCGACCCCCAGACCCCCGAGACGACCACCACGGTCACCGAGACCCCCGAACACCGCGAGGGCCGCACCGCCGCCGATCTGCCGGAGCAGGCGGCCCCCGCCGCCGACGTCGCCAAGGTCGAGGACGTCGAGGAGGCGATGCGGGACGTCGTCGACCCCGAGCTGGGCATCAACGTCGTCGACCTCGGCCTCGTCTACGACATCCGGGTCGAGACCGACAACACCGCGACCATCGACATGACGCTGACCTCGGCGGCCTGCCCGCTGACCGACGTCATCGAGGACCAGACCGCCTCGGCGCTGACGTCCGGCGGGCTGGTCAGCGACTTCCGGATCAACTGGGTCTGGATGCCGCCGTGGGGCCCGGAGAAGATCACCGAGGACGGCCGCGAACAACTGCGCGCCCTCGGCTTCACCGTCTAGCTTGCGTCGTGGGGGGGGGGGGGGCGGTGGTGGGGGAGGGGGGCCGGGGGGTGGAGGGGGGAG
>NZ_JBHYJW010000078.1:0-23714 GCF_042741125.1 Amycolatopsis sp. NPDC058986 | reverse complement strand
CCTTACGGGCGTCAGACGCCCGTAAGGTGGCCTTAACGGCATTCGGGCATCTCGCGCGGTTCGGCGGCCCGCCGGTCAGTTTTCCGGCGCTGGCGCGGTGGGCGTCAGGCCTGCTGGCACCTTTCCGGTGCTCAGGAATTCCCCCGCCACCCTCCGTACCTCGTCCATCGGCACTTCACAGTCGGCCGGGATTTCCCGTACGTGCGCCATGTAGTCATAGGCGACGTACTCGCCAGGCGTGCTGCCACCTTGTGTTCGTACTGCGTCCGGCGCCATGAAGATGACAAAGCTCTTCTCCACGCCGACACCCATGTCGAACACACCTTGTTTCGGGTCCCCGGCGACAGAGCACTCCACCATTGACGGCACAGCAACGTCTTTGGTGTCGGTTTGTACCCGCGCGATAAGTGCGTCCAGCTCTTCGGGAGTGGTGACGAGGATCGCTGGCTCGCCCTCGCTGTAGTCGTTGTCCGGCTCCTGGTTGTACCAGACTTCTAACGTGACCACGGTTTCGCTCACGAGAACATCGGTGCTGCCGTCACCCCACGTTCTGCGGTTCGTTGTCGGTTTCCTCGTCCAGTTCGCGGAAGCGGGTCTTGGCGTCGGTGAAGACGGTCAGGAGCTTGTCCACCATGTCTTCCGTGATGTGCAGGCCCAGCGAGGCGGCCCGCGAACCGAATTCGACCTGAAGTTCGTCCCCGAACACTTTCGGCGTGATTTCGCAGGACGAATCCAGGTTGACCCACGAAGTGACCGCGATTCCCCGAGTAAGCCACATGTCAACTCTCCTTTGCGTTCTGGTGTGCTGAGCGATTCCCGCGACTCGTCCGCCAGGTGACGCCGTCCGCGTGACCGGCGTGGCGCATGAGCGCGTGCGCGACGGTGCGCGCCGTCTGGGCCGTGAGCTGTGCTGTTTCGCCGGGCGGAGCGATCAGGAGCACTTGGGTGTGCTCGGTGAAGATCTTGATCGAGCCCGGCTTGCCCATCGCGTTGTCGCACGGGATCGACGTCGTGCCCGCTGGCAGGGCGCCGGATGGCAACGCGACCACGGGGGCCTCCCTTCTGGACGTACCTCTCCGAAGTGTGGCGGGCACGGACCGTTAGGCTCGCCGGGCGTATTGAGGTATCCTGTGCGTGAATATTTACATAGGATGGCGCTAAATATTTAGCGAGCCGCGCGACTTCACCCGGACGGATGAGGCGGTCGCTCGGCTCGAACAGGGAGGTCAAGGTGGACGACAGGTCCGGCGAGTCGAAGCTCAACGTGCGACAGCGCCGCGTCGCGCGCTACCTGCGAGGCTGGCTGGCCAACGCCACCCCGAAGACGAACCAGGCCGCGCTCGCGAAGCTGCTGGGCTGGTCGCCCGCCAAGCTGAACCTGTTCCTCACGGCGAAGAAACCCGCGCCGGTGGCCGAGATCATCGCGATCGCCACTCTGCTGCGCGTGGACGAGGCCGAACGAGACCGCGTCGTCGCGTACGCCCGCAAAGGCGATGAAGGGTCGGCCTGGTGGACGTCGTATAGCGGCGATGCACTCGGTGGAGACATGACTGACTTCGTCGAGACGGAAGCCGAGGCATCCAAGGTCAGTAACATGCAGATGACCTTGGTGCCGGGTTTGTTGCAGACCGCCGACTACTCCACTGCGCTGGTTCGTTCGTGGATGTCGGAGCCGAATGAGGCATTGGTCGACGAGCGCAGCAAGGTTCGCCAGCGGCGGCAGGCGAGGCTCACGGACAAGGGCAATCCGTTGGAGCTGCACGCATTGATGCACGAGTCCGCGCTGGAGCAGTATGTCGGCGGCTTGGACACTATGCTGCGGCAGCTCGACCACCTGGTCGCCATGGCGGCGCTGCCCACGGTCAAGCTTCAGCTCATCCCCAAGAAGCTCATCGGCAGGGAGACGGGCGAATTTCCGGGTTTCGGCTCGGCGTACCACTTGATCGAGTTCGGCCACGGCGATGTGGCCGCCGTCTACCTGGACAACCTGAGTGAGGGTCTCTATATCGAGGCGGAATCCGAGGCCGAGGCGTATATCGTGAACTTCAAGCGCTTGGTGACAGACGCGCTGGACCCGGAAGCGACCGTCGAGCGGATCAAGGAGATCCGAGCCAGGCGGGCGCGTGAGAGCGAGGAGTAGCGACTATGTTCGCCCCAGATTTCGCCGGGCTGCATTGGCGAAAGAGCAGCTACAGCAACGGCCACGGTGAGTGTGTCGAGGTGGCAGGCCTTCCTGGCGACGGGATGGCTGTTCGTGACTCGAAGCTGGGGGACCGGAGCCCTGTGCTCGCGGTCGATGCCTCCGGCTGGAACGGATTGCTGACTGTCGTGAAGACGGAAGATTTCTGACAGTCCTAAAAGGATTCGAACACGCAGAAGCGGCCTCTCGCCTTGGCTCAGGACCTTGCGAGAGGCCGCTTCTTCGTGTGGGCCGCCGGACCCGGTGGCGGCCTCGGGGAAGCGTACGGGATCACCCCCGCCGCCAGTCCACCTTGGTTACAGCGTGTTCATCTCCCGCGACTCTCGGAAGCGAACGCGCTCGTTCAGGCGCCGCAGCCTGCGGGCTGACAGCAGGTGGCCGGGGTGGCGGCCGCGGTGCTGTCGGTACCGAAGCTGGCCGAGTCGGCTTTGACGGTGTAGACCTCCCAGGGTTCCTGGCCGGGGCCGTGGACCCAGACCTTGTCCTGCACGGCGTAGCAGCAGGTGGTGTCGTCTTCGGTGAGGGTGTCGAGTCCTTCGCCGGTGAGGCGCCGGCTGGCGGCGTTGACCTCGTCGATGGATTCGACTTCGACGCCGAGGTGGTCCATGACGGTGGCCTGGCCGGGCTCGCCTTCCAGTAACACGAGCTTGAGTGCGGGCTCGGTGATGGCGAAGTTGGCGTAGCCGGGGCGCCGTTTCGCGGGCTCGGTGCCGAAAAGCTTGGTGTAGAAGGCGATCGAGCCTTCCAAGTCGCCGACGCGCAGGGCGAGCTGTACCCGGGACATCCCATCCTCCTTGGATAGATGATTGTCGAAACAGGATGCGACTTAGATTGCTGTCTATGTAGATGTCTGTCAAGATAGAGGCATGTCGAAGCAACTGCCGATCGCCGCGATGGACGCCTGCTGCTCCCCGCTGGCGCGTGATCCGCTGTCCGAGGAGCAGTCGGTGGAGCTGGCGAGGCTGTTCAAGGCGATGGCCGACCCGGTCCGCCTGCGGTTGCTGTCGCTGATCGCTTCGCACGCGGGCGGGGAAGCCTGCGTGTGCGACCTGACCGACGCGTTCGAGCTGACCGGCCCGACGATCTCCCATCATCTGAAGGTGCTGCGCGAGTCCGGGCTGATCGACGGCGAGCGGCGCGGCACCTGGGTTTACTACCGCGTGCACCCGGAGGTCCTGGCCCGCCTTTCGGCCGTGCTGGTGCCAGGGGACGCGGCCGAGGTGGTGTCGGCGTGACCACCACCGAGAACAGCCAGGCGTCGGCAGTGGCGGGCAAGCTGTCCACAGTGGACCGGCTTCTACCGGTGTGGATCGCCGTGGCGATGGTGGCCGGATTGCTGGCCGGACGGTGGATCCCCGGCCTCGGCGGGGTGCTGAACGCGGTGTCGGTGGACGGGATCTCGCTGCCGATCGCGCTCGGGTTGCTGGTGATGATGTACCCGGTGCTGGCGAAGGTCCGCTACGACCGGCTCGGTACAGTGACCGCCGACCGGCGCCTGCTGTGGCCGTCGCTGCTGCTGAACTGGCTGATCGGCCCGGCACTGATGTTCGCGCTCGCGTGGCTGCTGCTGCCCGATCTGCCCGAGTACCGGACCGGGCTGATCATCGTCGGGCTCGCGCGCTGCATCGCGATGGTGATCATCTGGAACGACCTGGCCTGCGGCGACCGCGAGGCCGCCGCCGTGCTGGTGGCGCTGAACTCGGTGTTCCAGGTGATCATGTTCGGCGTACTCGGCTGGTTCTACCTCGCGGTGCTGCCCGGCTGGCTCGGTCTCGAACAAACCGGCCTCGCCGTGTCCGGGTGGCAGATCGCCAAGAGTGTGCTGATCTTCCTCGGTATCCCGCTGGCCGCGGGCTACCTGTCCCGCCGTCTCGGCGAACGCGGCAAGGGCCGTGCCTGGTACGAGACCCGGTTCCTGCCGAAGGTCGGGCCGGTCGCGCTCTACGGACTGCTGTTCACCATCGTGATTCTCTTTGCCCTGCAAGGGGATCAGATCACCGGACGGCCACTGGACGTCGCGCGGATCGCGCTGCCGCTGTTGGTCTACTTCGGACTGATGTGGGCCGGATCGTACGCACTGGGCAAGGCGATCGGGTTGTCGTACGAGCGGACGACGACGCTGGCGTTCACCGCTGCGGGCAACAACTTCGAGCTCGCCATCGCCGTCGCGATCGCCACCTTCGGTGCCGCCAGCGGCCAAGCGCTGGCCGGGGTCGTCGGCCCGCTCATCGAGGTCCCCGTCCTCGTCACACTCGTCTACGTCTCCCTTGCCCTGCGACGGCGCTTCACTCCTGCCACGGAGGTTCCCGCGTGAAAACCCCGGAAGTGCTGTTCGTCTGCGTCCACAACGCCGGACGCTCCCAGATGGCCGCCGCCCTGCTGCACCATCACGGGGGCGGCAAGGTTGTGGTCCGCTCCGCCGGATCCGCGCCCGCCGACACCATCAACCCCGCCGTCGTGGCGGTGATGGACGAACTCGGTGTCGACCTGACCCGGGAATTCCCCAAACCCCTGACCACCGAGGCGGTCGAGGCCGCCGACGTCGTGATCACCATGGGCTGCGGCGACGCCTGCCCCGTCTTCCCCGGCAAGCGCTACCTCGACTGGCAACTCGACGACCCCGCCGGAAAGACCATCGACGCCGTCCGCCCCATCCGGGACGAAATCGACCGCCGTGTCCGGGCCCTGCTTGCCGAACTCGTTCCCGCCTGACCTTCTTCCGCTCTCTCCTTTCATCGTCTATCGTCGATAGACGATGAAAGGAGAGAGCATGCTGGACCGTGCCACCGCCGAGACCTACGCCGGGTGGTTCCGCGCACTCGCGGACCCGACGAGGGTGCAGATCCTCAATCTCCTGGCCGCCACCAAGGCTCCGATGACGGTCGGGGAGGTGGTCGAGCAGGTCGCCGTCGGGCAGTCCACGGTGTCGGCGCATCTGAAGATCCTCACCGAGGCGCGGTTCGTGCTCGCCGAAGCCCGCGGTACCGCGCGGTTGTATCGGGTCAACCAGCGCTGCTTGTCCTGTTTCCCCACCGCGGCGGACGTCGTCATGGGCCGCCAGGCCGTCGCCTTCACCGATGTGGCCTGCGAGGCCGCGTCATGACCGGACATCAGGAGCACCAAGACGCCGTCCGCGACCGCTACGCCACCGCCGCGCGGCACGCGCTCGCGGGCGAGGGCACCGGCCTCATCACCGACCCGCACGACGCCGACCAGCTCGGCGCGGTCCACTACGCCGAGGACGCCGACGCGGTGCCGGAGAACGCGGTGGCGGCCAGTCTCGGGTGTGGCAACCCGCTCGCCGTCGCCGACCTCCGCCCCGGCGACACCGTGCTCGACCTCGGGTCCGGTGGCGGGCTCGACGTTCTGCTCTCGGCGCGCCGCGTCGGGCCGACTGGGCGGGCCATCGGGCTCGACATGACCGACGAGATGCTCACCCTCGCTCGTCGCCACGCCGCCGAAGCGGGTATCGCCAACGTCGAGTTTCGCAAGGGTGCCATCGAGAACATCCCGCTCCCGGACCACTCCGTCGACGTGGTGATCTCCAACTGCGTCATCGCGTTGTCGGCCGACAAGCCCGCCGTCTTCGCCGAAATCGCCCGCGTCCTACGCCCCGGCGGACGGCTCGGCATCACCGACATCATCGCCGACGACACCCTCACCGACACCGAACGCGCCCGTCGCGCCGACGCCGTCGAATGCCTCGCCGGAGCCCTCACCGCCACCGGCTATCGCACCCTGCTACGCGCCGCCGGGTTGGTCGGGATCGACATCCGGGTCACCCACGCCGTCGGCGACAAGCTGCACTCCGCGATCATCCGCGCCACCACGGCAGGACAACCGGCTTAGGCGGGCACGCGGTAGACGGAGACGTGGGATGGGGAGTCGCCGGTGAATTCCACCCCGGACCAGTCCGCGTGCCTGCTCTCCAGCTCGAAACCGGCCAGCTGCCCCATGAGATCGAGTTCGGCGGGCCAGATGTAGCGGTGCGGGCTGCGGCCCAGCCGGGCTTGCCCGCCCTCGCCGAATTCGACGTGGTGCGAGACGAGATGCTGGTGCAGCACGTCGTAGGTGTCCACGCCGAGGTAGCCGGGTTCGGAGTGGAAGACCACGGCGTCCTGGCCCGGCGGGAGCTTCCGCAGGTCGGGGACGCCGAGTTCGATCACGAACCGGCCGCCCGGCACGAGATGGCGCGCGGCGTTGCGGAAACAGGCGACCTGCTCGGCCTGGGTGAGCAGGTTGGAGATCGTGTTGTAGACCAGGTAGACGAGCGTGTACTTGCCCGCGGCGGTGGCTGTGGCCATGTCCCCGACGATCACCGGGATCGTCTTCTCGTCCGCCTTGGTGCGGAGCTGGTCGAGCATCGCCCGGGACAGTTCGATACCGGTGACGGACACTCCGCGCGCGGCGAGCGGGACGGCGACCCGGCCGGTGCCGATGGCGAATTCGAGCGCGGGGCCGTCACCCGCGAGTGCGGCGAGGCGGTCCACGGTCGGCCCCAGTACCTCGGGCGCGAACATCCCGGTGCCCGGGGTGTCGTAGCGTCGCGCGGTGCCGGCGTCCCAGATCTCCTCCTGCTTCATGTCGTCCACCCTCGCCGCGCCCGCCCGCGCCGTCCACCGATTTTGACGGCGCTACGCTGGGACGCGTCGATTTGGGGGTTCCGGTGAGCGTGCGAAGTGGCGAGTTCCAGCGGCTGGTGGACGCGCTGGCCGATGTGGAGCGGGGGAAGGGCCGCGACTACACGTCGTTCAGCGTGCGCGGCAAGCGGTTCGGGTACTACTGGCCGCGGACGGAGACCGTCGGCCTGAAACAGACGATTTCCGAACAACGGGCGTTGGTGTCCGAGCGGCCGGACGTCTTCGAGGAGCAGTTCACCGCGGGCGGGTTCGGCTGGGTGGTCGTCCACCTCGCCGGGATCGAGATCGACGAACTGTCCGAGCTGGTCTACGAGGCCTGGCGGCTGTCCGCCCCGGAGGACCTGGTCGCCGAGACGCCGCTTCCCTGGTAGCGACCGAGGAGACCTTCGTGGAGAAAATGTTGGCGGAGAAGGAACATTGGTCTCGCGTCGCCGCGGAATGGGTGGCATGGGCGCGGGAGCCGGACCACGACGCCTTCTGGGCCTATCGCGACGCGCTGACGGAGTACCTCGGCACGGGCAGCGGTGACGCGCTCGACGTCGGCTGCGGTGAGGGGCGGGTTTCCCGCGTGCTGACTTCCCGCGGTTACACGGTGACGGCGGTCGATCCGGTCGCCGAACTGCTCAGCGCCGCGGAAGAGGCGCGGTCCGCTCAGGACTACGTCGTCGCGTCCGCCGGTGAGCTGCCGTTCGAGGACGGGCGTTTCGCGCTGGTCGTGTCCTACAACATGCTGATGGACGTGGCGGACGTTCCCGCCGCGGTCAAGGAAATGAAACGGGTGCTACGCGAGGACGGCACGCTGTTCGTCTCCGTCGTGCATCCGTTGGCGGACCTCGAACTCGTCAAGGATCAGGTGACGTACTTCGATCGGCGCCGCTTCGAGACGAAGGTCGAGGACCGCGGGCTGACCATGAAGTTCGCCGGCTGGGCGCAGCCGCTCGAAGCCTATGCCGGTGCGCTGGAGTCCGCCGGTCTCGCGATCACTTCGGTCAAAGAGCCCGCCGCGGACATCCGGGATGGGCGGCAGCACCTCGAACACTGGGCCAGGTTCCCGTTGTTCCTGTGGCTGAAAGCTCGTCCGCTTCCCTGATACCAGGTATCAGGCCAGTGCCAGCGCTGTGTGCGTCTCATGCCAGCGACCCGCGTCAGTCTTTCCGTGTCGCAGTGAAACAGCACGGAGAGGAAAGCGGCATGGCACAGGAGCCTGTCACGATCGTCGGCGCCGGACTCGGCGGTCTCACGCTCGCCCGCGTCCTGCGCGTCAACGGAATCCCGGCGACGGTCCACGAGGCGGAGCCCTCACCGACCGCGCGGGCGCAGGGCGGGATGCTCGACATCCACGACTACAACGGCCAAATCGCCGTCGAGGCCGCGGGGCTGACGGACGAGTTCCGTGCCCTGATCCTGGAGGGCCGTCAGCAACTGCGGATCCTCGATCGGGACGGGACCGTCCTGTTCGACAAGGCCGACGACGGCACGGGTGGACGTCCCGAGGTGCAGCGCGGCGAACTGCGGCAGCTGCTGCTCGACTCACTTCCCGCGGGGACTGTCCATTGGGGACACAAGGTCGACGGCGTCCGCGCCCTCGATGGGGGCCGTCACGAGGTGAGTTTCGCTGATGGCACAACCATTGTCACGAGTCTGCTGGTCGGCGCGGACGGCGCGTGGTCGAAGGTCCGGCCGCTGCTGTCCGGCGCGACACCCGAATACACCGGCACATCGTTCGTCGAGACCTATCTGTACGAAGTGGACACCCGGCACCCGGCCACCGCGAAAGCGGTCGGTGGCGGGTCGATGGGCTCGCCCGCGCCGGGCAAGGGAATCCAGGCGCACCGGGAAAAGGGCGAAACCGTGCACACCTACGTGACGCTCGTCAGGCCGCAGGAGTGGTTCGCCGCCATCGATTTCACCGATCCCGCCGCGTCCGCCGCACGGGTCGCGCGGGAGTTCGAGGGCTGGGCCCCGGAACTCACCGCGCTGATCACCGACGGTGACACCGCGCCGATCCTGCGCCCGCACTACACGCTGCCGATCGAGCACCGATGGGAGCGGGTGCCTGGCGTGACCCTGGTCGGCGACGCCGCCCACCTCACCGCCCCGAACGGCGAAGGCGCCAACCTGGCCATGCTCGACGGCGCCGAACTCGGGCAGGCCCTCGCCGCACACCCCGGCGACGTCGAGGCCGCGCTCACCGAGTACGAGCGGGGCCTGTTCCCTCGCAGCACCGAAATCGCCACTCAGGGCGCCGAGTTCGAGGAGATGCTCTCCGGCGCGAAGGGTGAGGACATCGCCCAGCTCATGATCACCGCGCTCACGGCGAACGCGAGCTGACGCTCACGGTGCGGTGGGCGGGTGGTGGCCGTTCAGCAGAACGGGCAATGCTCGATGTCCGTTGGAGATGAACGAGTCCAGGTGCCGCAGTTCGCCCGGAGCGACCGCGAAGGTCATGTCCGGGAACCGCTCGAACAGTGCCGGCAGGGCGATCGCCGCCTCCAGCCGGGCGAGGGGCGCGCCGATGCAGTAGTGCACGCCGTAGCCGAACGCGACGTGCGTTTTGTCCGCCCGGCCGACGTCGAACTCGTCGGCGTTCTGCCCGTGCAGCGCCGGATCCCGGCCGGCGGCGGCGTAGCCCGCCAGAATCGCCTCGCCCTGCCGGATGACGACGCCTGCGACGTCGATGTCCTCGACGGCGTACCGCAGCGGCAGGTGTGCGACAGGCGCCTGCCAGCGCAACGTTTCTTCGATCGCGTCCGGCCAGCCGATCTGCCCGGTGCGGAGCAGGGCGAGCTGGCCGGGATGGGTGAGCAGGGCGGTGATGGCCTGGTCGAGGAGGTTCACGGTGGTTTCGTGACCGGCCGAGATGAACAGGATCAGGGTGTCGATCAGTTCGGTCTCGTCCAGCCGGGCGCCGTCGTCCTGGTTGTGCGCGGCGATGAGCGCGGTGGTGAGATCCTCGCCGGGGGTCGCGCGCTTGGCCTCGACGAGTTCGCTGATGATCGTGTGGATGTCCTGGTACGCCGCCAGTACCGCCTCCTGGCTTGCCGTGGTCCGGAAGAAGAGGTCGACGGCGTGGCGCAGTCCGGTGCGTGCCGAGTCCGGCACCCCGAACAGCCGGCAGATCACCTCGATGGGCACCGGGTAGGCGAAATTCTCGCGCAGGTCGACGGGTTCACCCGCGGGCAGGGCCGCGATCGCGGCCAGCCGGTCGGTGACGATCTCGGTGATCGCGGGCCGCAGCGTGGCGATCCGGCGCGCGGTGAATGCTTGTGTCACGAGCGAACGCAGCCGTTTGTGGTCGGCGCCGTAGGCGGTGAACATGTTCCGTACCGAGACCCACACGAGCAACGGCCAGTCCTGGCCGACGTCGGCCAGCGCGGGCCAGTGCTGTCGTGCGTCCTTGGACACGCGAGGATCGTTGAGCAGGCCGCGCAGCAGTTCGTAGTTCGTCACCGACCACGCCGTCACCCCGCCCGGCAGTTCCACCCTGGCGAGGGGACCGTGTTCGCGCAGCCGCTGGTTCTCGGCGTGGATGTCGTGGCCGTTCGGGTTCAGCGCGAGAGGCTGGGGCACCGGAGCTCTCCTTTTCACGGGAGTGGCACGAAACCTCAGCGTGCCAGCGGACTCGCCACGCGGGCTATTCGCTGAACGGGTACAACTACGGAAAGTATCGGGAAAGCCTGACCGGCTGGCGTCGCCGTGTCACTTCGGGCGGCAGACGGTCCGTGATCCGCTGGTGCGGGCCGGCCGTGCGGCGGGTCCGGCGGCCCGGGGGGGTGAGCGCGGTGGCCCGGGGCGGGCGCGCCGGGGTCGTTTCGGTGTTCTGACGTCCGGGCCCGCCGTCAGCCGTTCGTCGGGAAAGTCCACACGGCGCGGGGGCCGGGGCCGACGACGAGGGTGGACCGGCCGATCCGTTCCTCGTGCCGGTCCGCCACGGGCCGGTTGAGCGTCAGGTCGATCTGCCGCAGCCCCGCCTGGGGGCGGGGGACGGTGTCGAACCGGATCGTCGTGCCGCCCCGCAGCGCCACGACACCACCCGGGACGGTCCGGACGACGAACCCGCCCGCCTTCAACAGCGGAACCGTGTTGGCGAGGTCCCGTTCGGTGACCGCGAGGTGGATGCCCGCCACGTCCCGCATCTGGTGGTCGCGGTAGTCGTTGTTCAGGTAGCGTTCCCGGCCGACGTCACCGGGGAAGCGCGCCGGTTCGGTCTTGCCGCGCGGATCGGCGAAGTACTCCGGCCGGTACTCCATGCCCCAGGTGTCGAAGGCGTCGTACTGCTCGCTGGTGAGGACGGCGTCGAACCACGGCACCGGGACACCGTCGCCGAAGTCCCTTGTCTGCAGGAACTTGATCGGGTTGGCGACCCCCTCGTCCTTGAGCCGCTCGGTCACCTTCGCGAGGTCCCCTGCCCGCTCGACCGAGGTCCCCATCCCGGCGGAACCGAGGGCGCCGCTCTGGCCGTCGATGTCGCCGACGCCGAACAGCTCGAGGTAGGTCTCGCGGCCCATCAGGTAGCGGCCGGTCCATTTCTGCCCGCCCGTCCCGGTCGTGGTGCGGACCTGGAAGCTGGCGAAGTCCCGCAGGTAGGTGGAATGTTCGATGGCGTCGGCGGTCTCCCGGTCGAACACCCCGTAGGCGTGGTTGAAGAACAGCAACTGTCTGTCGGAGACCGGCGGGTTTTCCTCCGCTTGAGCCGTCCCCACACCGGTGAGGGTGATGGCGAGGGCCGCGGTGAGGGCCATGGTCTTCCGCAACGTCCGGCGAATCGTCATGGCCGGATCCTAAGGCGGAAATCCCCGCGCCAAGGCCGTTTTCGGCTTTCCCGGCCGGGATCGCGAAACGCGTTCGGGACCCCTCCCGGCGGCCGGGCCTAGGGTCCGCCTGGTGAAGGGGATGACTGCGGGCGGCCGCGCCTGGCGCCGCCGCGTGCCGGTGGTGCTGATCGCCGTGACCTGCGGCGCGACGGTGACCGTCGCGCTCACCGGGGCCGCCAAGCCGCTGGGCGGGATGCAGTTCCTGCCGGTCGGGCACTGGGTCTACAACCTCGCCGCCCGCGCGGTGTTCCACGTCGACGGCGCGACCAGCAGCGTCGACGCGCAGACCCCGGTGCCCGGCGATCCGGGCAGTCAGGTGGTGCAGGGGGACAGCAGCGGTTACGTCGTCGGCCAGGGCCGGATCACCGAGTTCGGCAAGTCGAACCTCGCCGTGGAGCCGTCGATCGTGCCGCCGACGGGCGAGGTCGCGGTCGGAGTGGAAACCGCGGGCGGTCCGTACCTCGTCTATCGTGAGGCCGGGCGCGTGGTGCGGCTCGGCCATCCGCCCGCGTCGATGTCCGCGGGCGGTCCGGTGGGCGATCCGGTCGCCACCAGCAACGGGACGCTGTGGCTGTTCCGCAAGACTTCGGCCCTGCTCTGCGATCTGGTCAGCGGCGCCGACCAGCTTTCGGCCTGCCCGGTGTCCGTCCCGGCCGGCCACACCGGCGCGCTGACGCTCGTCGCCGACCAGCCGTGGTTCGTCGACACCACCGCGGCCGAACTCCGGCCGGTCGGCGCGGCGGGCCTCGGCGCCCCGCTGCCGTTGGGTGTCACGCCCTCGCGACAGGCGAACCCGGCGGCCAACGACGTGTCCGGCCGCGTCGCGATCCTGGACCGGCAGAGCAACCGCCTGTACTTCGTCGACACCACGCATCGGGGCGAGAAGCCGGTGATCGTCGAACTGCCGGAGGGCGACTACAGCGACCCGGTGTCGACCGGTCGTGTCGTCGCGCTGGTCGACAAGAAGTCCGGCACGTTGCTGACCTACGACGCCACCGGCAGGAAGGTCGGCTCGCAGCCGATCCCGCCGGAGTCCGGGATTCCGCGCGTCAGCCGGGGCGAGGACGGCCGCGTCTACGTCGACGGCGCCGAGGGCGCGCACGTGCTCGTCGTCGATCACGACGGCAAGATCGTCGACGTCCCGATCGGCGGCGACCGCACGGGCGACGTGCCGAAACCGCAGAATCCGCCCGACGGAAGCGTGGTACCGCCGGTGGAACAGCGCCGTGGTGGCACGGACGGGCCGGTCGCGCCACCGGGTGGGCAGGGCCAGCAGCGGCCGGGGCCGGGAGCGGGAGACCGGCAGGGACCCCCTGGCAGGCAAGAGCCCCAGAACCCGGTCCCGCCGAAGCCCGCGCCGCCCGCGGCCGAACCGCCGAAAACCCAGCCGACCGCGCCCGCGAGCCCACCCGGCGCCCCGTCGTCGGTGTCGGCCACCGCTGGCAGCGGCTCGGCGACGGTGTCGTGGGGCGCGGCGCCGGACAACCGCGCGCCGATCACCTCCTACCGGATCAGCTGGGCGGGCGGATCCCAGACCGTCGGCGGCGACGCGCGCAGCGCGAACATTTCCGGTCTGGCCAACGGAACCCGCTACACGATGACGGTGACGGCGGTGAACAAGGCGGGCACCGGACCGGGTGCGTCGGCCACGGTGACCCCGGTGGCCGCCGCGGGCGCGCCGCCCAACCTCACCGCGAGGCCCCAGGGAACTGGAGCGGTCGTCAGCTGGGGAGCGCCCGCGATGAACGGCGGCACGCTCGTGCACTACGTCATCAGCGCGACAGGGAAGGGCTCGCAGACCACCAACGGGACCAGCATGACGTACGGCGGGCTGAGCGGATCGGTCACCTTCACCGTTTACGCGGTCACGAAAACCGCCGACGGGCAAACGCTGAACGGCGCTTCCTCGTCGAAGACGATCCAGATCGCGGCGCAGGGGACCATCACCATCAGCCAAGGCGCGCCTGGGTCTAGCGACAACTGCAAGAGGCCGAACTGCTACTGGATCAACGCGTCCTTGAAAGGCTTTGCGCCGAATACCAGATACACGCTCAGGTTGAGTTCTGACAGCAATCCCAAGGTCCACGAGGAGGACACCACTCCGACCGACGCCAACGGTTCGGTGAATTACAACAAGGTCAACTATGACGTACCAGGCCAAACTGTCTGGATCACCGTGCTCGACGCCAACGGCAGGGCCCTCGCTACATCCAACAAAATCAAGTGGGAGAAACGATGAACCGAGCGCCCGCGATACCGGCGCACGAGGTCTACGAGCGGATCGCGGCGAATGTGCAGACCGTCGTCCGCGGCAAGCCCGACCTGGTGCGCCTCGCGATCGCCGCGCTGCTCGCCGAAGGACACCTCCTCGTCGAGGACGTCCCCGGTCTCGGCAAGACGACGCTGGCCCGCTGTCTCGCGCGCAGTGTCGGCGGGAACTGGAACCGCATCCAGTTCACCCCCGATCTGCTGCCCGGCGACATCACCGGCGTCCCGGTCTACCACCAGCACGCCGAGCGGTTCCAGTTCCACCCCGGCGGGGTGTTCGCCAACGTCGTGCTCGCCGACGAAATCAACCGTGGTACCCCGAAAACGCAGTCGGCGCTGCTGGAGGTGATGGCCGAGCGGACGGTCACCGTCGACGCCGTGCGGCATCAGGTGCCGCGCCCGTTCCTCGTGGTGGCGACGCAGAACCCGATCGAGATGGAGGGCACCTACCGGCTGCCGGAGGCGCAGCTCGACCGGTTCCTCATGCGACTGGAGGTCGGCTATCCCGATCTGGCCGCGGAGGTCATGGTGATCATGAGCGACTGCGCCGGGGTCGACCCGGACGAACTCTCGCCTGTGGTGGACATCCCGACCCTGCTGGGCGCCGTGACGCAGGTGCGGGCCGCGCACGTCGAGCGCGCGATCTGCGAGTACGCGGCGAAACTGGCCGCGGCGACCCGGGAACACGTCGCGCTCCGGTACGGCGCGAGCCCGCGCGGCAGCATCGCGCTGATCCGCGCGGCGCAGGCGGTCGCGGCCACGCGTGGCCGCGCGTTCGTCACTCCCGACGACGTCAAGGAGATCGCGCATCCGGTGCTCGGGCATCGCGTCATCCTCACCTCCGAGGCCGAGCTGAACCAGGTCTCGCCCGCGGAAGTGATCGACAAGGTGCTCGCCGCCGTGCCGGCACCCGGGATGACCCGCACGGGGGCTTGATGACCCCGGCGATGCGGCCCACCCGGCGGGGCGTGGTGGTCCTCGCGGCCACGCCCGTGCTGTTCGCCGCCGGGCAGTGGGCTGGTTATCCCCTTTTTCTCGCACTGGCGGGATTCTGCGGCGGAATCCTGCTCGCGGCCGTCGCGCTCACCGCGCGGCGGCCGCGGGTGCGGGTCACCAGGGAGGTCTATCCCGAACGGGTCGAGCGCGGCGGGGCCGCGTTCGCGAAGCTGCGGGTGCGCAGCACCGCGAACCGGCGTCAGGCCGGGTTCACCGCGGGAGACCGGATCGGGAGCGGGTTCCACGCGGTGGCGGTGCCCGCTTTGCTGCCCCACAAGGAAACCGAGCGGGTCTACGACCTTCCGACCGGACGACGCGGCCGTCATCAGGTCGGCCCGCTGACGCTGGACAGGGTCGACCCGTTCGGGCTCGGCCGCGCTCACGTGACCACCGGCGACACCACGACCCTGTGGGTGCACCCGCGCGTGCACCCGGTCCGCGCGCTCGCGGGCGGTCATCCACGGCACCACCACGAAGGCGTGGCGTCCAACGACGCGCTGCGCGGTTCCTTCGACCTGCGCGAGGTGCGCGAATACACGGTCGGGGACGAAGTGCGGCACCTGCACTGGAAAGCCACGGCGCGTACCGGGCAGCTGATGGTGCGTGAGTACATCGATCCGGATCAGCCGAGGTTCACCGTCCTGCTCGACACCCGCTTTCCCGACGCGCTCTTCGAGGAGGCCGTCGACGTCGCCGCGTCGCTCGTCGCGGCCGCCGCCGGGGCAGGCCACCGCTGTCGTCTGGTCACCTCGTGCGGCCTCGACGTCGCGACCGCGGGCGGGCCGTCGGCCGTGCGGCTGCTGCTCGACGAACTGACCGTGCTCGATCCGCACCGCGACCCGGGACAGGCTCTCGTGCCCGGCTCGCTTTCGCGGTCCGGGGGCGGTGGGCTCGCCGTCATCACCGCCGGTCTGCCGCCCGCCGATCTCGCTTCGCTGACCGGGGTTCGCTCGCGGTACTCCCCGCTCGTCGTGGTCGTCCTCGGCGGGGGAGCGGTGCCGGTGGTGCCGGGCGCCAAGGTCGTCGCCGCGACCGGCGCAGTGGACGCCGTCCGCCGGTGGAACGCGGTGATGCCGCGATGAAAAGCTTGTGGCACAAGGGATTCGACACCGAGGCGATCGCATGAGGTCCCGTCTGGCCGTCTGGTGCGTACTGCTCACCGCGGCCGTGTCCGGCCTGCTCTTCGCGCCGGTGTTCGGGTTCGTCCCGCTGCTGGTGCCGATCGCGGCGGTACTGCTTTCGAGCGTGCTCGTGGCCGAGGTCTGCGCGCGGCTGCCCGTGCTCAGGCCGTGGCGGCCGCTGCTCGCCCTCGTCGCCGGGCTGGTCGCGGTCATCGAGACCGAACTGCGGGACACGACGGAAACGGGCCTGCCGACCGGTGAGACGTGGCGGGCGCTCGCGGGGGGCGCGGTCCATTCGTGGCAGCTCACCTTGCAGTCGACCTGGCCCGCGAGGCCGGACGCGGAACTGCTGCTGTTCGTGCCGCTCGCGGTGCTGCTCACCGCGGTGCTGGCCGTCGAACTGCTGCGCTGGACCCCGGCCGCGCTGGTGCCGGGGCTGGTGCTGCTCGGTGTGGGCCAGGCGTACGTCGCGTTGACCGGTCCACTGGGGACAGTCGCAGGGCTGGCTTACGCCGCGCTGTCGGCCACGCTGTTCGTCCTGCGGCGCCCGTATTCCGTCAGCGCCCGGCGGGTGACCGCGCTGGCGCTGGTCGCGCCCGTGCTGCTCGGCACTGCCGGTGCGGTCGTCGTCACGGTGCTCGACCAGGGAAACCGGCCCTCGCTGTCGGCACGGACCGGCCGGGAGGTGCCGCTGCCACCGACGCGGGTCACCAATCCGCTCGACGAGGTCGCGGCCCGGCTGAAGCAGCCGGAGAACCCCGTCTTCAGCTATACGAGCCCCGATCGCGTCGACCGCTGGCGGCTCGCCGTACTCGACGAGTTCGACGGCGCGAACTGGTTCCCCGACGACGACTACCGCCGGATGGGCACCCGGCTGGACCCCGCGCCGGGCGTCACCGCGCCGACCACCGTCCACAGTGCACAGATTCAGGCATCCACTGTGGACACACCATGGCTGCCGAGCCAGGCCACGCCCGCCGAGGTCACCGGGGCGGCCCCGCTGATCGCCCCCGCATCCGGCATGCTGCTGTCCCAGGAGCCCGCCGGGCCCGTCGGCTACCGGCTGAGCTGGCGCGAGCCGGACGTCGACGCCAGGAAGCTGGCCGACGCCCCGATCGACTCGACGGTGCCCGCCCGCGGGCTCGGCGCCGTCCCGCCGGGCATCGGCGAGCTGGCCAGGACGGCGGTCGGCGGGCTGCGGCCGTCCTTCCAGGCCGCGTTCGTGCTGGAGCGCTACCTGAGCACCCACTACCACGTCGCCACCGGGCCCGGCCTGCCCACCGGCAGCGGGTGGCCGCAGCTCGGGAACTTCCTGCTGCGGACCCAACGCGGGACGAGCGAACAGTTCGCGGCGGCCTATGTGGCGCTGGCCAGGATCGTCGGCATCCCCGCGCGGATCGCGGTCGGTTTCCGCGCCCCGGCCGCGCCGCCCGGCGCCCCGGTGGTGGTGCGCGACGGTGACGTCCTCGCCTGGCCGGAGGTCGCTGTCGCCGGCGTCGGCTGGGTGCCGCTCGACCCGAGCGGCACGGCGGCGGGTCCCGGCGGCGCGCCCGGCGCTTCCCCGACCGGGCTGGCGGCGGCCACCGCGCAGGCCCGCGCGGAACTGCCGCCGACACGGGACCTGAAGGACCCGCAGCTGCCACCGTCCGATCAGGACACCGGGGACACGGGTGCGATGAACCTGCCCTTGGCGCAACTGATCGTGCCGGTGTTGCTCGGTCTCCTCGCGTTGCTGGTGCTCGGCGTCGCGGGGTTGCCGGTGGTCAAGACCTGGCGCGGATATCGCAGGCGCCGCCGCACCGGGGCCGACGGCGTGATCGCGGCCTGGTGGGAGGCACGGGATCTGGTGCGCGCACACGGGGTTTCCTGCCCGGCGGGCACCACCGTCCGTGAGCTGTCCGTCGCGGCGTCGGCCACCCTCGACCGGACCGTGGTGGACGGGCTGGTGTGGCTGGCGTCCCAAGTGGACATCGCGCTCTGGTCGGGTAACGGGGCGGACGGCGGCACGCTGAACCAGGCGTGGGGCGCCGTCGACGCGATCCGCCGCAGCCTGGCCGAACGGTCGCGGCGCCAGCGGGTACGGGCGGCGTTCGACCCGCGCTGCCTGTTCCCACCACGAGAGGTTGTGGCGGTGGCATGATGATCGAGCAACGCTCGGGTTTCCGGTCGTCCTTCCGGCGGCGCCGGTCCGGTGGCACGACGTCGCCGGGTGCCTGGTCGGCCCCGATCGGCATCGGCCCGGTCGCGACCGTCTACTCCGGACACTCCGACGGGGTGCCGGTGGCGTTCAAGGTGTTCCCGGACCGGATCGACCGGCGCACGCTGACCACCCTCGAGGACGAGCAGACGAAGCTCGCCGACCTCGTCGGGACCTACGCGATCCTGCCGGTGCAGGACCTCGACCAGGTCGCCGACGGCAGGCACGCGCTGCGGATGGAGCTGTGCCAGGAGTCGCTGGCGGACGTGGTCGCGCGGACCGGCGCGCTGGCACCCGGCGACGTGCTGGTCTTCGGCCACGCCATCGCCGCGGCCCTCGCTGCGGCGCACGCGGTCGGGGTGGTGCACGGCGGGGTGAAACCGTCGAACGTGCTGATCCGGATGTCGGGGCAGCCCGTGCTCGCCGACTTCGGGGTGGCGCTGCGGCGGGCGTTCCCCCGGGACGTCGAGCGCCTGCTCGACGGTCTCGCCCCGGAGACGCTGCGCACGGACACCTTCGACGAGCGCAGCGACCTCTACGGCCTCGGCGCGCTGCTGCACACCGCGCTCACCGGGGAGCCGCCACTGCCGAGCAGACTGGGGGAGCGGCTCGGCGACCGCATGCTGCGGCTGCTGCGGACACGGGTGCCCAGGATCGACCGGCCCGGTGTCCCGGACCAGCTGTCCGAGGTGGTCGCCCAGCTGCTGCTGCCCGAGCCCGAGCGCCGCCCGCCGGGTGCCGCGTGGGTGGCCGAGCAGCTGGCCGACCTGCTGCCCGGCACGTCGCTCTCCCCGGTCGTGTTCCCGCCCGCGGAGTGGCCGAGTACCGAAGACGCTTCGTGGCAGGCGAAACCGGCGCCGCGTAGGTCCTTTGTGGACACGATGCCGCCGGTGGCGGACGCGGAGACGTTCCCGCCGCCGATGTCCGTTCCCGAGGCGCGCCCGGTGCCGGCGGATTCGCTCCCGCCGGGTTCGGTCGTGTCCGGGGTGACCCCGGCGCCGCCGGAGGCCACGCCGTCCGGCGCGCGCCGAATCCTGTCGTTCGCCGGGGTGGGCGTCGCGTGCGTGGCCGTCGGCGCGCTCGCGGTGTGGTTGTCGCTGGGCGGCGTTCCCGGGTCGTCGCCGACGTCGCCCTCACCGACGCCGTCCTCGGCGCCCGCCTCGCCCCCGGCGTCCGCCGCGGACGAGGTCGTGGTGCTGGACCCGCCGCTCGACCGGGGCGCCGACGTCGTGCTCAGCTGGCGGACCTCGCGGCTGATGGACTACGGCGTGGTGGTCGCGCCGGAAGGGGAGCACAACCACGTCGTGCTGGCACAGCGGAACAGGAGCATCACGGTGCCGGTGGATCCGAAGCGCAGGTACTGCTTCCAGATCCAGGCCACCGAGGGCGGCGCGGTCTACACCAGCAACGCAGTGGCGGTGCGTGGCGCGGTGTGCCGCTGAGTTACTAATCCGGCCAAAAGTAGGCCGACCCCTGCGCGGCACGTAACCGTTGCTGCGAAGTTATTCGGCCGTGGCTGTGGTTGGATTAGTAATGATCGGCACAGTACCGTGGCGTTGTGCTTGTCCGGTCGATCCTGTTGTTCGTCGCGGCGGCGGCATTGTCGCGTTAGGACTGTACGGGTTCGTCGCGACGCTGCAGCCCGACGCGCACTTCGGCCGGATCCTCGCGGCGTACGGCGGAGTGTTCGTCGCCGGATCTCTCGTCTGGGGCATGGTCGCGGACGGCTACCGGCCCGACCGCTACGACGTCATCGGCGCGCTGCTGTGCCTCGCCGGTGTCGCGGTGATCATGTACGCGCCGCGGACGGGGTAACGCGTGGGCTCGTGCCCCGATAGAGGGACGTGACCGAACCGGTTTTCCCGCCGCCACCGTCTTCGCCCGCTTCCGCCGCCACCGCGCGTCGCAGGCTCTCGCCGGTGCTGGCGCTGATGATCGTTGTCGTGGTCCTCGGCGCCGGGCTCGCGGTCTACGGCGGGGGAACCGTGCTCTTCGGCTACCGCCGCGTCGCCATCAAGTACTCCGGCATGAGCCAGACCCTTCCCCAGGGCACGGTCGCCTACCGCTCGGCCGGCGGCGTCGAACTGCACCGAGGGGACATCGTCGTCTTCGACTTCGGTTCCTACCCCGGCGGGGGACCTCCTGGCCGGGTGATCGAACGGGTCATCGGCCTCGGCGGCGACACGGTGACCTGCTGTGATCAGCAGAACCGCATCAAGGTCAACGGCAAGCCGGTCACCGAGGAGTACCTCTACCTGCCGCCCGCGGAGGGGAAGGACCAGATGGCCTTCACCGCGCAGGTGCCGCCGGGGACGGTGTTCGTAGCGGGCGACTACCGGAACAACTCCCTCGACTCGCGGATGGCGAGCACGGTGGCCGGTGCGGGAGCTGTCCCGGTGTCCGAGGTGTACGGCGTGGTCGTGGCGGTCGGGAACCCGGTGACCGCGCGGACGCTCACCCCGACGACGGCGTTCACCGACGCCGGACTCCCGGGCACCCCGCTGTCCGACAGCGGCTACGCGAACGGCCGCTGGCTGTTCCTCGGCGGCGCGGTGCTGTTCCTGGCCGGCTTCGTCGGCCTTCTGGTGACCATCACGCGTGCCGCGCGGAAACGTCGTCGCGCGCCGGTCATGCCTTGACCGACACGCCGGGGATGCCTTTCAGCTCGCCCAGCAACGGAGAGCTGACCGTCACGGGATAGTCGTCGAGGGCGTAGCGGCCGCGCCGCCGCTCGCTGACGAGTTCGAGCAGTACCGGCGTGTCGCCGCGGTGGGCGAGCAGAGTTTGCTTCAGTTCGCTCACCACGGCGAGATCGAGCTTCTCGGCCGCGGCCAGCAGGACCAGCGGCGGGTCCGCGTCGCCGCGGTCCACATCGGACAGATCGAGCGGGACGAGCCCGCCGCCGAACACCGACATCTTGTCCTCCCGCCAGTTGACCCTGCCCTTGACGACTACGGCGTTGTCCTCGACGAGATCCGCCGCGAAGATCGCGTACGCCTTGGGAAAGAACAGCACTTCCAACGCGGCGTCCATGTCCTCGACCGTGCAGATGGCCCAGGGCTCGCCCTTCTTGTTGACCCGCCGCTCCAGCGACGTGATGAGGCCCGCGAGCACGACTTCGCCTTCCTTGGGTGGATCGGCGAGGAGCGCCGCGATCGGTTTCCTCGCGTGCTTCCGGAGGATGCGTTCGGCGCCGTCCAGGGGATGCGCGGAGACGTAGAGGCCGAGCATTTCCCGTTCGTAGCCGAGGAGTTGTTTGCGTGGGTATTCCTCGTCGGTGAGCCGCAGGTGCGCGAGCGGGGACGCGGCCGAGTCCGCCTGCGTGTCGTCGCCGCCGAAGAGGTCGAACTGGCCCATAGCTTCCTGGCGTTTGAGGGGGACGACGGCTTCGACGGCGTCTTCGTGGACCTGGATCATCGACAGGCGAGGGTGGCCCATCGAGTCGAACCCACCGGCCTTGATCAGCGACTCGATGACCCGCTTGTTGCAGGCGACCAGCTCCGATTTGTCCAGGAAGTCGGTGAAGGAGGAGTACTTCCCCTTCTCCTCGCGGGTCTTGATGATCGACTCGACCACGTTCGCACCCACGTTGCGGACGGCACCCAGCCCGAACCGGATGTCGTCCCCGACGGCCGCGAACCGCAGGGCCGACTCGTTGACATCCGGCGGCAGCACCTTGATCCCCAGCCGGCGGCACTCCGACAGATAAACCGCCGACTTGTCCTTGTTGTCACCGACCGAGGTGAGCAACGCCGCCATGTACTCCGCGGTGAAATTCGCCTTCAGATACGCCGTCCAGTAGCCGACGAGCGCGTATCCGGCGGCGTGCGACTTGTTGAACGCGTACCCGGCGAACGGCAGAATGGTGTCCCACAAGGCTTGTACCGCCTCGTCGGAGAAACCATTGGCGCGCATGCCCGCCTGAAAACCCTCGAACTCCTTTTCGAGGACGTCTTTCTTCTTCTTACCCATGGCCTTGCGCAGCACGTCGGCCCGCCCCATCGAGAAGCCCGCGACACGCTGGGCGATCTTCATGATCTGCTCCTGATACACGACCAAGCCGTGGGTTTCGGCGAGGATGTCGGCCAGCGGCTCCGCGAGTTCCGGGTGGATCGGGACGATGGCCTGGCGCCCGTTCTTGCGGTCGGCGTAGTTGTTGTGCGTGTTCATCGCCATCGGGCCGGGCCGGTAGAGCGCGTTGACCGCGATGATGTCGTCGAAGCCCGTCGGCCGCATCCGGCGCAGGAGGTCACGCATCGCGCCGCCGTCGAGTTGGAACACGCCGAGGCTTTCCCCGCGTTCCAGTAGCCGATACGTCGCTTCGTCCCCGACGCCGAGGGTGTCGAGATCGATGTCGGCGCCGCGGTTGGCCTTGATGTTGTCGATGGCGTCGCCGATGACGGTGAGGTTCCGCAGGCCGAGGAAGTCCATCTTCAGCAGGCCGATGGCCTCGCACGACGGGTAGTCCCAGCCGGTGATGATCGCGCCGTCGTCCCGGCGCCACAAGGGAATCGCGTCGACGAGCGGGTCGGCCGACATGATCACGGCGCAGGCGTGCACGCCTGCGTTGCGGATCAGGCCTTCGAGGCCGCGAGCGGTCTCGAAGATCGTCTTGCACTCTTCGTCGGTCTCGACCAGCGCGCGGACCTCGGCGGCTTCGCCGTAGCGCTCGTGCTTGGCGTCGACGATGCCCGAAAGCGGGATGTCCTTCGCCGCGACGGGCGGGGGAAGCGCTTTCGAGATCCGGTCGGCGATGGCGTAGCCGGGTTGTCCGAAGTGGACACGGGCCGCGTCCTTGATCGCCGCCTTGGTCTTGATCTTGCCGAAGGTGATGACCTGGGCGACCCGGTCGGCACCGTACTTTTCGGTGGCGTAGCGCACCATCTCGCCGCGTCGCCGGTCGTCGAAGTCCATGTCGATGTCCGGCATGGACACGCGCTCGGGGTTGAGGAACCGTTCGAACAGCAGGCCCAGTTCGATCGGGTCGAGGTTCGTGATGCCCAGCGCGTAGGCCACCAGCGAACCGGCGGCCGAACCGCGGCCCGGCCCCACCCGGATGTTCACGCCGCGCGCGTAGTTCATCAGGTCCGCGGTGATGAGGAAGTACGCGGGAAATCCTTTCTGGACGATGACGTCGATTTCGTACCCGGCTCGTTCGAGGTAGGCGTCCGGGATTCCGTCCGGGAGCCGCCAGTTCAGGCCGTCCGTGACCTGCGCGCGGAGCCAGCTCTCGGCGGTGTGTCCATCCGGGACGGTGAACACCGGCATGCGGTCTTTGTGGGTGTAGACGTCTTCGTAGGATTCGACGCTCTCGGCGATCAGCAGGGTGGAGTCGGCGGCGCCGGGGACCTCCTTGTCCCAGTACTCCCGCATCTCCGCCGCGGACTTGAGGTAGTAACCGTCCCCGTCGAACTTGAACCGGGTCGGGTCGTTGAGGGTCTTGCCCGCCTGCACGCACAGCAGCGCGGAGTGGGTGTC
>NZ_JBHYJW010000077.1:0-39003 GCF_042741125.1 Amycolatopsis sp. NPDC058986 | reverse complement strand
GCCCGTACGGTGGCCTTAACGGAGCCGCCGGGGACTCAGCTGACGAGGTCGTAGATCCCGGCGATCATGCCGGCAAAGGGCACGAGGGCGAGCAGTGTCAGGAACTCCGTGACGTCGAGCAGCCGTGACCAGTACGGCGAACGTACTCCGCGCGCGACCCGCGTCGCGTAGACGAGACAGACGATCGCCGCGACGACGACCGCGAACCCGGCGGCGAACACCGCGGTCCGCTGGCCGCTCGCGGCGAGCCACACGCCCGCCGTGACGAGTGTGAGCCCGCCGAAACCGACGAGCACGAACCGCTGCGCGCGTCCGGCGTAGGACCGCGAACGCAGGAGCCACGCCAACCCGAGCAGCCCGGCCAGCCCCGCCTCCCACGGACCGCCCGCTCCGGCGAGCACTGTGCAGGCGGCCAGGACGACCAGGCCCAGCGCGATCAGCAATCCGGTCAGCAACGCCTGCGCGCGCGAGGTCCGGCCGACCATGTCCGCGCCGAGCGACGGCTGTTCGTTGGCACGGAAGGAATCCATGTCGTCCGGCACCCGCGGCAGCGGCAGCCTGCCGAGCCGCAGAGCGAGCATCGGCGCCACCGAGGCGAGTGCCGTCGCGAGCACCGCGACGACGGACGCGGCGGCGACCGGGCGGACGTTGCCGACCAGGACGACCCCGGTCGTCACCGCGCCGAACCCCGCCGCGCCGGTGACCGCCACGAACCACGGCAGCCGGTCGGCGACCGACACCGCGGCGAGCACGCCGTATACCGTCACCGCGGCGAGCCCGGCGGCGAGCGGACCCGCCGACAGCGAGAACAGCGGATGTGGCGGCAGGATCGACATCCCGGCCAGCAGCGCCACGCCGACCCCGGCGAGCGCGCCCGCCGCCCCGGCCTCGGCGTCGCCGTAGGCCCGGCTGAGCGCGCCGCCACCGAGCAGCAGCACCAGGGCGAGCAGGCCGGACCCGATCGGCGCGAGCACACTGCCCGCGGCCGCCGACTGCACCAGCAGCCCGCCCGCCAGCAGCAGCACGAACGCGGCCACGATGCCGGACCGCCGGGCCACCGCGGGCCCCCAGCCGCCCCGCGTCTCGGCCACGCTGGCGATGGAGTCCACGACGTCGTCGAACAGCAGCGGGCCGCGAGGACGTTCCCGCGGGGTCAGGTGCAGCACCTCGCCGTCGCGGACCTGGGCGGCCGCGACGGTCAGGCCGAGCGCGAGCGGCGCCCCGCCGAGGCGGGACAGCACCCAGCCCGGATGCTCGGCCGACGCCTGTCCCGACGCGCCCGCGAGCCGCACCAGCTGCGGGACCAGCTCGGCGAAGGTGCTCTGCTGCGGCAGGGCGACGTCGACGCGCGCCCGCGGCGTCACCACCGTGACGCGCCGCGTCGTCCCCGCGATCGCCGGTGCGCTCATGCCCGGACCTCCGGCTGCTGAAGGGAACCGGGGGTGCGCCGGGCAAGCTGGAACCGAGGGACGCCCTGGGTGCGTTCAGCGCACCGAGGGACGCCCTTGTCGCACCCAACGCACCCAGGGCGTCCCTCGGTGCATCCGCCGACGCTCATCCGACCGCCTTGGCTGCCTCGATCACCGGCGCGAACTTGGCGCTGGACGCCTCGGCCAGCTTCTGCAGCCCCGCGTTCACCGCCTCCAGCACGATCTCCGACAGGTTGCGCGCGTCGTACTCGCGGATCGCGCGCGGGTCGATGTCGACCGAGGTGAACCGGCCGTCCCCGCGCAGCACGACGGTGACCTCGTTCTGCCGCGAGTGCGCCTTGACCTCCATCGCCTCGACGGTGCGCTGGATGCGCTGAACCTCCTCGGTCTGCTTGCGCACCTGCGCCAGCAATTCGTCCATGTCCGGCGCCGCATAGGGGTCGGTCACTGCTCTTCTCCTCCTGTGTGTCGCACGTGGACACTGCCCACGAACCGCTGGAAATCCCCGGTGAGCGCCCGCGCGTCCGCGGGCGCCGCCGTGCAGGCCAGCTCCAGCACGAGCCGGCCGGACGGCCCCGGCACTGTCAGATGCACCTGGCTTTGCACGAGTTCGAGACCTTCGCCGGTCCGCAGCCGCAGCACCTGGGTCATCCCCGGCGCGGCCGGGCCGCCGACCGCACGGCGGCTGAGCACGTCCAGCCCGGCCATGGCGCGGCCCAGCCGTTCGACGGCTTCCGCGGCGATTTCGGCGATCGACGCCGGATCCGGTCGCTGCTGCACGCCGAGGGTGATGTTCGGCGTGAACTCCCCGCCCGGCGTGGGCCGCACCGCGACGAACGCCGCCCCTGCCGCGCCCGCCCGCTCGGGATCCACCGGCGTCCAGCCGTCCGGGACGTCGAAACCGAGCGGCAGCGTGGTCACGGCGGTCACCACGAACTCACCGCGGAAACCGCGTCGTCCCAAACGGATCCGACGGCATCGGCGGCCTCGCCCGCCGCGGACTCGACAGCGTCCACGGCCGCGCCGCCGTATTCACCGATGGTGTCGGCCACCTTCGGCAGGTCGATGTCGATCTTCGCGCCGATCCCGGCGCCGAGGCCGAGCGCGACCCCGGCCTTGAAGTTCACCTTGATGTGCCCGGACTCGTACACGGCCTGGCCGTCCAGCTGCGCGCCGAGTCCATATTGGAGGGTCCCGTTCGCGCCGACCCCGACGCCGGCGACGTCGGCCGCCACCTCGCCTTCGACCTTGCCACCGACGAAGGCGTTGGCGTGCAGGCCGACGCCGTGCTCACCACCCTGGAGCGAGCCGCTGACCTCGCCGCCCGCGAACACCGTGCCCTTCGCGTGTGCGCCGGCGACGCCCCACTCGCCCTTCAGTTCACCCTCTTCGTGCAGCGCCGCGAGTTCGGCGTGTCCGGACGCCTTCACCTCCCAGCCCTGCGACGACACCTTCGCGTCCCAGCCTGGCGTGAGCCCGTCCTGCTCGTGCGCCCACTTGTAGTACGTGATCTCGGTGTTGCGGAAAGCCTTGTCCCGCAAGCCTTCCGGCTCAGGCCGTCCGAACGGCGTATCGGCCTTCTTCGGTGCGCGCGTGCCTTGGAGCCCGTCCCAGGTGAGTTTCTTCCACCCGGAGTTGCCGAACCAGGAATACGCCGCATTCCGCGGGCGCTTGCGGCCGTCCAGCGGTTCGCCGTTGAGCCAGTGCAACGCACCGCCGCCCCACTTACCGAGCTCGTGCTCGAGCCTGCCCGGCCACTCGGGCGGGAACAGCCGGGCCAGCGCGTCACCGAGTTCGTCGGCGATCTGCCGCGCCGCCGCCGCGGCCTGTTCCCCGAAGTCTCGCGCGGCGGCGAGGAACGCGTCGACCGCGCCGGGACTCACCGAACGGGACTGGTTGGTGAGCAGCGAGGCGTACTGGTCGAACTGCGCGAGAATCGCGTCCACCGCCGCAGCCGCCGACTGGAACAGCCGAGCGGCAAGGGAAAGCCGTTTCGCCTGGTCGTCCAATTTGGACGCCACAGCGGCCAGGTCGGTGCTCAGCTCCCGCGCGGCGGACGCGAACGCGCTGTAGGCTGCACCTTCCCAGTCCGCGTTGAGCACCCGCGCGGACTCGCCGATGTCGTTCGCCCGCCCCGAAATCGTCGCCGCCCGCGCGGAGCACCGCTGGGCCGAGGCGGTCAGAGCTCCGGGGTCACCGGTCACCCGGCGACGGCATTCCACCAGCACACGCCGGTAGGCCGCCAGCACGGAGCCGACCGCCCCCGACGCGTCGACGACCCCGGAGCCCCACATCGTCAGCGGCCCTTCGCCGTCGAATCGGCCCCTGCTGTGTGATTTCCGGCGATGTCGACATGTTGCTCGAAGTGCTTGCCGTTGTAGGTCATGTCGATATCGATGTCGAGGTCTCTGCCGCCCGGCGCCTCGATCACCGACTGGCCGGTGTTCAGATCGGTGCGGATGACGACCTCGTTCGCCCCGCCCGGAGCGGGCGATGGCGCGGGCACGCTCGGCGGCGAGGCCGGGCGGTCGACCGGGATCCAGCTGTTGGAGGCGTCCGCACCGCCGTGTCCCCAAGCCCCGGAGGTCCCGGACAAGGCGGGCGGCTGGTACTGCGTGAACGACGGCTGCGTCGGGATCGCCGCGCCACCACCGGAACCTCCGCCGACACCGCCTCCGGTGCCGCCGATCGCCTGCTGCCCGGCCGCGCTCGCCACCGGCGGGGGCAGCTGCGGGGCGGTGACCGGCGTGCCCGACACCGCGGCGTTGCCCGCGGAACCCGCGCCACCGCTGGAATCGTGGTGGCCGAACAGCTTCTCGATCTCCCCGATGATCTGCGCGAGCTGAGTGACCTGGTTGGCGAGGTCGACGACGCCGAGTGCCTTGAGCAGCGCGCCGATCGCGGTGATGAACGCCCGCAGCGACGCGCTCGTGGCCGTCGAGAGGGCGACCGCGGCGCCGTAGGTCCACCAGTTCGACATCAGCGCGGCGACCGTCGGGTTCACCGCCGAAACCACGGCGCGGTAGGCCTCCTGCGCGGTCTTGATCAGGGTGCCGGACACGCCCAGCAGTTCGGCGCCCTTCTTCACGACGTCGACGATCTTGGTCAGCTGGTCGAGCGAGTCGGTGATCTTCTTGATCGCCGACTCCGACGCCGCGCCGGACCAGATCTTGCCGAGCTGGCCGGCCGCCTTGTGCAGTTCGGTGTACAGGGAAAGGAACTCGTTGGCCTTGCGCAGCAGGTCGAGCACGTGCTTGGCGATCTGCTCCGGCTGGCCGGTGACGATCTGCGGCAGCACGGTGATCGGCCCGCCGGAGGACGCGGTCGCGTCCATCGCGCTGGAATTGGGGAAAGTCAGCATCGGACCTCACTTCGGGAGCGGCCGGGACGGGAAGTCATACGGAGGCGGGCCGGTACACGCTGACCTTCGCCAGTCCGTGGATCCCGGCGTCGACCAAACCGTGGTTGTAGAGCTGCCCGCCGTCACCGGCGACGCCGATGACCGGGGCTCCGCCGGGAGAACGCAGCGGCTCGACCACGACGACGTCGCCGCTCTGCACCCCGCCGGGAACGTCGCCGAAGCTGCGCGCGGTGCCCGCGTACACCTCGATCAGCCCGGCACGCGCCTGGTTGTCGGCGTCGCCGGCAAGCCAGTCGTTGAAATCGGCGACCCCGTGGAAGCGGGCGTCGGTGATCGGGTGGTGCCCGAGCTGGCCCAGCCGGGCGTCGCCGAGGTACCGCAGCACGTTCCCCACCGAGCCGGGCTCGCCGCCCGCGCCCGCGCTGTCGTTGATGGCGAGCGTGGCCAGCTCCGCGGCGTGCGAGTTGCCCCAGATCGACGTCCCGTGCGCGGTGCCGCCAGGCGCGTGGCCACCGCCGTAGCCACCCGCGACCGCCTCGTCGGCGGCCTGATAGGCGTCGGCGCTGTCCTTGACCAGGCCGTTGATCTGTTGCAGCAGCTGCAACAAAGTGCGCACGGCGGTGATCTGGCTGCTGTGCAGCGCCGCGTTCGCCGCCGCGACCGCGCTGCCGAACGACGCGAACGACATCGGCTGCACGATCATGCGTTCGAGGTCGGCGACCGCGTTGATGCCATGGGCGATGATGCCGCCGACATTGCCGACAGCCGAGCGCATGGCCTCCGGTTCGGCCCGGTACTCGCCCGTGCTGACCATGGCTCTCCTTCCCGCTGGGGTGGTGCTGACGAGCAGGTTAAGTTCGCCGTCGCGTGCGGGCGGACGGCAAAAGTACCCACCAGCGCGGCGGGAAGAGTGACCAGAATGACTGGCGGATTACCCACAAAGAAGCCAGGAAGCGCCCCTCGATGAACCCGTCCCGCGATCGTCTGGACGTCCTCGGTGACCTGCCCGGCGAGATCGTCCTGCAGTCCCCGCCCCTGCTGCCCAAGAGCGGGTCCGGCGGGCTGATGCAGCTGATGATGTTCCTGCCGATGATGCTGGGCATGGGCGCCATGTCGTTCGTCTACATCGGACGCGACGGCGGGGTGATGACGTGGATCTTCGGCGCCCTGTTCGTCACCGCGATGGGCGGCATGGTGGTGATGTCGCTCGGCCGCGGCGGCATGGCGAAGAAGGCACAGATCAATGACGAACGCCGCGACTACCAGCGCTACCTCGCCGGGTTGCGCGGCCAGGTGCGCGACATCGCCGACGCGCAGCGGGCCACGCTGACCGCGGCGCAGCCGGACCCGGCGGATCTGTGGGCCTACGTCGAGACGGGCAAGCTGTGGGACCGGCGGCGCGAGGCCGCGCACTTCGCGCAGGTGCGTGCCGGGACGGGGCCGCAGCGGTTGGCGACACCGCTCAAGGCGCCGCAGACCGTACCACTGGAGGACCTCGACCCGGTGTCCTCGACCAGCCTGAAACACTTCATCCGCACGTATTCCACCGTCGACGGCCTGCCGGTGGCGGTGTCGCTGCGGTCGTTCGCCGCGGTGTCGCTGTCCGGCCGCCGCCCGGACGCGCTCGGCATGGCACGGGCGCTGCTGGCGCAACTCGCGACCTTCCACTCCCCCGCCGACCTGCGGATCGCGCTGTGCGTCGCGGACGACCGGCGGCACGACTGGGAATGGGCGAAGTGGCTGCCGCACGCCGCGGCGCCGACGGCGGCCGACGCGACCGGACCGCGACGGCTGGCGGCCGCCGAGCTGGGACCGCTGGCCGAGCTGCTCGGCCCCGATCTGGGCGAACGGCCGCCGTTCAGCCGTCGTCCGGCGTCGGCGCCCGATCTGCCGCACGTCGTGGTCGTCGTCGACGGCGGCCAGGCGTTCGGGGAACCCCGGCTGGTCAGCGAACACGGCAGGCTCGGGGTCACCGTGCTGGAGATCGGCGCCGAACAGCCGCGGACGACGTCGAGCGAACTCCTGCTGAGCCTGCACGTCGCGCCGGAGCAGCTCGGCATGGTGATCGCCGACGGCACCGAACAGCGCCTCGGCTTCCTCGGTGTCCCGGACCAGCTCGACCGCGGTGCGGCCGAGGCGCTGGCCAGGATGCTGACCCCGCTGTACCAGGGCACCGCCGTGGTGGCCGAGAAACCGATGTCCGCGACGTTCGGGCTGGCCGGGCTGCTCGGCATCGGCGACCCGCGCGACACCGACGTGGCGGTCACCTGGGCGCCGCGCTCGGCACGGGACCGGCTGCGGATCCCGCTGGGCGTCGACCCCGGCGGACGGCCCGTCGAACTGGATCTCAAGGAGTCGGCGGAGGGCGGGATGGGCCCGCACGGGCTCGTCATCGGCGCGACCGGGTCGGGGAAGAGCGAGCTGCTGCGGACGCTGGTCACCGCGCTCGCGGTCACGCATTCCTCGGAAAGGCTGAACCTGGCGCTGATCGACTTCAAGGGCGGTGCGACGTTCGCCGGGATGACCGGGCTGCCGCACACCTGCGCGGTCATCACCAACCTGTCCGACGACCTCGCGCTGGTCGACCGGATGGCGGACGCGCTGAACGGGGAACTGTTGCGGCGTCAGGAACTCCTGCACGCGGCGGGGAACTACGCGTCGGTGCGGGACTACGAGAAGGCCCGCGAGGGCGGGGCGAACCTGAAGCCGCTGCCGTCGCTGCTGGTGATCATCGACGAGTTCAGCGAGCTGCTGTCGTCGCGGCCGGAGTTCATCGACCTGTTCGTCGCGATCGGGCGGCTGGGCCGCAGCCTCGGCATCCACCTGCTGCTGGCGTCGCAGCGGCTGGAGGAGGGCAGGCTGCGCGGGCTGGATTCCCATTTGTCGTACCGGATCGGGCTGCGGACGTTCTCCGCCGCGGAAAGCCGTGCGGTACTGGGCGTGGCCGACGCATACCAGCTGCCGCCGGTGCCGGGTTCGGCGTACCTGAAGTCGGACAACGACACGCTCACCCGGCTCAAGGCCGCGTACGTCTCCGGCGAACTCCCGCCGCGCAGCACGGTCGTCCGCGAGGATGGCGAACGTCTCGGCGTCCTGCCGTTTTCCCTTTCCCCGGTGGATATTCCGGTCACCGAAGAGTCCACTGTGGATGAATTGTCGGCTTCGCCGGGCACCGGCGAGACGATCATCGGCGCCATGCTGTCGCGTGTGGAGGGTCAGGGACCGGCCGCGCACCAGATCTGGCTGCCGCCGCTGGCCGAACCGCCCACTTTGGACCAGTTGCTGCCCCCGCTCGGCGAGGATCCGGAGCGCGGCCTGTGCCCGCTCGACTGGGGTGGCAACGGGAAGCTGACGATCCCGGTCGCGCTGGTGGACAAGCCGTTCGAGCAGCGGCGCGACATGCTGTGGGCCGACTTCTCCGGCGCGGCGGGGCACGCACTGATCGTCGGCGCCCCGCAGAGCGGCAAGAGCACGCTGATGCGGGACATCGCCGCGATGCTCGCGCTGACGCACACGCCGTCGGAGGTGCAGTTCTTCGTGCTGGACATGGGCGGTGGCGCGCTGGCGCCGATCGCCGGGCTGCCGCACGTCTCCGGCTACGCCACCCGCCGCGACGCGCAACGCTGCCGCCGCGTCGTCGCCGAGCTGACGACGTTGCTGGAGCAGCGCGAGGAGTTCTTTGCCGCACAAGGCATCGAGTCGATGGCAGCGTTCCGCTCCGGCCGCGCGGAATTCACCGAGAGCACCGACGGCCGCGAATTCGGCGACGTGTTCCTGTTCGTGGACAACTGGACCACGATCCGCCAGGAGTACGAACAACTGGAGGAGCAGATCACCGGTCTCGCCGCGCGAGGCCTCGGTTTCGGCATCCACGTCATCGTTTCGCTGAACCAGTGGATCGGTGTCCGCGCGCAACTGCGCGACGCCGTCGGCACGCGGTTCGAACTGCGGCTGGGTGATCCCGCCGACTCCTCGATCGACCGCAAGATCGCGCAGAACGTCCCCGCCGACGCGCCGGGCCGCGGCCTGACCGCGGAAAAACTGCACTTCCTGGCCGCACTCCCGCGCATCGACGGCGACCAGCGCCCGGACACCGTCGGGGCGGGCGGCATCGACCTGGTCCGCCGTGTTTCCGCCGCCTGGCAGGGTTCCCGGGCTCCGCAGGTCCGGCTGCTCCCGCCCGAGGTGCCATTGGACTCGCTGCCGTCAGCGCCACACAAGCACGTCACCCTTGGCATCGCGGAGTCGACACTGCGGCCGGTGCACCTGGATTTCGCCACGGATCCGCACTTCCTGGCCTTCGGCGACGTCGAATCCGGGAAGAGCGCGCTGTTGCGCGCCCTGGCCCGCGGCATCTCGGCGGCCTACACCCCCGACGAGGCCCTGATCCTCGTCGGCGACTACCGCCGCACGCTGCTCGGCGCCGTCGACGAGCCGCACCTGCTGGGCTACGCGGGCGCCGAGAACACGCTGACGGACCTGATCGGCCAATGCCAGACGGCCATGCGCAACCGCCTGCCCGGCCCGGACGTCACCCCCGACCAGCTCCGCAACCGCTCCTGGTGGCGCGGCCCCGACCTGTTCGTCCTCGTCGACGACTACGAACTCGTCGCCGCCGTCGGCCGCAATCCGTTGCTGCCGCTGCTGGAATTCCTTCCCCAGGCCCGCGACATCGGCCTCCACCTGATCATCGCGCGCGGCTCCGGCGGCGCGGGGCGGGCGCTGTATGAGCCGGTACTGCAACGGCTGCGCGAACTCGGCTCGCCCGGTCTGATCATGTCCGGTGCCAAGGAGGAGGGTCCGCTGCTCGGCGACGTCAAGCCGTCACCCCAGCCCGCCGGCCGCGGCACCCTGGTCTCGCGACGGCACGGCACCGGTCTGATCCAGGTCGCCTGGACCAAACCCGCCGACTCCTGATCCGCCGGCGTTTTCGAGCGCCCCAATGTGGCATTGGTTGCGTCCAGCGCACCGAACGCCACATTGGGGCGTTCGGGCCACCTCGGATGCGGAGCCGGAGTCCTGGGGCCTCACCCGGTTGGCCCACTACGTTCCTCCGGCGCGATACCGACTTCGGTAGGTTACGAAGTCCCCAACCGTCCACCTAGGTTGGTGAAATCGTTTCAACCGGAACGAGCTCCCCGAACCCGTTGGCCGGAGGACGTTTCATGCGATTGTCGAGGGCTGTCGCCGTGGCAGCCGGAGCCGCCGCGGCGCTGAGCATCGTCTCAGCCGGTGCCGCGAACGCCCAGGAGGACATCATCGGCGGCGGAACGGTCAGTTCCGCGCCGTGGGGTGCCCAGATCTACTGGAACAACGTCACCGACAACGGTGGCTTCGAGTGCTCCGGGACGATCATCGCCCCGCAGTGGGTACTCACCGCGCAGCACTGCCTGAACAAGCCGGGCATGCACGTCAAGGTCGGCGACGTGAAGCTCCAGCAGGGCACCGAGGCCGCTGTGGACCAGCAGAAGGCCTCGCCGAACGGTGACATCGCGTTGCTGCACCTGACCAAGGCGGTCACCACGACGTTCATGAAGCTCGGCACCGGCAACCCGCCCAACGGTGCGACCAACCAGATCTACGGCTGGGGCCGCACGCAGGGCAGCAGCCCGCCCTCGAGCACCCTCAAGACGGCGAACGTGAAGGTCACCGGGACCAGCACGGACGCCTTCGGCGGTCAGGCCATCGCCAGCAAGGGCATCAACGGCTCGGCCTGGCACGGCGACTCGGGCGGCCCCCAGCTGGCCGACGGCGTGCAGGTCGGGGTCTGCTCGACCGGCGAGAACAGCGGTTCGGACCCGCAGGGCACGCAGAATTACGCGAGTGTCGCGCACAGCCGCGACTGGATCAAGTCGACGGCCGGGGTCTGACCTCACGCCCCGTCCGGCGCACCGAAGGTCCCCTTCACCGCATTGCCCGCGGTAAAGGGGACCTTCCGCGCTTCACCCGCCCCGAACGACGTGCACTGCCTGGGATCCACCGGCACGCACGCCGGGTGAGGCGGGGGCCGGTTGCGACAAGGGCGTCCCTGGGTGCGTTGGATGCACCAGGGGCGTCCCTCGGTGCGGTAGATGCACCCAGGGCGTCCCTCGGTTCCACCGGCCATACAGTCCACTCAGGACGGAAAGGGCCGAAGTGAGCCATCCACGCTCAGGCGCACTTCGCCGCGCTGATGATCGAAACCGCGGTCACCTTTCCCTCCGGGGAGGTGACGAACTCGTAGCGCCAGCCCGGTTTCCCGTCGATCGGCAGCTGGTACCGCTTGTTCTCGCCCACCTTCAGGCCGCGCGCGTCGTACGCCTTCTTCAGTTCGTCCACAGAGGACCCGGCGCCGATGCCCTCGGCGGTCTTCGCGTCCGGCGGCGCCCCGAGTTCCCGCAGCCCGTCCTTGCCGAACGACGCGCCACCGGAGGCGGCGAAGGCCTTGTCCCGCGCTTCACGCTTCTCCGCCAGCTCCGCCAGCGCGAGCGCCGAATCGGCCATCAACCGGGCGACCTCGGCCGACTTCGCCGCCGACCGCGCGCTCCCGGCAGCCGAGGTGTCCCCGTCGGAACCCCCGGCTCCGGCGGCCTCGTCGGCCTTCTTGTTCAGTTCCTTGGACTTCTTCTCCGCCGCTTCCTCGGCCGCGATCCTCGCCGGATCGGGCGCGGGCCCGCCGGTGTAGCTGAAGTCGGCGCAGCCGTCCAAAGTGGACGTCGGAGCCGGGGCGAGCTTGCCGGCGGCCAGTGCCGCCTCCTTCGCCATGCCCGGTGCCAGACCGCGGTACCCGGCCGGGCCGAAGACCTCGGGCTTGGCCGCCGCGGACGCGGCCTCGGTGCCGGTGCCAGTGCCGGACGAGCCGCCCGACGTACAGGCCGTGACACCGGTGAGCAGCGCCACAGTGAGAGCGAGCAGGCCGGATCTGCCGAGGACGGACGTGTTCAGGTTGGTGCGCATCGAGTGATACCCCCTCTTTCCGAGGGGAAGACTAGCCGACCCCCACGACAGTCTCCGAGCGGAATACCGGCCGCGACCGCACCGACAACGCCGTCGCGGCGACGATCACCGCCAGCACGCCCGCGGCGGCCAGCAGCGTCCAGAAATCGGGGTGCGCGACCGACTGTCCCCGCAGCGCCTGCCAGGTGAGGATCACGAACATCCCCGCGTACCCGAACGCCGCGGTCCACACCAGCCGCCGTCGCACCCCCTCGGCCCGCAGCACCGGATACCGCCGCGCCAGCAGCACGAGGCCGAGCGCGATCAGCGGCAGCGCCTGCATGGCGTGGATCCCGACGAAATGCGGGATCCGCAGATCCCCGCCGACGGTGCTCCAGCCGGTGATCGGCAGCCCCGGCCCGCCGTCGGGCGCGCCCACCGTGTGCGCTCCGAACGTCGAGGGGCTCCCGCCCGTGCGGAACACCGCCTGCTGTTCGGGCGTCGCGGTGAACATGAACATCGCGGCGGCCATCCCGGCCAGCGACAGCCCGGTACCCCAGCGCAGCGCGGAGCTCAGCGCGCGGTCCGGCATGCGCTGGAACAGCAGCAGCACCACGACCGCGGCGATCGCCAGCCAGGAGAGGTAGGCGCCGCCCGCGACGACGTTGTTGATCGCGGAATCGGTGGGCGTGGCCCTGTTGAAGTGCAGCTGCTGGTCGCGGAAGATCATCTGGAACACCAGCAGCGCCATGTCGAGCCCGATCGCGACGGCGAACACCGTGCCGAGCCACCAGCCGATCCGGCGGCCGCGCCGCACCTGGGACAGCAGCAGCGCCAGCGTGATGGCGTAGGACCCGATCGCGACGGTGAATTTGAAGGGCTTGAGCCAGATCGGCGCGTTGACGATCACGCGGTCGTCGACGAGCAGGCCGAGGAGCGACACCACGCAGAGCACCGCCATCGCACCGGTCAGCACCACCAGCGGGCGATGCAGCGAGCGTAAGCTGATTCCGTTGTCCGACATGGCATCGAGCGTGCCGCGACGAGTTCTGTGTGACACTGGTGCGAGCCCCCGTCACCAGGTGAGGACAACCCCACCGGAGGCCTGTGGGTAATAGTGCCGTCAGCGCGACCGGCAGTTGTGCCGTTTGACCATCCCCTCTCCTTTTCTAGCGTGACATTCACCATGAGCGGCTCGGAAAGTGAGCCGTTCCACCCGGGATTTCCCCCCGCGAACGAGAGGAGGTGGCCCGTCGATGTCCAGTCCGGGATTCCAGTCCGATTCCGCCGCGATGACGCGCGCCGTCCAGGGCTTCGAGGAGACCGCGTCGAACGCCAAGACCACCATGGCCAGCTTGGAGTCCGAGCTGACCGAGACGCTGCGCAACTACAAGGGTGACCAGGCCCTCGCGTTCTGGGACCTGCAGCGCCGCCTGCAGGAGAAGATGGGCGCCGCGGTCCGCGAGCTCGACACCATGTCGCAGCTGGTCCACTCCAGCCACGCGAACTACAACCGCGGCGACGCGGACACCAGCTCCAGCTTCCACGGGGTCGGAAGCACGCTCGAAGGCAGCGTCGTCCCCCGTCTCAACCTCTGATCCGTTCCGGAGAGGACACTTCCGATGGCCGATGTCGTCGAAATCAATTTCGCCGCGCTGCAGCACAGTTCGGCGTCGCTGGCCGCCAAGGCCAAGGCGCTGACCTCGCAGCTGGAGCAGCTGCACCAGAACCTCCAGCCGATCACCGCCACCTGGTACGCCTCCGGCAGCTCCGCCGGTGAGGCCGCCCGCCAGGCCGAGACCCGGCTGCGCCAGGCCACCGCCGACATCGTCGCGATCATCGCGCAGTTCGGCACCAAGGTGGGCGACGCGCACGACCTCCAGCACCAGCTGGAGAACCGCAACCAGGGCCTGTTCGCAGGCTGATCCCCCGCCGTCGGTTGGCCGGTGCGAGGAACCCCAGCTCGCATCGGCCAACCGGCTTTTCCGCCTCAGCTGACCACGAGAGAGTCGGGACCGATGCACGACCAGTCGTACTACGTTCATCTGGAATCGCTGAAGGACTTCGTGCGTGAGCTGGAGACCCAGATCCACGCGATGGCGAAGCCGAACGACTTCCTGCTCACCCTCGGCGACCACCCCCTGCTGTTCGGCGAATTCGGCGAAGCCGGTTCGCTGGCCGACGCCCATCACGCGGCGGTCGCCGAGATGCAGGGCCTCCTCGACCAGGTCCGCGGCGCCATCACCTTCGCCCAGGACGTGACGAACACCGTCGCCGACGGCTACCAGGCGGCCGACGAATCGGTCGCGGGCGATCTGCACACTTCCGGCCAGGCGACCGGCCTGCTCGATCCGCTGCTGTCCGCGCTCGGTCTCGGCGGCACGGGCGGGACGTCGAACGCAGGGGGAATCAAGGGATGACCACCGCACACACGAACTTCGCCGCGTACACCCATCAGCAGCTGTACGCGATGTTGCAGGCGGGTGACCCGAACAGTGCGCGCGCCGCGGCGGACAAATGGGCCTCGACCGCGCGCGGGCTGCACGACCAGGCCGAAAACCTGTCCGCGGAACTGGCCGACTTCTCCGACAGCTGGGCAGGAGGCGCCGCCGACCAGTACCACCGGATGATCACCGACCTCGTCGGCGGGATCCGCAAGGTCGCGCAGACCGCGCAGGGCATGAACCACCTGCTCGAGGACGCGGCCGACGCGCTCGTGAAGGCGAAGAAGCAGATGCCGCCGCCGGTCGCGGTCCCCGACGTCGCCCCCACCGACGTCGCGCTCGCCGTCAACCCGCCCCTGCTGCCGCCGGACGCCTCGCCCGCCGTGGTCCAGGCGGCCGCGCAACAACGCCAGCAGGCGATCAAGAACGTCGAGGCGCAGCAGACGGCGGCCAATGCCGCGGGCGACGCGCACGGCAAAGCGATCGTCGTGATGACCCAGCTCGCCGGGGAGTACACCGCCGCGGAAGAGGCCATTCCCGTCTCGCCGAACGCGGCCCCCGTGCCGAAGCCGCCCGCCGGCGGTGGCGCGAGCACCGGGGGCAGCGGGGCTGCCGGCAACGGGGTCACCGGCAGCGCGCCGCCGCCCGTCGTCACGCCCGGCACCGGACACCCGCTGCCCGGCGGCACCCCGACGCCGCCGGGCACGGGCCCCGCCCACACCGGGGGCAACCCGCTCTTCGGAGACATGTTCACCGCCGGGCTCGCCGCGGCCTCGGCCGCCGCGTTCGGCCGGTTCGGGTCGATCATGCCGCGGATCCCCGCGTGGGCGAGCGGCAAGAAGAACGAGGAGAACAAGGAAGAGAAACCGGGCACCAAGCTCGGCGGCGGAGGCGCGGCGGCGCCGGGCGCGACCGGAGGTTCCGGTGGCGGCATCCCGATCGGGGGCGGGAGCGTCCCGCCGATCGGCGGTGGCGGCGGCGGGGTCACCGGCCCCGGCGAGGTCCCCGCGGCCCATTCCGGACTGGCGGGTGACGGCGGTGCGGGCAACGCGCTGTCCGGGCTCGCGGGTGGCGCGGCGGGTGCCGCGGGCGCCGCCGCGGCGAAGGGCGCCATGCCGATGATGCCCATGATGCCGATGGGCATGGGCGCGGGCGGTGATCTCGGTTCGGGCAAACGGATCCCGGCCTGGCTCGTCGAGACCGAGAACGTCTGGGGGCAGTCGTCCCCGGTCGCCCCTTCGGTGATCGGTGAGGAACCGGAAACCCGCTGACCGCAGGGAAAGGGACGCGCTCGGTGACTTCTGCAGCCACCGCCGGAGGTTACCGGGTCGCCCCGGCCCGGCTCGATCAGGTGGCGGGCGAACTCGGCGGACACGCCGGGACGCTCGCTACCACACAGTCCACAGTGGCCGGTGAAAAGCTCCCGGCGGCGGCCTTCGGCGAACTGGCCGGATCCGCCGCCGCGGCGGCTACTTTCGCGAAGACGATGACGGAACTGGCCGAGCGTCTCGGCAAGCACGTCGAACGGCTTCACACTGTCCAATCAGGACTCACCGCGAGCGCCGCGGGTTATCGCCGCCTCGACGCGCGGGTCGCGGCGATGTACCGCGCGCTGCTCCCGGAGGACCCACTGCCCGCCGCGGGCAACCCGGCCGGGGTCGGCGGCGCGGCGGACACCGGCGCCTGGGCGGGCGAGATCACCCGCAACCGGGCGAAAATCGCCGACGCGCTCACCGGCGAGCGCGACCATCTCGCCCAGCTCCTCGCCCACGGCGGCGACCCGGCCGACGTCGAGCGCGCGCAACGCAGGATCGCGCTGTACGAGGACATTCTCACGCACAACCGGCAGATTCTGCGGTTCGATCCCGCGGGCGACGGCCGGATCGCCGAGCTGATCGGCCATCTCGAACCCGGCACGCGCAGCGTCGGCCTGTTCGTCCCCGGTACCAACACCCGGCTCGACAACTTCGACGGCTACGCCGGGCTCGGCAGGAGCCTGGTGGCCGCGGACCCGGCCGGGCGGACCGCGATGGTCGTCTGGGCCGACGGTGTTTTCCCACAGGGCGTCGCCGCGCAGGCCCCGGACTCCGGTTACGCGCGGACGCAGGCTCCGGATCTCAAGACGTTCACCGACGAACTGCGCGGCCAGATCGCGAGCCATGCCGGCCGCGACGTCATGGTGACCGCGATCGGGCACAGCTACGGCGGCGCCACCGTCGGGCTCGCCGAGAAGCTCGGTCTCGACGTCGACCGCGTGCTGCACGTCGAATCGGCCGGGATGGGGCACGGGATCTGGGATCCTTCGGACCTCCCGCCGAGCCAGGCCGGGGTCCAGCGGTACTCGATGACCGCGCCGCTCGACCCGATCGTCGTCGCGCAGGGCAACGCCCGCGTGGCGGAATGGCTGGGCTCGGACATCGGGCACGGCGCCGATCCGGACACCTTCCCCGGCGTCACCGACCTGGAAACCGGCAGGGGCGCGAACGGCGAACTGCTGTGGGGCGTGTCCGCGCACAACGACGTCCTCAAGCCGGGATCGGACTCGTGGAGCAACATCTACGACGTGATCACCGGCGGAACGGTCACCCCGGAAGGCAGCCTCGAAGGCCTGAACATGGTGAGGATGGTCCCGTGATCACCGAGAGCACCGATCTCGACCGGCTGGCCCAGGAACTGACCGCGGTCATCGACCGGGTCGCCGCGACGTTCGGCGAGGGCGCGCTGCGAACCGTCGCGGGCGAACTCGACTGCGATCCGGCCCGGCCCGGCGTCCTGACCTGCTGGCAGTACGGCGTCCGGCTGGAGCGGCCGGTCAACGCCGAACGCCGCCTCGTCGAGCTCGTCGTCCCCACCCTGGAACGCGACGGCTGGCAGGTCCGCGACCGCAGCACCGCGCTGGACCTCGTCGCCCGCTGCAGCCGCGCCGGCGCCGATTTCACCGTGCACGTCGCCCGCTCCGGCGCCGGTGTCGCCATCGTCGGCTCCACCCGCTGCGTCACCCCCTGAATCACGTGAGATCTCCGTCCAATCACGCGAGTTCCGCCCCCAATCACGCGAGTTCCGCCTCTGATCACGTGACTCCTCCATTTTCGCCCCGGGGAGGGTTCGCAGGTCTCGCGTGATCGAGGGGAGGTCTCGCGTGATCAGGAGGAGATCTCGCGTGAGGGGGCGAATCGGGAGGGGCGCCAGGAGCGGCGGCGGCCCCGGCGGAACGCGGCGACGGCGAAACCGGCGGTGACGGCGGCGCCGACCCCGGCCAGTGCGAGCACGCCCGCGACGCGGTCGGCGCGGGGGCGGGCGTCCGAAGCGGCGGGGATGACGGCCGGGAGCGACGCCGGTTTTCCTGCCACACCAGGGCCCGTGACGTCGGCGGGTAGTGCGGAGGACACCGCGGCGTAGGCGTCGACGACGCCCCAGCCCCGGCGTGGGTCACGACCGCCGGAGGACGGCCGGTGCGCGGTCAGCAGGAGCCGGGTGACCACCTGGTCGCCGGTGAGGTCGGGCTGGTACGCCCGCACGAGCGCGGCGACCCCGGCGACGTACGCCGCCGCGAGGCCCGGATTCGTGATGCCCCAGCGATGTCCGCCCCCGGTGCCCGCCGAAGTGCTCACCAGGTCCGCGCCGGGGGCCGCGATGCCGAGGTAGTCCCCGGCTTCGGTCTGCGCCGGCTCGCCCGCGACGTTGACCGAGCCGACCGCGAGCGTCCCCGGCGTCGCCGTCGGGTAGGTGCGCCCGCCCTGCTGGGTCGCGGCCGCGGGCGAAACGACCACGGCGCCCTTACCCCGCGCCCGATCGACGGCCGCCGCCAGCTCCGGGCTGTCCGAAGTGGACGGTACGGCGACGAGGATCACCCCCGCGCCCTTCTGCACGGCCTGATCGATCGCGGACGCGAGTGCCTTCGGATCCCCGCCTTCGGTGCTGCCACCGCCGGTGGTGTACCGGATCGGGAGGATCCGCGCCGCCGGCGCGATCCCGGCGAACGTCGTCGACGGATCCGGTTGCGCCGCCACGATTCCGGCCGCGATCGTGCCGCGCCCGTCGCAGTCCGACGCCGCGTCGCCGCCGCCGGTGAGCTGTCCGCGCAGCTGCGGGTTCTGCCCGTCGACCCCGGTGCCGACCACGGCGACCACCTGCTTCTCGCCCCGGGTGAGCGGCCAGATCCGCGCCGGGTCGATCAGCCGCTGCCCCCACGGGACGGCCCCGGTGTACGTGCCGAGCGGCGTCGCGCACTGCCCTTGCGCGGGCGGCGCGGCCGAGGCTGTCGCGGGAAGTCCCAGCGCGAGCAGACCGGCGACCGCCACCACGCCATCGAGCCGTCTCCGCACTCCCCCAAGTTAGGCCGGGGCACCCCACGGGAACGACGGCAATTCCACCGTCGCGGCCTCGCGAGGCCGTCAGTGCAGGTCCATGCCCAGGTCCAGTACGGCGGAGGAGTGGGTCAGCGCGCCCACCGACAGGTAGTCCACCCCGGACCGCGCGTATGCCCCGGCCCGGTCCAGGGTCAGCCCGCCGGACGAGTCCAGCCGCGTTTTCGGGGAGACCTCGTCCCGCCGCTCGACCGCCCGCGCGCACTGCTCCGGCGAGAAGTTGTCCAGCAGGATCTCGTCGGCGCCGAAGAGCAGTGCCTCCTCCAGCTGCGCCAGATCGTCGACCTCGACCTCGCACGGCAGTTCCGGCGCGTGCTCCCGCACGGCCTCGAGCGCCGCGGTCACCGAACCGGCCGCCACGACGTGATTGTCCTTGATCAGCACCGCGTCGCCGAGCCCGAGCCGGTAGTTGACCCCGCCGCCGCAGCGCACCGCGTACTTCTGCAGCAACCGCAGTCCCGGCAACGTCTTGCGGGAGTCCCGGATCGCGCAGCCTGTACCGTCCACTTCGGACACCCAGGCCGCGGTGGCGGTGGCGATGCCGGAGAGATGGCACAGCAGATTCAGCGCCGTCCGCTCGGCGGTCAGCAGCCCGCGCACCGGACCGCTCAGCACCAGCGCGGGCTCGCCGGCGACCAGCCGCTCGCCGTCGTCGCGAGCGCCCAGCACCTCGTAGTCCGTGCCCAGCACGGCGTCGAAAACGGCCAGCGCCACGGGAATCCCGGCGACGACACCGGGAACGCGGGGCGTCAGCTCGGCCAGCGCACGGGTGCCCGCGGGCACGGTGGCGGCGGTGGTCGCGTCACCGCCGTACCGCAGGTCCTCGGCCAGCGCCGTGGTGATCACGCGCCGGACGTCGGCGATGTCCAGCCCGTACTTCACCAGCGCCAGCTCGACATCGGGCGAAAACGGGAACAGCTCTGGGAAAACCTCTGTCATGCCACACCCTCCATGCGAATCTCCTCGGCCAGCACCGGCTGCCCGGACGGGCTGAGCCGGACGTACTGGCTCCGCCGCCAGTCCAGTCCACCACGATCGGGGAAGTCCGTGCGCACGTGACTGCCCCGCGATTCGGTGCGCCGCGCGGCCGCCGCGAGCAACGCCTGCGCCACCACGGTGAGCGCGGCGTCCTCCACCGCCTTCTGTGTCCACAACGGACTGTCGTGATGGGACAGATCGAGCACCGAACCCGCCGCCGCGAGGCCGTCGGCGTCCCGCCCGATCGCGGCGTACCGGCTCATGACCCGCTGCAGCGCGTCGCGATCGGCGGTCACAGCCGTCCCGCGTTCCGGCAGCCGCCCGCGTGCCGGATCGGCGAGCAGCCCGGCGGCCAGGTCGGCGGACACCGCCTCGGCGACCCGCCGGCCGACGACCAGGCCCTCCAGCAAACTGTTGGACGCCAGCCGGTTCGCGCCGTGCAGCCCGGTGCGGGCCACCTCGCCGGCCGCGTAGAGCCCGCGCACCCCGGACCGTCCGTCCGCGGTGGTCACCACGCCGCCACAGGAAAAATGCGCGGCCGGGGTGACCGGGATGGCGTCGACGGCTGGATCGACACCGAGCGCCGCGCAGGCCGCGTGCACGGTGGGGAACCGCTTGGCGAAGCCGGAAATGCTGGTGGCGTCGAGGAAAACGTGATCGTCGACGCCGCCGGGCGCCTGTGCCATCCGCCGTGTGACCGCCGCCGACACCACATCGCGCGGCGCGAGGTCGCCGAGCGGGTGGACCCCGCGCATCACCGGCGCCCCCGCCGCGTCCAGCAGCGTCGCCCCCTCGCCGCGCACCGCCTCGGTGACCAGCGGGCAGCGGCCCCGCGCGCCCGGGGAGTACAGCACCGTCGGGTGGAACTGGACGAACTCGATGTCCGCCACCGCAGCACCGGCCCGCAACGCGAGCGCGAGCCCGTCGCCGGTGGCGATCTCCGGATTCGACGTCGCCTGGTACAGCTGGCCGGCCCCGCCCGTCGCGAGCAGCACCGCGGGCGCACGCACTACCCCGGGCACGCCGTTCCGGTCGAGGACGGCCACCCCCGCGACGTCACCGGCGGGCGTGCGCAGCGCGTCGACGGCGATGTGGTGCTCCAGCACGGGAATCCCCTGGCCCCCGGCCTTGGCGACCAGGGCCCGTTCGACCTCGGCACCGGTCGCGTCGCCACCGGCGTGGATCACCCGGAACGCGCTGTGCCCGCCTTCCCTGGCCAGCGCCGGGCCGCCGCCCGCCGCGACGTCGAAGCGGGCACCGGCCGCGCGCAGCCAGGCCACCGCCGCCGGGCCGCCGTCCAGTATCGAACGCGCGGCGTCCTCGTCACAGAGTCCCGCACCCGCGACAAAGGTGTCCTCGGCGTGTTTGCCCACCGAGTCGCCGAGTTCGTGTTCCCTCTCGAGCACGACCGCGATGCCGCCCTGCGCCCAGCGGGTGTTGCCGTCGGCGACCGCCGCCTTGGTGACCACCAGGGCGTGCAGGCCGAGCTCCTGCGCCCGCAGCGCGGCGGTCAGCCCCGCGACCCCGCTGCCGATCACGACCAGATCCGCGCGCGCCTCCCAGACGGGGGTTTTCGCCTGGAAGTCACTAACCGGGGTGGTCATTCGCCGCCGCCGGGCTGCCCGATCTCGATCATCCGCCGCACCGAAGCCCGCGCCTTCGCCGCGGTTTCGGGGTCGACGTGGACCTCGTCGGCGCCTTCGCGCAGCGAGCGCAGCAGGGCCGCCGGGGTGATCATCTTCATGTACCGGCAGGAGGCCCGGTCGTTGACCGCGCGGAAGTCGATCTCCGGCGCGGCCTTGCGCAGCTGGTGGATCATGCCTATCTCGGTGGCCACCAGCACCGACTTAGCGCGCGTGTCCCGCGCGGCGTGCACCATGTCCCCGGTGGACAGGATCTTCACCCGCTCCGGCTCCACCGCGCCCTCGCCCGCGAGGTACAGCGCCGAGGTCGCGCAGCCGCATTCGGGGTGGATGAACAGGTCCGCGTCCGGGTTCTCCGACGCGCGCGCGGCGAGCTCGGCGCCGTTGATCCCGGCGTGCACGTGGCACTCCCCCGCCCAGACGTGCAGGTTCTCCCTGCCGGTCACGCGCTTGACGTGCGCGCCGAGGAACTGGTCCGGCAGAAAGAGAACTTCCTGGTCCGCGGGGATCGAAGCGACGACGTCGACGGCGTTCGAGGAGGTGCAGCAGATGTCGGTCTCCGCCTTGACCTCGGCGGTGGTGTTCACATAGGACACGACGACCGCGCCGGGGTGTTCGGCCTTCCATGCCCGTAGCTCGTCGCCGGTGATGGAGTCGGCGAGGGAACAGCCGGCCCGCGCGTCCGGGATCAGGACGGTCTTCTCCGGTGCGAGAATCTTCGCGGTCTCGGCCATGAAGTGCACGCCGCAGAAGACGATCGTGGACGCGTCGCTGCTCGCCGCGATCCGGCTGAGCGCGAGCGAATCGCCGGTGTGGTCGGCGATGTCCTGGATCTCCGGCACCTGGTAGTTGTGCGCCAGCAGCACGGCGTCCCGTTTGCGGGCGAGTGCCCGTACCTCGTCCGCCCAGTCCGCGTTCGCCTCGACCCCGCCGTAGGGCGTGAGATCGGTTTCCATCGTGATGGTCATACCTGGCCCTCCTGGACCCGTTCTCGGTTTTCGCCTTATAATCGAAAACCGTGCGAAGTCATCTTAACACCCGCGCCCCGCTGGCCCACGAGGTTTTGGGGGCAGTACTTCAAGTGCGCTCGGACACACTCCGGGTGCTGCTGTGGCAGCGCGCGCTCGATCCCCACCTCGGCCGCTGGTCCCTGCCCGGCGGACGGCTGCGCCCCGACGAGGACGTCGAAACGTCCATCCGGCGCCAGCTCGCGGAGAAGGTCGACGTGCGCCAGCTCAAACACGTCGAGCAGCTGGCGGTGTTCAGCGCGCCGGACCGCGTTCCCGGCCCGCGCGTCGTGGCCACCGCGTTCCTCGGCCTCGTCCCCTCCGACGTCGACCCCGAAATCCCCGAGGACACCGCGTGGCACGACGTCGCCGAGCTGCCCCGGACGGCGTTCGACCACGAGTCGATCGTGCTGCGCGCCCGGGACCGGCTGCGCTCGAAGCTCTGCTACACCAACCTCGGCTTCGCGCTGGCACCCGAGGAGTTCACGGTGTCCGCGCTGCGCGGGCTCTACTCCGCCGCGCTGGGCTACCGCGTGTCGGCCACGAACCTGCAGCGCGTGCTTTCGCGGCGCGGCCTGCTGGAGCCGACGGGACACACCGCGCCGCCCGGCCGTTCGGGCGGCCGCCCGGCCGCGCTGTTCTCCTTCGCGGGCAAAGGGATGCAGATCACCGACCCGTTCGCGGTGTTCCGCCCGCCGTCGGGCCGCTGACCGTGCTGCGCGGCGCCCGTTCGCCCCGTACCGTGGACGGGTGGCCGAGCCGGAGCAGGAAACCAGCGAGACGACGATACTTCCGTTGTTCCCGTTGCAGACCGTGCTGCTGCCCGGAACGCACCTGCCGCTGCACATCTTCGAACCGCGCTATAGACAGCTGACCGCGGACCTGGTCGGCGGCACCGTCCCCGGGCGCGAATTCGGCGTCGTCGCGCTGCGCACTCCGGTGGTCCGCGAGGTCCGTGGTCTGGACCACCTCTACGACGTCGGGTGCAGCACCGTCCTGCGCGAGGCCAAACGGCTGCCGGACGGACGTTTCGACGTGGTGACCACCGGACGGCGCCGGTTCCGGCTCCGCGAGATCGACTGCGTCTCCGCGCCGTACCTCATCGGCTCGGTCGACTGGGTCGCCGACGACCCCGTTCCCCCGGCCGCCGCGGACACCGCGGCACGCCTGGCCGAGGTCGCGCGGGCGGCGCACGAGCGGTACTGCGAGGCCGCCTGGCGCTCCGACGACTGGCAGCACCCCGACGCCGACACCGACATCGCCGAACTCGCCTACCAGCTCGCCGCCGACTGCCTGCTCCCGCTCGCCGACCGCCAGCGCCTGCTGGAGGAGACGCACCCGCTGCGCCGGCTGCGGATCGTGTGCCGGCTGCTGACCCGCGAGGCCGGTTTTCTCGCCACGCTCGGCGCCGTCCCGCTCCCCCCGAGCGAACTGACCGACCTGAGCCGCCCGGCCAACCTCAACTGACCGGCGCGAGTCCCACACTCACGACAGTGAGTTCCCCATTCGCGACAGCGAGTTCCCCGCTCACGGCACACGCGAACGTGGAACTCGGGAACCCGAGTGTGGGACTCGGGCGGCTGAACGTGGGACTCGCGACCGGACTACTTCGCCGAGCCGGAGCCGGAGCCGGAGTCCGAGTCCGAGCCGCCGTTCCCGTTCCCGCCGCCGAACTTGTTCCAGACCTTGCCCGCGGCGCCCGAGACCGCCTCGCCGACCTCGCTGAACGCCTTGACCAGCGGGTCGCTCGACTCGCTCCACGAGTCGCGGTAGGACTTCGCCGCGGACTTGAGGTCGTCGGTCCAGTTGGACGCCGGGGCGTCGTCGTCGCGGCGCAGGTAGTCCCCGGCCAGGATCGCGCGGTACTCCTCGGACGCGGCCCACTTCTGCAGCTGCGCCGCGCGCACGACGGCGAACGGGTGCGACAGGGTCTCGACGTTGCGCAGCTTGAGAAAACTGTCGCGGATGTCCTCGACCGACTCGTACTCCGCGGCCTGCTGGAGGAACGACGGGATGTCGATCTTCGCGGGGTCGATCCCGCCCGCGACCAGGATCTGCGCGCGCAGCGCCGCCGTCGGGTCCTGCCCGCACAGCAGCCCGGCCCGGTCGCACGAAAGCTCGGCCTTGCGGAACCATTCGTGCAGCGCGGCGATGACCGCCCGCAGCCCGAGCGCGCTCACCGGCGTCCACGACATCGACAGCTGCATCTGGATGAGCCGCACCAGGATCGTCCGGTACACCGTGTGCCCGGACAGCACGTGCCCCATCTCGTGGCCGATCGCGAACCGCAGCGACTCCGGGTTCATCAGCTCGACCAGCCCGGTGGTGAGCACGATGAACGGCTCGTCCATCCCGATCGCCATCGCGTTCGCCTGCGCGTCGCGCTGGATGAACACGTTCGGCACCGTTTCCAGGTCGAGCGTCTCGGCGCATTCGTGCCGCAGCCGGTCGATCTCCGGATACTGCTTCGTGCCGACCCGGATCGCCGAGGCCAGCGCCATCAGCCGGTCACCACGTTCCGAGTAGAACCCGGCGACGGCCTTGACGACCTGTGCGAACCCGGGCACGGCACGCAGGGCGGCCAGCGCGCCCCGGTCCACCGGATGCTCGTAGGCGCGGGGGCTGATCCCCGGAAAACGGACGGCGTTGTGCCGCGAAACCTCGATGTCGTCGGTCATGCGATCCCCTCTGAGTCTGAGGTGACCCAGACTAGGGCAAAACGCTCAACCGAGGCGCCGGCCCAGGTCGTCACGCCCGTTCCACGCCGTGAGCAACGCATACACCAGCGCCGTCGCCAGCGGTGCCGCCAGCACCACCCAGCCCGACTCCAGTTTCGGCGCCTGCTCGACCACCGAACCGAGCGCCGGCGCCGCTGTGACCTCGAAACGCGCGTTGCCGAACGCGACGCCCATCTGCATGCCGAGCCACGCGGCCAGCGCCGCCCCACCGACCGCGGCGATGAGCACGACCGGGCCGCGCCGTTCCCGCAGCAGCCACGTCACCACGCCGATCAGCAGGCCGATCCCGAGCGCGAGGAAACCGTAGATGGCGAGATCGTCGAAACGGTGCCAGCTCTCCATCTCCAGCGGCACGAGCTGCCCATCGGAGGTGACCACCCGCAACCGCTCCGGCGGCGCGATCCGCGACCACAGCCAGCCGAGCGGGATCCCGAGCAGCCCTGCCGTGGACAGCACGCTCACCGCGGGCAGCAGATCGGCCTTGACGACCACCTTCGGCCGTTCCCGCCGCGGCCGCCACAGCACCGGCACCGACCACGGGTCCGCGACGGCCGACGACCGGTGCGCGGCACCGCCGGAAGACTCAACCACCCGGGGCTCCCTCCTGCACAGCTGTCGACCGAGCGTAACCGGTCGACGCCCGGAGTCACAGAGTGGTCAGCTCGCCGCGCCGCGGGATGATCGGTGCCGCCGTCACTTCGGGGCCGAGGCCCGCCCGGCGAACGTCTCCGGGTCGAATTCGCCGCCGAACCACGGCGACAGCCCGGCGCGGGCCTGGGTCACGAACTCCTCGCGGCTCACCGTGCCGAGCCCGGCGGGCAGCACGCCCAGCAGCGGGGCGCCCGCCGCGGTCGGCAGGTCCTCGAGATTGGACAACGCGGCGAGATCGGGATCGGCGGGCCACGAGCCGACGACGACCCCGGCGACGTTGATGCCGCGCCGGGTGGCGACCTCCGCGGTCAGCGCGGTCGCGTTGAGCGTGCCCAGCCCCGCCTCGGCGACGATGATCACCAGCGCGCCCAGCGACCAGGCGACGTCGGCGAGCCCGCTGCCCTGTTCGTCGAACCGGACCAGCAGCCCGCCCGCGCCCTCGATGAGGGTCAGGTCGTGCTCGTCGTCGAGTTCCCCCGCGGCGCGCGCGACCTCGGCAGGGTCGACCGCCGGGATGCCGCTGCGCCGCGCGGCCGCCTCCGGGGAGAGCGGGTCCGGATATCGCCGCAGCTCCCGGGTGGTGACGACGTCTCCGGCGAGGCGCACGACGTCGTCGAGATCGCCGGGCTCCCCCGGTAGTACCCCGGTCTGGGCCGGCTTCAGCACGGCCACGCGCTGACCGCCCGCGACGGCCAGCGCCGCGATCGCCGCCGTGGTGATCGTCTTGCCGACGCCGGTCCCGGTCCCCGTCATCACCAGCATGCTCACGTGCTGACAACTTAGTGACTTCGCCGCCTCGGCGCCCCCTCGGGTGTGAGGGGGCTCTCCCCGCCGGGTGGCGGGAAGAGCCCCCGTTCCGGGGTTATCCGGCGGTCTTGCCGTTCAGGTGCGCTTTCACCGGTGCCCGCACGCCGGCGGGCACGAAATCGCCGGTGCGGCCGTCCCACAGCGACACCTGCGCGGCGCCGACGTCGAAGTACATGCCGGTCAGCGTCAGCTCCCCGCGTGATTCGGCGTCGGCCACCAGCGGGTAGTGCCGCAGGTGTTCCAGCTGCTGCAGGATGTTGTGCAGGGCCAGCCGGTCGGGTTCCCTCGCCGGGCGGGTACCGCCGATGGTCACCGTCTCCGTGCGCCGCGCGCTCGGTTCGGCGTGCCGGAGCCAGTCGGTCAGCAGCGGTGTCCCGTTGGGCGCGCCGTTGGCGAGCGCGCCCATCGCGCCGCAGCTGGAGTGCCCGCACACCACGATCTCGCGGACCCCGAGCACGCCGACGGCGAACTCCACGGCCGCGTTCATCGAGGAGTCGGCCTGTTCCGCCGGGACCAGGTTGCCGATGTTGCGCACGGTGAACAGGTCGCCGGGCCCGCTCGTGGTGATCAGGTTCGGCACGATCCGCGCGTCCCCGCAGGTGATGAACAGCGTGTGCGGTTTCTGGCCGTTGGCCAGCCCGGACAGCGTGTCCTTCAGCAGCGGCGCCGTGCGGCGGTGGAACTCGCTGGCGCCACGCAGGGTCGGGCCGCCGCGCTGGTTGGGCACCTGGACCTCGGTGGCCTGCCATTCCGACCACGGCGCGAGCCAGCGGGGCACCGCGCGGGCGGCCGCGATGCGGCTGAGTGTCGGGCTGCCTTCCTTCCCCTTGGCGAACCACGGGTGGCCGACCTCGTCGACGGTCACCGTGCCGCCCGCGCGTTCGTGGGCCTGCTGCCAGTTCGACAGCGTCTCGAACGCGGCGTGGTCGAGATAGTCCACGACGAGTTCCAGTTTCACCGTGGCACCCTCGGGGACCTGGGCGAGCACCTTGGTCAGCCGTGGCACGGACAGGAACGTCAGCACACCTTCGACCATGACGCGCCAGTCCTCGTTGTTGTCATCAGCGCCGTCGCGTTCGACGTGGATGCCGGACCACATGGTGCGGCGCAGCATCAGGAACAGCGACAGCGCGATCCCGGCGAGCACGCCCTTGAGCAGGTCGAGCGCCACGACGCCGAGCAGTGTCACGAGGTAGACGTACAGATCGCCATGGGTGTGCACCTGGCGGACGTGACCGGGGTTGACCAGCTTCGCGCCGACGTGCACCAGCAGCCCGGCGAGCGCGGCCAGCGGGATGCTCTGGATCAGGCCGCTCAGCGCGACCACGAACACCAGCACCCAGACGCCGTGCAGGATCGCCGAAGCCCGGGTTTTCGCCCCCGCGCCGACGTTGGTGGAACTGCGCACGATGACGCCGGTCACCGGCAGCCCGCCGATCGCGCCGGACACCATGTTGGCGGCGCCCTGGCCGATCAGCTCGCGGTCGAGGTTCGCTCGTTTGCCGGTGTGCAGCTTGTCCACCGCCACGGCCGAGAGCAGGCTTTCGACGCTGGCGATCACCGCGATGGTGACCACCGCGAGCGCGAAACCGCCCCAGCCGCCGGACGGCAGCTGCGGGACGAGCTGGATGTTCAGCACGTCACCGGGCAGCTCGACCCGGGGCAGCGTCATCCCGGCCAGCACCGACACCGCCGTCGCGACGGCGATCGCGGCCAGCGGACCGGGCACGCGCTGGACGATCTTCGGCAGCCGCGGCCACAGGATCAGCAGCGCCAGGGTGAGCAGCCCGATCAGCGTCGCCGAGTCGTGGTGGGCGACGATCTGGCCCGGCAGCTCGGCGATGTTCTTGATCGCGGAGCTCTGCGCGGTCCCGCCGAGGATCACGTGCAGCTGGCCGAGCACGATCGTCACGCCGATCCCGGCGAGCATCCCGTGCACGATCGCGGGCGAGATGGCCAGCGCGGCACGGGCGACGCGGGACAGGCCCAGCAGGACCTGGAGCGCGCCGGCGGCCACGGTGATCGCGCAGGTGGTCGCCCAGCCGAAGGTGGCGATGGTCTGCGCGAGGACGACGGTCAGCCCGGCCGCCGGGCCGCTGACCTGCAGGGCCGAGCCGCCGAGCGCGCCGGCGACGATCCCGCCGACGACGGCGGCGATCAGCCCGGCCACCACCGGGGCACCGGAGGCCAGCGCGATCCCGAGCGAGAGCGGGACGGCTACGAGGAAGACCACGAGCGATGCGGGCACGTCGTGTCTGAGCACGGCAAGAAGTCGCATGGTCACCAGATAACCCCGAACGTGGTGAAATGTCCGCTATATCCAGCCCATTCGGGTGTAAAACTTTCGTTACCAACACGTTGCGTAGCTACAGAGAGTGGTTCACTGGCGCCGGGAACGCCCACTGCCTCCCTTCTGCTACCCAGTGGAGACGGATGCACAGGCGGCGGGAATGGCGGTCCGGTGTCATGAGCACCACGGAAGATTTCGGTCATGAGGACAGGAAACCGAAAAACTCCCGAAATGTCCGCTATGTAAAGATCTTTCAGGTTTAATCCCAGTGCCTGAGAGGGCGGGTTTTCGCACGTCAAGGCCGCATCGAACCCGATCGAACTAGCCCTTTCGCAGGAAAACGCGCACGGAGTGACATGGGTCACACACGCTGCGTCGCCACTCGGCCGGGTTGCCCACCTTCGGGTGAACTGTCCCGGCTCGGGCTGCGGCGGCCGCCGCGAGCGAGGACGGGGTAATCAGGCGAGCGACACCGGGAGCGACTCGAGACCGTGCACCAGCATGCTCTCCCGCCAGCGCAGCGTCCCGGGCTCCGCCGCCAGCCGCAGACCGGGAAACCGCTCGAGCAGGCGGCCGATGGCGATCTCGGCCTCGAGCCGGGCCAGCGGCGCGCCCACGCAGTAGTGGATCCCGTGGCCGAACGCGACATGCCCGCCCGCGGCACGGGTGACGTCCAGCTCGGCCGGGTCCTCGAACCGCTCGGCGTCCCGGTTCGCACCGAGCAGCGAGAGCAGCACGAACTCGTCGGCGGGGATGGTGACCCCGTCCAGCTCCACCGGTTCGGTGGTGAATCGCAGCGTCGTCAGGCTGGCCGGGCCGTCGTAGCGCAGGAACTCCTCGATCGCGCCCGGCAGCAGCGCCGGGTCCGACCGCACCAGCGCCAGCTGATCCGGCGCGCGCAGCAACGCGAGGACGCCGTTCGCGATCAGGTTGACCGTCGTCTCGTGCCCGGCCACGAGCAGCAGGAACGCCATGGAAACCAGCTCGGTGCCGTTGAGCCGCTCACCCTCGTCGGTCGCGTGCACGAGGTCCGACAGCAGGTCCTCGGCCGGTTCGGCGCGCTTCCGTTCGATCAGCTCGGCGAGGTATCCGTGCATCTGCTCGGCAGCGGTCTTGATGGCCTCGGGCCGCGCGCTCGACAGCAACGTCTTCGTCCAGCCCGTGAAATCCGCCTGGCACCCGAGGGGTACACCGAGCAGCTCGCAGATGACCGTGATCGGCAACGGCGCGGCGAACGCGGGCAGCAGGTCGACGCTCGGCTGCCCGGCCATCGCGTCGAGGAGCGAGGCGGTGATCTCCTCGATCCGCGGGCGCAGCCGGGCCACCGTGCGGCTGGTGAACGCCTTGTTCACCAGCTTGCGCAGCCGGGTGTGGTCGGGCGGGTCGCTGTTGAGCATGTGGGTCGTCAGCTCCTGGCCGAACGCGCTCACCCCGTCGCCGCCCATCCGCGCCCGGAACAGCTCGTGCGCGCGCCCGGTGTCCTTGCTCAGCCGCGGATCGGCCAGCAGCGCGCGAACGTCGGCGAAACCGGTCACCAGCCAGCACGGCAGCCCGCGTGGCAGCTGGATCCGCTGGGCCGGGCCCGCCTCGCGCAGCCGCGCCATCACCGCGTGCGCGTCCTGGGTGAACTCCTCGCCGATCTCCGTGACGTCCTCGGGCCTCATCCCGCGGCACCCCCAGCCTTCCCGGGCGTGGCGGGGTCTCCCTCAGCGTTCGGCCAGCGCCGCCACCACGCGTTCGGTCACGTCTTTCCAGTATGCCCGCTGCCCGGCCCGCTCCTCCGGGCCCGACAGCCACTCCTGGTGGAAACGGAGCGTGGACTTCTGCCCGGTGCCGCTCACCGTCACCTGCATCGTCGAATCGTGGTCCCAGTCCTTCGGCCGCCAGGTGAGCCGGATCCGGTCGCCCTCGTGGAAACTCCGGATCTCCCCGGTCGTGCCGTTCGCCGTCTCGTACACCGCGCCGCGTTCACGGGGCAGCTCGGCGCCCGGCCCCAGCCAGATCTCCGCCCCCTCCTTGCTGACCAGGAATGCCCACAACCGCTCCGGCGGATACGGCAACGTCCGGGAAACCCCTATCTGCCAACCACTTTCGGCCGTCTTCCCCACTTCAGCATTCACCGGCCCATCATGACAGCCACCACCGACGAAAACCGTCCCCGGTCCGGGTGCAGGATCTCTACTCGTGCGCTACCGCCCCATTTCCCCGGCCGCGCTGACGGCCGAACTGACCGACCGCATCGAGGCCGTCACCGGCCGCCGCCGGATCGCGGTCGCGATCGACGGCGCCGACGGTGCGACGGAAACCACAGCACTCGCGAACGCGCTGGTCGATCCGCTACGCCTGCGAGGGCGGCCGATCGTGCGGATTTCCGCGCGCGATTTCCTGCGCCCGGCGTCCCTGCGGTTCGAACACGGCAGGCACGACCCCGACGCCCGCTACACCGACTGGCTCGACGTGAACGCCCTGCGCCGCGAAGTCCTCGACCCGCTCGCCGACGGCGGCCGCGGCGCGGTGCTCCCCGCGCTGTGGGACGCCGAACGCGACCGTGCCACGCGGCGGGACAGGGTGCCGGTGCCCGAAGACGGCGTCGTGCTCATCGACGGCGAACTGCTGCTCGGCGCCGGACTCACCTTCGACCTCGCCGTGCACTTGTGGCTCTCCCCCGCCGCCCTGCGCCGCCGCGTCCCGGCCGACGACGCCTGGGCGCTGCCCGCTTACGCACGCTACGAACAGGAGGTCGATCCCAGCGCCCTCGCGGACGTCGTGGTGCGCGTCGACGACCCGCGGCACCCGGCGATCTACGAGCCCACGTGATCGCCATGGTCGTGCCGATGACGGCCGACGTCGCGAACGCTCCGTTGCCGACGATGAACGTCCCGAACGGAGCGTTCGCGACATATCCCCGGGACCGGTCAGCCGAGGCGCGCGAGGAACTCCAGCACCCGCTGCCAGGTGAGTTCCGCCGCGGTGGTGTCGCCCGGGAGGCTCTCCTGGGTGTCCGGATCGGTGTAGAGGTGCGAAGCGCCGGGATACCGCCACGTCTCGACGTCCGGCTTGCCCGCCCACGCCGCGTACCGGTCCGCCTCGACCCATTCGTCGGGGTCCGCCGCGTGCAGCGCGGCCGGCACGCCCGGCACGTACTCCGGCGCGTGGTGCAGCATGACGAGCGCGCTCGCGTCCCCACGGGTCCTCGCGAGGTTCGCGGAAAGGCTCGCGCCCAGTGACAGCCCGGCGTGGACGAGCCCGCCCGCCAGGCCGTCGACGACGGCCGCGGCGCGCCTGAGCAGCTCCGGGTATCCGATGCCCCGGTTGATCGCCATTCCGTCGACGACGTTGTCCGCGCTCTTCCCCGCGTAGAGGTCCGGGACGTGCACGACGTGCCCGGCAGCGCGCAGCCGTTCGGCACCCGCGAACACCGCCGGGCGCAGGCCGAGCGCGGAGTGGAAGAGAACGATCTCGGCCATCAGCGCACGGCCGCCACGGGTTCGCCGTCGAGCAGGCCGGACAGCCGCCCGGCCATGGTGTCCCAGCGCCAGTTCTCGGCGACCCATTCCCGGCCCGCGACACCCATCCGCCGCGCCCGCACCGGATCGGCGAGCAACGCCGCCAGCGTCTCGAGCAGCTGGCCGCCGTCGCGGCCATCGACGACGTGGCCGGTGACCTCGTCCAGTACGGCCTCCGGCGCGCCACCGGAGCTGCCCGCGACCACGGGCAACCCGGTCGCCGAGGCCTCCAGGTAGACGATCCCGAGCCCCTCGACGTCCAATCCCTTGCCCCGTGTACGCGCGGGCATCGCGAAGACGTCCCCGGCGTTGTAGTGCGCTGGCAGTTCCGCCCACGGCACCGAGCCGGTGAACACGACGTCGTCCGCGACACCGAGGGCCTCGGCCGCCTGCGTGAGGCGTTTGCGGTACGGGCCGCCGCCGACGAGCAGCAGCGCCGCGCCGGGAATCCGCTTGCGCAGCTCCGGGAGCAGGCACACGAGCATGTCCTGTCCCTTGCGCGGTACCAGCCGGGACACGCAGACCACCGTCGGCCGGTCACCGAGGCCGTACCGCGCGCGGATCTCCTCGCGCGCGGCCGGGTCCGGTTTGTACAGCGCGGTGTCCACTCCGGACGGAAGGAGTTCGAGGCCGGCCATCGGGCCGAACGCGGCGGCGAACCGGCGGCGGGTGTACTTGCTGACGTAGGTGACGACGTCGACGGTGTCCCCGATGCGGCGCAGCGCCTGCCGCGACCCCGGCAGCATCGACCAGCCGACCTCGTGGCCGTGCGTGGAAGCCAGCACCCGCCGCGCACCGGCCCGCCGCAACGGATGCCCCAGCAGCGCGAGCGGCGCGGCGGCGCCGAACCAGACCGCCTCGCACTCGCGGGCGCGCATGATCTGCTTGGCGCGCCGCAGCACGTCGGGGGTGGGCAGCATCAGCGACGTCGGATGCCGGACCACCTCGAACGGCGCCTCGGCGTCGAACTCGGTGTGCGAGCCCGTGCTCGACTCCCACGACGGCGCGTAGACGACCAGGTCGTCCGCGGGCAGCCGGGTGGCCAGCGAGTTGAGGTAGTTCTGGATCCCGCCAGGGCGCGGCGGGAAGTCGTTCGTCACGAGCAGGGTCCTCAGCACACCGTGCAGGTTACTGATCGCCGGCAACGAAAGCGGGGCGGCACCGCGTGTGCGGTACCGCCCCGTTCCCGGGTCTTGCTCGGCTCAGCTGCTGGGGCGCGTGGCGCCCGCGTACTGGCTCTGCAGCGGCGAGATCTTGACGACGTCGCCGGTGTCCGGCGCGTGCACCATCTTGCCGTCACCGATGTACATGCCGATGTGCGTGATCGGCGAGTAGAAGCCGACGAGGTCGCCCGGCTGCAGCTGGTCCCGCGAAACCGGGGTGCCGCCGGAGGCGATCTGCGCGTCGGCCGTACGCGGCAGCTTGACGCCCGCCTGCTTGTAGGCCCACAGCATCAGCCCGGAGCAGTCGAACGTGCTTGGGCCGGTGTCACCGTAGACGTACGGGCTGCCCAGCTTGCTCAGCGCCGCGTCCACCGCGGCCTGCGCCGCGGGCCCGGGTGCCTTGACGTTGGGCCTGCTGCCGCCGGTGTCCTTCTGCGCGGCCTTGTCGGAGGAGCTGAGCAGGCCTGCCTGCGTCTTCAGCTCCGCGACCTGCGCGTCGAGGGACTTCTTCTTCGCCTCGATGTCGCTGGTGAGCTTCGCCGCGGCGTCGCGGGCGTCCTGCGCGCGCTTCTGCGCGTCGGCCGCCTTCGCGGTCGACGCGGCGGCTTCCTTGACGGCACCGCTGAGGTTGCCGAGCGCCACGTTCTTGTCCGCGGAGAGCACGTCCAGCGCAGAGGAGCGCTCGAGGAAGTCCTGGGTGCTGCCACCGGCCAGCAGCGCGGACAGCTTGTTCAGCTGCACACCGCTGGTGAAGGAGGCACCGGCGAACTTGTCCACCTCGGTGCGGAACTTCTTCTCGTTCTCGGCGGCCTTGGCACCGGCGTCCTTCGCGGCGTCGGTGTCGGTGGCGGCCTTGTCGAGGTCGCCCTGCTTGGCCTTGAGATCGTCCTGGGCCTTGAGCAGTTCCTGGTTCATCTTCTCGGCCTGCGCCGAGAGGTCGCGGTACTTGGCCAGCGCGTCCGAGGAATTGCCGGGCGGGACCTGGGGGGCGGGGGACGGGGCGGCGGAGGAGGCCGCCGGCTGGGCAAGGGTGACGACGGTGATCACCGCTACCGCGGCCATGGCACCTGACACCACCCGCTTGACTGGATGCGACTGCACGGTCGCGCGGGTCTCCTTTGCTCTCGGCCGCCTACCGGCCCGGGACTGGCACACCTGCCGAAGAGGTCGGGGGCCCTCTTCGCCACTTCGTCCCGGCCGCGTACCTGGCCGTGCTCTTCCGCAACAGGTGAGGCACGCGGGTGGTTCCGGTCCCAGCTCCCCGACAAAGCTGTTCCGGCGGCGATCCCGTGTCGCCGTCCCAATGACGACTGCTGGCCACGAGATCTCGGACAGGTTACGAAACGACCGGGTGCCCGTCCACCAAGCCCCCGTTAAAAACTCTGCGTGACGCGGCTAAACACCATCGGACCAGCGAGGGAGAAATACTGTGACAGGCGCCACACGCTGGACCTTTATCGAGTGCCGTTTCGGCTACCGACCGTTTACCGAGCGAATCGACCTTTCACCGCGTAGCCACGAATCGGGCGAGTCAAGCGGATTGTCGCCCTCCGTCCGGTACCAGCCGGAGTTTCGGCACCATTCCGGCCTCGGCGAGCGCGTCGACCGCGCGACGCTCCTCGGCGTCCCACACGACCGCGGGCGGCGCGCCGAGCAGCACGCTGACCACGCAGTCCGAGCAGGCGTCGCCGCGGACCGCGCACCGGTCGCAGTCGACGATCAGGGTGTCGATCTCGGCCAGGTCCACGTCGACCGGGCGGTGGCGGGTGTCGTCCATGTCGGGCTCCTCACAGTTTCCGTACCGTCGAAAGCACGGTAGGAGTCACCACCGACAGTTTTCGCGCGCTCACGACGAGCAGGCCGCGCGGGTGTAAGCCCGTCGCGCCTCAGACCCGGCTCAACCTGCTGACCAGCACCGCCGACGGCGCCGGATGCGCACCGCCGCCGCGGACCGAGTCCGCGACCGCCCGGTCCGAGGTCACCACCACCATCGGCCGTCCGGCGGGCTCGGCCGCGACCAGCGACCTGATGACGTCGTCGGCGAGCACACCGCGTTCGGAGAACAGCACCCGGACACCGCGCGGCACCGCGGCCGGGACGGAGAGCACCCCCGCGCCGTCGAAGACGACCGTGACCTCGGCGCCGGTCCGCGCGGCGAGCGCCGAAAGCTGGTGGATCAGCCGGTCCCGCTGGTCGGCGAGCGCCAGCTCGGGGTAGCCGGTCTTGGTGACGTTGTAACCGTCGACGATGAGGTGCACGTTCGGCAGCGCCAGGTACCGGTCGAGCGCCGAGACGTCCTGGATCCGCCCGCCCTGGCCGAGCCCGGAGCGGGTCCCGCGGATCATGTCCGCCGGGCGCGCGCCGCGGGCGCCCAGCGCCAGCTCGCGGCGCAACCCGGTGACCGCTCCGTCGATGGTGTCGATGAGCAGGCCGAGGCGCACCTCGTCGGCCTCACGGGCTTCCCTGGCCGACTGCCGCGCGATCTCCGCGTCGGCGACCGCGCGCTCGGCACGGGCCCGCTCGTTCGCCACCCGCTGCCGTTCCCGTTCCAGCTGGCCGTTCAGCGCGGCGATCTCCTCGTCGCGGGCGGAGGCGCCGGACTCGGCCTCGGCACGCGCGGCCACCGCCGCGTCTTTGGCCTGCCTCAGCTGGACGCCCTGCTCACGCAGCCGCTTCAGCAGCTTTTCGACCTCGGCTTCCCGTTCGCCACGGGCGTTCTCGGCGATTTCCCGCGCCTTCTCCAGCTCCACCCGCAGCTGCGCGAGTTCGGCCTCCAGTCGCTGGTTGCGGGCCAGCGCGGCGTCCCGTTCGGCCCGCAGCGCCGTCTCCTCGGCGTTCTTGGCCACCAACCGGACCCGGCCCGCCGCGCTGGCCTCGCCGAGCAGCACCGCCGCGGCGGCCGCGGCGACGGAATCGGGGGCGTTCGGGTCGAGCACGTCCGTGCGGTGCTCCCGCAGCCATTCGATGACCGCGGTGCGGAACTGGGAGGACTCACCCAGCGCGGTGAGCAGCGCCGCCCCGCCGAGCTTCGCGCGCTTGGCCGGGGCGAACTTCGCGACCGGGCGCAGCTGCCTCGGCACGTCCGCGGCCGGGAGTTTCGCCACCGCGGCGGCGGCCAGCTCGGCGATCCGGTCACGCACCGGCTCGGGCAGCGCGCTCCAGGTCGCCTGCTCGGGCCGGGCACACTCCGCTTCGGGACCGGCGTCCGGGCGCGGAACGACACCCGAGGGGCCGGCGGCGTCCTCGGGCAGTTCCGGGTCGGCCGGCTGCGGGTGCATTGCACCAGGGTAGGCCCCGGACCGGGAATCCGCGTCGCGTGGGACAGCTTGCGCGCGCGCCGGGAATGTCGGTGGCCGGTTCTACTGTGCGGGGATCATGGACGCACGTGGACGCACCGGCCAGGCTCAGCTGGCCTTCGACGAGCTCGGCACTCCCTTGCGGGACACCACTTTCGTCGTGTTCGACCTGGAGACCACCGGCACGAAACCCGGGCCGGACGGCATCACCGAGATCGGCGCGGTCAAGGTCCGCGGCGGGCAGGTGCTCGGCGAGTTCGCGACGCTGGTCGACCCCGGTACGCCGATCCCGCCGCAGATCGTCTCGCTGACCGGCATCACGCAGGCGATGCTGTACGACGCGCCGCGGATCGAGCGGGTGCTGCCCGCTTTCCTCGAGTTCATCGGCGGCAGCGTCCTGGTCGCGCACAACTCCGGCTTCGACGTGTCGTTCATGCGCGCGGCCTGTGAGGGACACGGTTACGTCTGGCCGAAACCGCCGGTCGTGTGCACGGTCCGGCTGGCCCGCCGGGTCATCCCGCGCGAGGAGGCGCGCAGCTACCGCCTCTCCTCGCTGGCCATGCTGCTCGGCTCGCGCACCCGGCCGACGCACCGCGCGCTCGACGACGCCCGCGCCACCGTCGACGTCCTGCACGCGCTGCTGGAACGGGTGGGGAACCTCGGCGTGCACACGCTCGAGGAGCTCGTCGACTACCTGCCCGAAGTCACCGTGGCGCAGCGCCGGAAACGGCACCTCGCCCACGACCTGCCGTCCCGGCCGGGCGTGTACCTGTTCCGCGGGCCCGGCGACGAGGTCCTCTACGTCGGCACGGCCAAGGACCTGCGCCGCCGCGTCCGGCAGTACTTCACCGGTTCGGAGAGCCGCGGCCGGATCCGCGAGATGGTCGGGCTCGCCGAGCGGGTGGACACCGTCGAATGCGCGCACGCGCTCGAGGCCGAGATCCGCGAACTGCGGCTCATCGCCGCGCACCGGCCGATGTACAACCGCCGGTCCAAGAACCCGCACCACGCCTGGTGGATCGGGCTGACCGAGGAGGCGTTCCCCCGGCTGTCGGTGGTCCGGCTGCCCCGCCCCGGCGTGCTCGGCCCGTTCCGCAGCCAGACCGACGCCCGCACCGCCGCCGACACCCTCGCCGGCGCGTCCGGCCTGCGGACCTGCACCCAGCGCATCTCCCCGACGTCGGCCTCGGGAACACCGTGCGTGCTCGCCGAACTGGGCCGCTGCGGCGCACCGTGCGCCGGACGGCAGACCGTCGAGGCCTACTCCCCCGCCGTCGACGCCGTCACGGAACTGATCGCCGGGCACGGCGCCGGGCCACTGCGCAGCGCCGCCGCCCAGCTCGACCGGCTCGCCGAGGGGCAGCACTTCGAACAGGCGGCCCGGCACCGCGACGACCTCGCCGACCTCGTCCGCGCCGTCGGCAGGGCCCACCGGCAGGCCGCGCTCGCCGCGATCACCGAACTCGTCGCGGCCGCGCCGGACGGCGCGGGCGGCTGGGAGTTCGCGATCATCCGCCACGGCAGGCTCGCCTCGGCGGGCGTCGCCCGGCGCGGCGTCCCGCCCATGCCGATCGTCGAACACCTGGTGGCCGCCGCCGAGACCGTGCTGCCGGGTCCCGGCCCGCTCCACGGCGCCGCCCCGGAGGAGGTCGGCGTCCTGCTCCGCTGGCTGGCCCGCCCCGGCGTCCGGCTGGTGCGGACGAGCAGGCCATGGGCCGAACCCGCCGCCGTGGCGGGCTGGACGGGCTGGCTCGACCTCGCCTCCGGCGCGCGGTCACTGGAACGGGTCGCGGGCTGAGCCCCGCCGACCCGGCTAGGATCGCGCGAAGCAGCAACCCGAACTTGGGAGGACAACCGGTGATCACCGCCATCGTGCTGATCCAGGTCGAAGCGGACGCGATCCCGTCCGCCGCACAGGCGATCGCGGATCTCGACGGCGTCGGCGAGGTCTACTCGTGCGCCGGGGACGTCGACCTCATCGCCACCGTCCGGGTCGCCGCCCACGAGGATCTCGCCGACCTCATCCCCGGCCGCATCGGCAAGGTGCCCGGCGTCCTCGACACCGTCACCCACATCGCCTTCCGCTCCTACTCTGCCGCCGACACCGAATCCGCGTTCGAGATCGGCGTCGAAGGCGCCTGAATCGCTTCGCTCCCGGGTTCTCGGTTCCCCGCGTCCCGAACGTCGCGTTCAAGACGCCTGACGATGCTGCTCGGCAACGCTGGCGAGGGGGTGCCGAGGGACGCCTTCGGTGCGTTGACTGCACCGAGGGACGCCCTCGTCGCACCCAACGCGACCAGGGCGTCCCTCGGCATCCGGCCTCTCCGAACAGCCACCGGCATCGCCGAACGTCGCGAACGCTCCGTTCGCCACATGCCGAAGAAAGCCGTTAAGGCCACCTTGCGGG
>NZ_JBHYJW010000076.1:0-40327 GCF_042741125.1 Amycolatopsis sp. NPDC058986 | reverse complement strand
CCTTGAGGGACTCTGGGTCCCTCAAGGAGGCCCCCACGGACCGACCAGGGGCAGGGGGCTATTCGCCGCCGCCGATGGCCAGGTTGATCAGGGCGTCGCGGTCCATCTCGTCGATCGACGGGCGTTCGCGCGGCGCCTCGGCCTCCGCCGCCGGTCCGGACCGCTGGGCGAGGCCGAGCAGGCCGTCCAGCAGGCCCGCTTCCCGCAGGCGGGACACCGGGATGGTGCGCAGCAGCTCCCGGATGTCGTCCTCCGAATCCGGCGCCGCCGAGATTTCGGGCTCCACAGAGGACGACGGCGCGGGCGAGGCAGCAGATGGCTCCTCGTCCTCCGGTACCAGCTCCGCGCACAGATACTCGGCGAGTTCGCGCGGAGTCGGGTAGTCGAAGATGAGGCTGGCGGGCAGCTTCTGCCCGGTGGTGAGGATCAGCTTGTTCCGGAACCCGGTGGCGGACAACGAATCGAAGCCCATCTCGCTGAACGCCCTGTCCGGCTCCACCTCGTCCGGCCCGCCATGGCCCAGCAGTGCGGCGGCCTGGGTACGGACCAGGGTGAGCAACGTCGGCACCCGCTTGTTCGCGGGCATCGCCACCAGCCGTTCCCGCAGCGAGCCCGTCTCGGCGGGCGCCTCCTGGGCGACGCGCCGGGAGGACGTCCGCACCAATCCGCGGAGTACCTCCGGAAGCTCGCCACGGTCCCGTCGCCCGAGCGCCTTGAGGTCGAGACGGATCGGCACCAGCAGCGGGTCGCTGAGCGCCGTCGCCGCGTCGAACAGACCCAGCGCCTGCTCGGGAGACAACGCTTCGAGACCGCCGCCGCCGGAGCCACGACCGGCGGCCATGCCGTCGTCCCCGGTGTCCCACATGCCCCAGGCGAGGGAAAGCCCGGGGAGCCCCGAGGCCACCCGATGCGCGGCCAGCGCGTCCAGGAACGCGTTCGCCGCCGCGTAGCTCCCCTGCCCCGGCGCGCCGAGCACCCCGGCGGCCGAGGAGAACAGCACGAACGCGGTCAGGTCGAGGTCCCGGGTCAGCTCGTGCAGGTTCAGCGCCGCGTCCAGTTTCGGCCGCAGGACCTTGTCGACGCGCTCGGGCGTCAACGCCGTCAGCACGCCGTCGTCGAGCACACCGGCGGTGTGCACCACCGCGCTCAGCGGATGCTCGGCCGGGATCTCCGACAGCATCGCCGCGGTGGCCGCCCGATCGGCGACATCGCAGGCGACCAGCGACACGGTGGCGCCCAGTCCCGCCAGCTCGTCGCGCAACGCGGCGGCTCCGGGAGCCTCGGCTCCCCGACGGCTCGCCAGCACCAGCCGGCGAACACCGCGCGCACTCACCAGATGCCGGGCGACCGCGCCGCCGAGCGCACCGGTCGCGCCGGTGATCAGCACGGTGCCGTCCGGGTCCCAGACCGGTTCGGCCGACGGCGAAAGCGCGGCCCCGGCGAGCCGCGGCACCCGCTGCGTCCCGCCCCGCAGGGCCGAGGCGGACTCGCCCGAGCCGACGACAGCGGGGAGCGCACGGACCGAAGCCTCGTCCGCGTCGAGGTCGACGAGGACGACACGGTCCGGGTTCTCGGCCTGCGCCGAGCGCACGAGGCCGGAAACCGTGGCAGCGGCCAGATTCGGCACGTCCTCCCCGTCGCAGGACACCGCTCCCCTGGTGACGACCAGGAGCTTCGCCGCGACGAAGCGCTCGTCCGCCAGCCAGCTCTGCAGCAGGCCCAGCAGCCGATGCGTTTCCGCGCGTGCCGGCTGTCCTTCGGCGCAGGGGACCACGAGCACCTTGGTGCCCTGCGCCGCTTCGTCGAGATCGGAGACGATCCGCGCGCCGAGGGTGTCGGCGAGGCCCCAGCGGTCCGGGCCGAGCACGCTCCACCGGTCCGCTGTCACCTCGTCCAACGCGGCCTTCTGCCATTCGACGCGGTACAGCGACGTGTCCGGGACGGCGGCGACAGGCGCCGGGGCAACGGGTTCCGCGGACATCGGCCGCAGCAGCAACGACCCGACCGAGACGACCGGCTGCCCGGCGCCGTCGGCGATCTCCATGGCCACCGCGCCGCGTCCGGTCGGCCGGACGTGGACCCGCAGCGCGGAAGCACCCACCGCGTGCAGGGTCACCCCTTCCCAGGAGAAGGGCAGGGACCGTTCCTCGGTCGCCCCGCTGAGGCCGATGGCGTGCAGCGCGGCGTCGAACAACGCCGGGTGGATCCCGAAATCGTCCACTTCGGACTGTGCCGCGGCGGGCAGGCTCACCTCGGCGAACACGTGGTCGCCCGCCTTCCACGCGGCCCGCATGCCCTGGAACCGGGGGCCGTAGACCAGGCCGCTCTCGGCCAGGCCCTCGTACATGCCCTCCAGCGGCACCGCTTCGGCGCCCGCGGGCGGCCATTCGGTGTGCTCGAACGACGGACGGCCGTCCGCGGGCGCCAGCGCACCGGCCGCGTGGCGGGTCCACGGGGCGTCCTCGGCGCCCTCGGGCCGGGAATGCACGCTGAACCGGCGCCGCCCGGCGTTGTCCGGACCGTCGATCGCGCACTGGAGCTGGACGCCGGACCGCTCGGGCAGCACGAGCGGTGCCTCGATGGTCAGCTCCTCCACAACTTCGCAGCCGACGTCGTCGCCCGCGCGGACGGCCATCTCCACGAACCCGGTGCCGGGGAAGATCGCCGCGCCGCCGACCGCGTGCTCGGCCAGCCACGGGTGCGTACCGAGGGAAACCCGGGCGCTGAACAGCATTCCGCCGGTTTCGGCCAGTGACACCGCGGAACCCAGCAGCGGATGCCGGACCTGGCCGGGCTCCTCGGTGCCGCCGTTCTCGACCCAGAAACGCTGCCGCTGGAACGGATAGGTCGGTAGTTCGACCGGATTGGCGCCGGTGCCGTCGAACAGCGCCGTCCAGTCGGGCGACCGCCCGCTCACGTGCAGCCGCGCGACCGCGGTCAGCAGCGCCGCAGGCTCCGGGGCCTCCTTGTCCGCCGTCGCGGTGACCAGGGCCCCCGCGCGGTCTTCCAAACCGTCCTCGACCAGCCCGGCGAGGGTGGCGTCCGGGCCCAGCTCGACGAACCTGTTGACCCCATTGCCTTCCAACCAGCGAACGGCGTCGTGGAACCGGACCGCCTGACGCACCTGACGTGTCCAGTACTCCGGCGAGGTCAGCTCGGCGGCGAGTTCACCGGTCACGGTCGACACGATCGGGATCCGCGGCGCCGAGAACGTCAGCTTGTCCGCGATCGCGCCGAACTCGGCGAGCATCGGCTCCATCCGCGCCGAGTGGAACGCGTGCGACACCCGCAACCGCTTGGTACGACGCCCGTTTTCGGCAAAGCGGGCCGCGAGGGCCAGCACCGGCGCTTCGTCCCCGGAGAGCACGACCGACATCGGGCCGTTCACCCCGGCGATGTCGGCGCCTTCGCCCAGCAGCGGCAGGACCTCGTCCGCCGACGCCGCGACAGCCACCATGACGCCGCCCTCGGGCAGCGCGCGCATCAGCCTGCCGCGCGCGGCGACCAGCATCGCGGCGTCCTCCAGTGAGAGCACGCCGGACACGTGTGCCGCGCTCAGCTCGCCGATCGAATGTCCGGCCAGGAAGTCCGGCCGCAGTCCCCATGATTCGACGAGCCGGAACAAGGCCACCTCGAACGCGAACAACGCGGGCTGGGTGTACTCCGTGCTGTCCAGCAGCTCCGGGTCCGCCGTCGCTGTCCGCAATGGACGGTCGAGGTGGCGGTCCAGTTCGGCGCGGACCTGTTCGTAGGCGCGGGCGAACACGGGGTACGCGGCCGCGAGGTCGTCGCCCATCCCAGCGCGCTGCGCGCCCTGGCCCGAGAACAGGAACGCGGTCTTGCCACCGCCCAGCACAACGCCCTCGACGAGCCCGTCGGCCTCTTCGCCGTCCGCCATCGCCATCAGGCCGCGAAGGAATTCGGGACGCCGCCTGCCCAGCACCACCGCGCGGTGGTCGAACGCCGAACGCGTGGTGGCGAGCGAGTAGCCGACGTCGGCCAGCTCGTGATCGGCTTCGTCGACGAAGGCCAGCATGCGCTCGGCCTGTGCCTTCAGCGCCGTGCCACCGCGCGCGGCGAGCGGCCACGGCACCGGGGTGTCGAGGTCGGCCACGTCGCCCGAGGGCACCGAGGACGGGGCGGCGGGCGGCTCTTCGAGGATGACGTGTGCGTTGGTTCCGCTCACGCCGAACGACGAGACGCCGGCGCGGCGCGGCCGTCCGGCCGCCTCCCACAGGACGCGTTCGGTCAGCAGCCGCACAGTGCCCGCCGACCAGTCGACCTCGCCCGAGGCCTCCCGGACGTGCAGGGTCTTCGGCAGCTCGCCGTGCCGCATGGCCAGGACCATCTTGATCACCCCGGCGATGCCGGCCGCGGCCTGGGTGTGCCCGAGGTTCGACTTGACCGAGCCGATCCACAGTGGACGCTCCGGCGGCAGTTCCCTGCCGTAGGTGGCCAGCAGCGCCTGTGCCTCGATCGGGTCGCCGAGCTTCGTCCCGGTGCCGTGCGCCTCGACGGCGTCCACGTCCGCGGGAGTCAGGTTCGCGGCGGCCAGCGCGCTGCGGATCACCCGCTGCTGGGCGGGCCCGTTGGGGGCGGTCAGCCCGTTGGACGCGCCGTCCTGGTTGATGGCACTGCCGCGCAGCACCGCGAGGACCGGGTGGCCGAGACGTCGCGCGTCGGACAGCCGCTCCAGCACCACGACGCCAGCGCCTTCGGACCACGAGGTGCCGTCGGCGTCGGCGGAGAAGGCCTTGCACCGGCCGTCCGGGGCGAGACCGCCCTGCCTGCTGAACTCCACGAACGTCTCCGGCGTCGCCATCACCGTCACGCCACCGGCGAGCGCGAGCGTGCATTCGCCCTGCCGCAACGCCTGCGCCGCCCAGTGCAACGCGACGAGCGACGAGGAGCACGCGGTGTCGACGCTGACGGCGGGCCCTTCGATGCCGAGCGTGTAGGCCACCCGTCCGGTGACGATCGAGCCGGTGCTGTTACTGCCGACGTAGTCGTGGTACTGCACACCGGCGTAGACACCGGTCTGGGAACCCTTGAGCGACAAGGGATCGATGCCCGCCCGCTCCAGCGCCTCCCACGAGGTTTCGAGCAGCAGCCGCTGCTGCGGATCGATCATCGCCGCTTCCTTCGGCGAGACACCGAAGAAGCCCGGGTCGAATTCACCTGCGTCGTGGACGAACCCGCCCTCGCGCACGTAGCTCGTGCCGGGCCGCACCCGCTCCGGGTCGTACAGCCTGCCCAGGTCCCAGCCGCGGTCGGCCGGGAACTCGCCGATCGCGTCGCCTTCTTCGTCGAGCAGCCGCCACAGGTCGTCCGGCGACGAGACGCCGCCGGGCAGGCGACAGCCCATCCCGACGATCGCGATCGGCTCGTCGTGGGCGCTCGCCCCGGTGACCACGCTGTCGCGCGGGCTCAGCCCGGACAGCTCGGCCAGCAGGTGTTCCGCCAGCGCGGACACGGTCGGGTAATCGAAGACCAGCGTCGAGGGCAGGCGCAGCCCGGTCGTCGCGTTCAGCCCGTTACGCAGCTCGATCGCGGTGAGCGAGTCGAAGCCGAGCTGCTGGAACTCCCGGCCCGGGTCGATGTCCTCGGCGGAGGCGTAGCCCAGCACCGCGGCCGCGCGGGTCCGGACCAGGTCGAGCACGGTGGCGAGGCGATCGGCCTCGGGGACGTCCGCGAGCAGCCGCCCGGACGAGACCACCGCGGCGGATCCGGCCGCGGTACGGCGCGTCCCGCGATTCGCCAGGTCCCACACCGGTTTCGGCGCGTCGGCACCGGAGGCGCGCAGCGCGGCGAGGTCGAACCGGACCGGGAGGACCGCGGGCTCGTCCGTGGCGAGCGCCGTGTCGAACGACGCCAGGGCGTCCTTTGTGGACAGCGGACGCAGGCCGGTGGCGGACAGCCGGGCGACCTCCGCCTCGTCCAGCGTGCCGCCCATCCCGCCCGCTTCCGCCCACAGGCCCCAGGCCAGCGACAGCGCGGGCAGGCCCTGTGCTCGCCGGTGCGCGGCGAAGGCGTCGAGCATGGTGTTCGCGGCCGCGTAACCCGCCTGTCCCGGCGCGCCCAGCACCCCGGACACCGACGAAAACAGGACGAACGCCGCGAGGTCGGCGCCCGAGGTCAGCTCGTGCAGGGCGAGCACCCCGTCGACTTTGGGCCGCAGCACCGCGTCGATCCGCTCGGGCGTCTGCGAGCTGAGCACCCCGTCGTCGATCACGCCCGCCGTATGCACCACCGCGGTCAGCGGATGCTCCTCCGGCACAGCCGCGAGCACCGCGGCGAGGGCCTCACGATCGGCGACGTCACAGGCCGCGGTCCGGACTTCGGCGCCCAGGTCCGCCAGCTCCGCGAGCAGTTCGGCGGACGCGTCCAGCCCGCGACGGCTCACCAGCAGCAGGTGCCGCACGCCGTGCCCGGTGACCAGATGCCGGGCCAGTTCCGCGCCGAGCGCGCCCGAGCCACCGGTCAGCAGCACGGTTCCGTCCGGGTCGAACCGGTCGGCCCGCTGCTCCCCCGGCTTGACGCGGGTCAGCGCGGGAGCGTGCAGGATGCCTTGGCGCAGCACGAGTTGGGGTTCCTCCGAAGCGAGCGCGGTCCCGAGCGACGCGGCGACGTCCGCCCGCTCGTCGACGTCCAGCAGCACGATCCGGCCGGGGTGCTCGGCCTGCGCCGAGCGCAACAGGCCCCAGACCCCCGCCCCGGCGAAGTCCGTCACGTCCTCGCCGGAAACCGCGACCGCCGCCCGGGTCACCACCACGAGCGTGGACTCGTCATAGTCCGAAGTGGACACCCAGGTCTGCGCGGCGAGCAACGCGCGACGAACCCGGTCGTGCACCGACTGAGCGTCGGATCCCGGCTCGATGGTCAGGAGCACCACCGGCGGTACCGCGTCGGCATCGGCCAGCCGCTCGAAGTCCACTGTGGACACATCGGCGTCCTGGCCCGCTGGGATAGGCCGCCAGTCGAGGCGATACAGCGGATCGCGGCGTGAGGACCCGGCCGTCGGCGAGCCGAGCGGGCGGAACACCGTCCGGTCGATCGTCGCGACCGGTGCACCGGTCGCGTCCGCCACGACGACGCCGAACGCGTCGGTGCCCGCCGGGGTGAAGCGGACCCGCGCCTCGGCGGCGCCGGAGGCGTGCAGTTCCACTCCCGACCACGTGAACGGGACCAGGCCCACACCGCCGTCGCCGTCTCCGGCGACCCGCAGCGCGTGGGTGCTCGCGTCGAGCAGGGCCGGGTGCAGACCGAAGCGGCCCGCGTCGAGCGGGACGTCCTCGGGCAGCGCGACCTCGGCGAAGATCTCCTCACCGCGCCGCCACACCGCACGCAGCGAACGGAAAGCCGGTCCGTAGTCCAGCCCGGTTTCGGCGAACTCCTCGTAGAGCCCGTCCACCTCGACAGGTTCCGCACCCGCGGGCGGCCAGTCGGCCAGCTCGACCCCACGCCCGGCGTTCGCCGCGACCAGCAGCCCGGTCGCGTGCGAAGTCCATTCCGGCTCACCGTCGGAGTCGGCATCGGGCCGGGAGTACACACCGAACGGACGCGCGCCCGACGCCTCCGCGGCGCCCACCGCGACCTGGATCCGCACGCCGCCCCGGTCGGGCAGCACGAGCGGGGTGCCGAGGGTGAGTTCCTCGACGCGCCCGCAGCCGACCTGGTCGCCCGCCCGGATCGCCAGCTCGGGGAAGACGGTGCCCGGGACGGTCACGGCTCCGCCGACGCGGTGATCGGCGAGCCAAGGCTGGGCGCCGGACGACAGCCTGCCGGTGAGGACGACGCCGTCCGTGCCCGCCACCGTGGTCGCCGCGCCCAGCAACGGGTGGCCGGACCGCTGGAGTCCGGCCGCGGTCACCTCGTCGAGCCGCGAACGGGCGTCGAGCCAGTAACGCCGCCGCTGGAAGGCATACGTCGGCAGCGGGATCCGCCGTGCCCCACGCCCGGCGAACAGGGCGTCCCAATCCGGGGTGAGGCCATTGACGTACAGCTCCGCCATCGCGGTGAGCACCGCGTCCGGCTCGGGCCGGTCCTTGCGCAGCGCCGGGACGATCACGGCGGTGTCGGACGTCGTGGTGAGGCTGTCGCCGACGAGCGCGGCGAGCGCGCCGCCGGGCCCGGCCTCGACATACCGGGTCACCCCTTCGGCTTCCAGCGTGGCCACGCCGTCGGAGAACCGCACTGTCTCGCGAACGTGCCGCACCCAGTACTCCGGGTCGCGCAGATCCTGGGCCGAAGCCAGTTCACCGGTCACGTCGGACACGATCGGGATCGCCGGTGCCGCCGTCTCGAGTCCCGCCACGACGGCGCGGAACTCGTCGAGCATGGCGTCCACGCGTGGGGAATGGAAGGCGTGGGAAACCCGCAGCCGCCGCGCTTTCCGGCCCTGGCCCTCGAAATGCGCGGCCAGGCGCGTCACCGCGTCCTCGTCGCCGGAGAGCACCAGGGAGAACGGGCCGTTCACCGCGCCGATCCCGACGGCGCCGGACAGCAGCGGCCGGACCTCCTCCTCGGTGGCCCGCACCGCGATCATCGCGCCACCCGCGGGCAGTGCCTGCATCAGCCGGCCGCGCGCGGCGACGAGCGTGCACGCGGCTTCCAGCGAGAACACCCCGGCGACGTGTGCGGCGACCAGCTCGCCGATGGAGTGGCCGAGCAGCAGATCCGGTTTGACGCCCCAGGATTCGAGCAGCCGGAACAGCGCGACCTCGATCGCGAACAACGCCGGCTGCGTGTAGCCGGTCTCGTCCAGCGGCCCGGCCCCGTCTTCGTCGGCCTCGGCGAAGAGCACATCCTTCAGCGGCCGGTCCAGCAGTCCGTCGAATCCGGCGCAGACGGCGTCCAGTGCCTCGGCGAACACCGGGAACGTCCCGGCCAGTTCCCGGCCCATCCCGGCACGCTGGGCGCCCTGACCGGAGAACAGGAACGCGGTCAAACCCTCGGTGGCGGTTCCGCGCAGCACACCGGGTGCGCTCGAGCCCTCGGCGAGCGCGTCAAGTCCCCGGACGGCGGCGGCCGGGTCCCCGGCCAGCACGACCGCCCGGTCGCTCCGCGGTGACCTCGTCGTCGCGAGCGAGAAACCCAGGTCCAGCAATGACTCCTGTCCGTCCACAACGGACCGGAGAGCGGCGGCCTGCGCACGCAGCGCCCGCTCCCCTTCGCCGGACACGGGCAGCGGAATGGCCAGCCCGGCGGGCCACGCGGGCGTCGCGGGCTCGGCCTCCTCAACGGGAGCTTCCTCCAGTACGAGGTGCGCGTTCGTTCCGCTCACCCCGAACGAGGAGACCCCGGCGCGGCGGGCGCGATCCGTTCGCGGCCAGGGACGTTCGGACTGCAGCAGCCGGACGTTCCCGGCCGACCAGTCGATCTCCTCGGACGGTTCGGCGGCGTGCAGTGTCTTCGGCAGAATTCCGTTGCGCAGCGCCAAGACCATCTTGATCACGCCACTGACCCCGGCGGCGGCCTGGGCGTGGCCGAGGTTCGACTTCACCGAGCCGAGCCACACCGGACGGTCCTCCGGCCGCTCCTGCCCGTAGGTCGCGATGACCGCCTGCGCCTCGATCGGGTCGCCGAGCGTGGTGCCGGTGCCATGGGCCTCGACGGCGTCGACGTCCGCCACAGACAGGTGCGCGTTGGCCAGCGCCTGCCGGATCACCCGTTGCTGCGAAGGCCCGTTCGGCGCGGTCAGGCCGTTGGACGCGCCGTCGGAGTTGACCGCCGAACCGCGGACCACCGCCAGCACCGGATGACCGTTGCGCCGGGCGTCCGAAAGCCGTTCCAGCAGAACGAGTCCGGCGCCCTCGGCCCAGCCCGTGCCGTCCGCGGCCGCGGAGAACGGCTTGCACCGGCCGTCCGGCGCGAGCCCGCGCTGCCTGCTGAACGCGAGGAACGGCGCCGGGGTGGCCATCAGCGCCACCCCGCCCGCCAGCGCCAGCGAGCATTCCCGCTGCCGCAGCGCCTGGGTGGCCAGGTGGATCGCGACGAGCGAGGACGAGCACGCGGTGTCCACGGTGAGCGCGGGTCCTTCGAGCCCGAGCGCGTAGGCGACGCGTCCGGAAAGGACAGAGCCCGCGTTGCCGGTGCTCAGGTAGTCCTCGACCGCGTCGGTCAGCGTCGCGGGCGGGATCTCGTCGTAGTAGTCCTGACCGCCACTGCCGACGAACACGCCGACCGCGGCCTCCCGCAGCGAATGCGGCGCGATGCCCCCGCGCTCGACGGTCTCCCACGCCAGCTCCAGCACGAGGCGCTGCTGCGGGTCCATCGCCAGCGCTTCCCGCGGTGAGACACCGAAGAACCCCGCGTCGAACTCGCCCGCGTCGTGGACGAATCCGCCTTCCCGGACATAGCTCGTCCCGGGGTGGTCGGGGTCGGCGTCGTACAGGTCGTCGGTGTCCCAGCCGCGATCCGCGGGGAACGGGCCGATGGCGTCGGTGCCCTCGGACACCAGCCGCCACAGGTCCTCCGGCGAACGCACGTCGCCCGGGTACCGGCAGCCCATCGCGACGATCGCGATCGGCTCCTGCTCGGCGGTCTCGACCTCGCGCAGGCGCTCACGGGTCTCGTGCAGCTGGCCGGTCACCCGCTTGAGGTACTCGACGAGCTTCTCTTCGTTGTTCATTTTCAGCCTCTCGTCCCTCGGCGGTGGACCGGCCGTGCGGCCGAAAAGTCCCGGGTGGCACGGCGGTTCACGATGTCCCCAGCTCGTCGTCGATCAGGGCGAACAGATCGTCGGTGCTCGCCGTCTCCAGCCGGTCCGCCACGGTCGGGCCGGTCCCGCCGAGCGCCCGGTTCAGCTTCGTCAGCATCGCCTGGATCCGGACGGTGACGCGGTCCCGCTCGATCTCGTCGTGCGAGAGCCCGTCCAGCCGCGCTTCCAGGCGGTCCAGTTCGGTGGTCAGCGGCACGTCCCGGCCTTCACCGCCGGGGCACAGCCCGGACCACAGGTGCTCGGCGAGGGCACGGGGATTGGCGTAGTCGAACACGACCGTGGCGGGCAGCCGCATACCGGACGCCGCGCTCAGCCGGTTGCGCAGATCCACCGCGGTCACCGAGTCGAACCCGAACTCCTTGAAGGCGCGGCCCGGTTCGATCACGGACGCGCCTTCGTCGTGCCCGAGCACCGCCGCGGCCTGCGTACGCACCAGGTCCAGCAGGTGGCGCTGCTGCTCGGGGCCGGTCAGCCCGGCGAGCCGGGCCGTGAGTTCGCCCGCGCCCGCCTCGTCGGCCGTCGCGTCCGCCGCCGACTCCCCGCGAGCCGCCTCCGGGAGATCGTGCAGCAGCGGACGAGGCCGGGCGAGCGTGTAGATCGGCAGGAAGCTCGTCCAGTCCATGTCGGTGACGACGAGATGCGACTCGTTCTTCCCCAGTACCCGGCCGAGCAGCCGCACCGCCAGGACGGGGTCCAGCTCGCGCACGCCGAGCCGGTCCAGCCGGGCTTTCGCCTCTTCGCCGACCATTCCGCCGCCCCAAGAGCCCCAGGCGACCGACGTCGCGGGCAGTCCGCGAGCCCGGCGGTGCTGGGCGAGGGCGTCGAGGAAGGCGTTCCCCGTCGCGTAGGCGGGCTGTCCCGCGGTGCCCCAGACGGCGGCGCCGGAGGAGAACAGCACGAACGCGTCGAGCGGCCGGTCGCCGAGTGCCCGGTCAAGGTGGGCGGCACCGGTGATCTTGGCGCGCACGGCGTCGGCGAATGCCTCGGGTGTCGTCTCGGCCAGTGGTGCCTCGTCGGCCATGACCCCGGCGGCGTGGAAGATCGCGGCCGGCTCGTAGTCGGCGATCAGGGCGTCGACGGCCGCGCCGTCGGTGATGTCGCAGGCCACGATCTCCGCTGTGGTGCCCAGTGCCGTGAGTTCCCCGGTCAGCTCGGCGGCGCCGTCGGCGTCGGCCCCACGACGGCTCACCAGCACGACGCGCTCGGCTCCACGGGCGGCCAGCCAGCGCGCCACGTGCCCGCCCACGGCGCCGGTGCCACCGGTGACCAGCACGGTTCCCCTGGGCTGCCAGGTGTTTTCCGCGAGGTCGCCGTCCAGCGGCGCGCGGACCAGGCGACGCGCGAAGGTGCCGGGCCGACGGATCGCGAGCTGGTCTTCACCGTCCTTTCCGGACAGTGCGGCACACAGCGCGCCGATCGCCTTCGGGTCCGCGGGATCGAAGAGATCGGCCAGGCCACCCCAGGTCTCCGGGTGGTCGAGCGCGAGCACGGTGCCCATGCCCCACAACGCCGCCGCGCCGGGATCGACGTCCTCGGTCCGGTCGACCGCGACCGCACCCGAGGTGACACACCACAGCGGCGCGGTGATCCCGGTGTCGCGCAGCGCCCGCAGTACGGTGATCGTGCTCGCGGTGGCGTACGACAACGCGGGCGCGTCCGGGTGCACGCGTTCGTCGAGGGTGAGCAGTGACAGCACCCCGGCTGGAGTCCGTTCCGCCAATGCCGCGCGGACATCGTCGGCCGGATCGGCGGAGTCCACCACGACACGGACGACGTCGGCGCCGAGCCCGTCGGCCAATGCCGAGGCCCGCGCGCAGTCCGGCGGGACCAGCACCAGCCAGGTCCCGGTCAGCCTGCCCGCCGGAGCCTGCGGCAGCGGTATCCAGCGCACCGCGTAGCACCAGGAGTCCATTGTGGACGTCTCGACTTCGCCGCGACGCCAGGCCGACAGCGCGGGCACGACGTCACGTAGCTGAGCGGGCTCGATGCCCAGCCGCGCGCTGAGCGCTTCGGCGTCCTCGGCTTCGACGTCGGCCCAGAACGGTGCGTCCGCCGCTCCCGTCGTCGTGGGCCGCTGCTCGGCGGCCTGTTCGCCCTCCAGCCAGAACCGCTTGCCGCTGAAGGGATACGTGGGCAGTTCGACCTGGGCGCCGCCCGGGAAATAGCCCGTCCAGTCCGGTGCGATGCCACGGACGTGCAGTGCGGCGACCGAGGCCGCGACCCGGTCCGGACCGCCGTCGTCGCGGCGCAGCGTCCCGGTGACGACCGCACCGAGCTCCAGCTCGTCGAGGGTCTCCTGCATGCTCATGGCGACCACCGGATGCGGGCTGACCTCCACGAAGGCCACGTACCCCGCCTCGGCCAGCGACCGGACCACCGGCGCGAACCGCACGGTCTGCCGCAGGTTGTCGAACCAGTACCCGGCGTCCAGCGCGGCGCCGTCCGTCCACGTCCCGGTGACGGTCGACATCATCGGCACGTCACCCGCGCCGGGCACGATCGGGCCCAGATCCGTGAGCAGCCGCTCGCGCAGATCCTCGACCTGCGCGGAATGGGAGGCGTAGTCCACCTGGACCCGCTTGACCCGGATGTCCTCGGCGGCCAGGTCGGCCTGCAGCTCGTCCAGCGCCTCGCCGTCCCCGGACAGCACGGACGAACCGGCGCCGTTGTCCGCGGCCACCGAAATCCGGCCTTCCCACCGGCCGAGCCTGCCCGCGATGCGCTCGGCGGACTGGCTGACCGCGAGCATGCCGCCGCGACTGCCGAGTACCTCGCCGATCGCCCGGCTGCGCAGCGCGACGACCCGGGCGCCGTCCTCCAGCGACAGCACACCGGACACGCAAGCGGCCGCGATCTCGCCCTGCGAGTGCCCGATCACCGCGTCGGGCTCGATCCCGTGCGCGCGCCAGACAGCGGCGAGCGAGACCATCGTCGCCCACAGCACCGGCTGCACGACGTCGACGCGTTCCATCGACGGGGCACCGGGTTCGCCGCGCAGCACGGCGGTGGCCGACCAGTCCACAAAGGACGAAAGCGCCTTCTCGCATTCGGTCATCCGGTCGGCGAAGACCGGCGACGTCGCGAGCAGTGCGGTGCCCATCCCGGCCCATTGCGACCCCTGGCCGGGGAACACGAACACGGTCTTCCCGCGGAGATCGGCCTCCCCGGTCACGGTGCCCTGACCCGGGTTTCCGTCGGCAAGGCCACGCAGCGCGTCCAGCAGCCCGTCACGGTCCTCGCCGACGACGACCGCGCGGTGCTCGAACGAGGAACGGCTTGTCACCAACGAGAAGCCGACGTCGGAGGGGGCCAGATCCGGACGTTCTTCAAGCCACGACGTCAGGCGCCGGGCCATCTCGGACAGCGCGGACGGAGTCCTGGCGGACAACACCACCGGCGTCACCGCGGCCTCCGGCTTCGCCTCCCGGGCCTCCGGTTCGTCACCCTGTTCCAAAATGACGTGCGCGTTGGTTCCGCTGATCCCGAACGACGACACCGCCGAGCGCCGCGGTCGTTCGACGTGCGGCCATTCGCGGGCCTCGGTGAGCAGCTCGACCGCACCCGACGACCAGTCCACATGGGACGACGGCTGTCCGATGTGGAGGCTCTTCGGCAGCACGCCGTGCCGCATCGCCTGCACCATCTTGACGATGCTCGCGATCCCGGCCGCCGCCTGCGCGTGCCCGAGGTTCGACTTGATCGAGCCGAGCCACAACGGCTCCCCGCCCTGACGACGGCCGTACGTGGCGAGCAGCGACTGCGCCTCGATCGGGTCACCCAGCGAGGTGCCGGTGCCGTGTGCCTCGACGACGTCCACATCGGACGGTGTCAGCCCCGCGTCGGCCAGCGCCTGCTCGATGACCCGCACCTGGGACGGCCCGTTCGGCGCCGCGAACCCGTTGCTCGCGCCGTCCTGGTTCAGCGCGGTGCCCCGGACGACCGCCAGCACCCGGTGACCGAGCCGCCGAGCGTCCGAAAGACGCTCCACCACCAGGACACCGACGCCCTCGGACCAGGCCGTCCCGTCCGCGTCGTCGGAGAACGACTTGCAGCGCCCGTCCGGTGCGAGTCCCCGCTGGCGGCTGAAGTCGACGAACATCTCCGGCGTGCCCATCACCGTCACACCACCGGCCAGCGCGAGCGTGCAATCTCCTCGCCGCAGTGCCTGGATCGCCATGTGCAGCGCGACCAATGAGGACGAACAAGCGGTGTCGACCGTGACGGCGGGCCCCTCCAGCGCCAGGCTGTAGGAGATCTGGCCGGAAACCAGGCTCCCGCCGGGGCTGCCGCCGCCGTAGTCGTGGTACATCAGGCCCGCGTAGACCCCGGTTTTGCTGCCCGCGAGCGAATGCGGGTCCATCCCGGCGCGTTCGATGGCCTCCCACGCGGCTTCGAGCAGGACGCGCTGCTGCGGGTCCGCCCGGCGCGCGTCGCGCGGGCTGATCCCGAAGAACGCCGCGTCGAAATAGGCCGCGTCGTAGAGGAAGCCGCCGCGGTTGACGTAGGTCTTGCCGGGCCGCTCCGGGTCGGGGTCGTAGAGACCGGTGTCCCAGCCCCGGTCGGCCGGGAACTCGCCGAGCGCCTCCGCCCCCTCGTCGACCAGCCGCCACAGGTCGTCGGGCGAACGGACGTCGCCGGGATAGCGGCAGCTCATCCCGATGATCGCGATCGGCTCGGTGTCCTTCGCCGCCACCTCGCGCAGCTGCCGCCGCGCCTGCTGGAGGTCGGTCGTCGCGCGCTTGAGATACGCGCGGAGCTTGTCCTCGTTCGTCATCGCCCGCTCACTCACGAGATACCCAGTTCGTTGTCCAGTACCTGAAAAAGCTCGTCGTCGGTCGCGGAGTCGATGTCGGCCCCACCGTCCTCGTCGTCGTGCGTTTCCTGCCATTTGCGCAGCAACGCGGCCAGGCGGGCTTCGACCTTGGCGTGGCCGCCTTCGCCCGGCCGGCCCGCCGCCAGCGCCGCGTCGAGCCGGTCCAGCTCGGCGAGCAGCGACTCGGTCGCGTCCCGCGTCCCGGGGTCCAGCCGCGTCCGCAGCTCCCGTGCGAGCGCGGCGGGCGAAGGCTGGTCGAACACCAGAGTCGCCGGCAGGGTCAGCCCGGTCACGGCGTTGAGCCGGTTGCGGAACTCCACCGCGGTCAGCGAGTCGAAGCCCATTTCCTGGAACGCGCGCGCCGGGTCGACCGCGGCCGCCGACGCGTGCCCGAGCACCTCGGCGACGTGCCCGCACACCACCCCGAGCACGAACTCCTCGCGTTCGGCCTCCGGCACCTCGGCCAGGCGCGCCGCCAGCGTTCCCCGCTGCTCGACCGGGCCCGCCGCGCGTACCCGTCGCACCGGTTTGCGCACCAGCCCGCGCAGGACCGCCGGTAGTTCTGTGCGGGCCCGCAACGCCGCTTGGTCCAGCTTGAGCGGTACCAGCGCGGGATCGCCCGAGCGCAGCGCCAGGTCGAACAACTCCAGTCCCTCGGCCGTCGACATCGGGGGCATCCCGAGCCTGCGCAACCGGGCGAGACCCGCTTCGTCGAGCTGCTCGGCCATGCCGCCGTCGCTTTCGGGGCTCCACGCGCCCCAGGCGAGGGAAACCGCGGGCAGTCCCTGCACGTGACGATCGGCGGCGAGCGCGTCGAGGAACAGGTTGGCCGCGGCGTAGTCCGCCTGTCCCGCGCCCAGCACCAGTCCCGCGGCGGAGGAGAACACCACGAAGGCCCGCAGGTCGAGGTCGGCGGTCAGCTCGTGCAGGTGCCACGCCCCGTCCACCTTGGGCCCGAGCACTGCGTCGAGCTGCGCCTCGGGCAGCGAGCCGATCAGACCGCCGCCCGTGACGCCCGCGGCGTGCACGACGGCGACGAGCGGGTGTTCCGGCGGGATCTCGCCGAGCAGTTTCGCGACCGCGGTGCGGTCCGCGACGTCACAGCTCGCGATGTCCACGTCGGCGCCGAGTTCGGTCAGTTCCTCGCGAAGTTCTCGTGCCCCTGCCGCGTCCGGGCCGCGGCGGCTGGTCAGCACCAGGCGCCGGACGCCGTGCTCGACGACCAGGTGACGGGCCAGGATCGCGCCGAGACCGCCGGTACCGCCGGTGATCAGGACCGAACCCGCCGGGTCCCATGGTCCGTCCTCTTCGGACGGTGTGGCGGCGGCGAGCCGGGGCACGAACAGCTCGCCCGACCGCAGGGCGATCTCCGGCTCGCCGGAAGCCAGCGCCATGCCGAGACCGTCCGAAGAGGACTCCTCGCCGTCCAAGTCGACCAGGACGAAACGGCCCGGGTTCTCGGCCTCGGCCGAGCGCACCAGCCCCCACACCGGCGCCGCGACGAGGTCGGGACGGCCGTCTCCCGGCATGGCGCCGGTGGTGACGACGGCCAGCCGCGACCCGGAGAACCGCTCCGTGGCAAGCCATTCCCGCACGTGGGCCAGTACCCGGGTGAGGGTTTTCCGTACTCCTTCCGGCACGTCGGGATCGGACCCGCGCGGGACGAACAGGGCCACGGTGTCCGCCTCGCCCACCGCTTCGAGACCGGCGTCGCCGAGGAGCGCGAATTCCGCCGCCGTCTTCGGCACCGTCAACGGCTGCCAGGTGACGCGGAACAGCGCGTCGTTCGGCCCGCCGCCCAGCTGTGCGGGGGCGATGGGCCGGGCGACCAGGGATTCGACTGTCGCGAGAGGACTGCCCGCCGCGTCTGCGAGCGTGATGACGACGGCGTCCTGGCCTGCCGGAGAAAGCCGTACCCGCAGCGCGGACGCACCCTTCGCCTCGATCCTCACTCCGTTCCAGTAGAACGGCAGCATCGGGTTGCCGCCGCCTTCCTGCCCGAGGAACGCGTCGAGCACCTGGGGATGCAGCGCCGCGTCGAGCAGGGCGGGGTGCACGCCGAATCCACCGGCGTCCTCGTGGGCTTCCCGGGGCAGGACGACCTCGGCGTAGAGGTCGTCGCCGTCGCGCCACATCGCCTGCAGCCCTTGGAAAGTGGGCCCGTAGTCGTAGCCCAGCTCGGCGAGCCGCTGATAGGGATCGCCGAGTTCCACCGGCTCCGCGCCTGGCGGTGGCCAGGTCGTCAGATCGGCGGCGGGCACGCTGTCCTCGATGCTCAAGGCCCCCGCGGCATGCTGGGTCCATTGCGCGTCGGGGAGGTCGTCGGCCCGGGAGTGGACGAAGATCGGGCGCCCGCCGTCCTCGTCGGGGCCGTCCACGGTCACGCGCAGCGCGACCCCGCCGCGTTCGGGCAGGACGAGCGGTGCCTGCAAGGTCAGTTCCGCGACCGAGGGGCAGCCGACCTGCTCCGCGGCGTGATGCGCCAGCTCGACGAACGCCGTCCCTGGCACCAGCACCCGGCCGAGCACCACGTGATCGGCCAGCCACGGCGTCGTGTCCACCGACAGCCTGCCGGTCAGCACCAGCCCGTCGGTACCGGGCAGGCTCACCGACGCACCCAGCAGCGGGTGCGCCGCGGGGACCTGGCCGACACCGCCCAGATCCGCCGAACCCGTGGCCCGCAGCCAGTAGCGCTCCCGCTCGAAGGCGTACGTCGGCAGCTGGACCTTCCGCGGGCCTCGGCCGTCGAAGAACTTCTTCCAGTCCACAGTGGATCCATTGGCCTGTGCTCGTGCGACCGCGGTCACCAGCGTCGTGGCTTCCGGCCGGTCCTTGCGCAGCACCGGGGCGAGCGTCGCGGCGTCTTCGACGCAGTCCTGCGCCAAGCCGGTGAGCACGCCGTCCGGCCCCAACTCGATGAACCGGGTCACGCCCTGGGATTCCAGCCAGCACACCCCGTCGGCGAAGCGGACGGCGTCGCGTACATGCCGCACCCAGTAGTCCGGCGAACAGGCGTCGTCGGCTGCCACGCCGGTCACGTTCGACACGATCCCCAGCACGGGCTCGTTGAACGTGACGCTGTCCATTACCGCGCGGAACTCCGCCAGCATCGGCTCCATCATTGACGAGTGGAACGCGTGCGAAACCCGCAGCCGGTTCATCTTGTAGCCCTTGTCCTTGAACGCTTCCGCGACCTCGGCCACGTTGTCCTCGGGGCCCGAGATCACCACGGACGAGGGTCCATTGATCGCGGCGACGTCCACCCCTCCGGGCAGCAGTGACCGGATCTCGTCCTCGGTCGCCGTGATGGCGAACATCGCCCCGCCCGGCGGAAGTTCCTGCATCAACCTGCCTCGTGCGGCCACCACCCGGCAGGCGTCGTCGAGGGACCACACGCCCGCGACATGGGCCGCGACGAGTTCGCCGATCGAATGCCCGGCAACGAAGTCCGGGCGAAGACCCCACGATTCGAGCAGCCGGAACAAGGCCACCTCGACGGCGAACAACGCCGCCTGCGCGTACCGAGTCTGTTCCAGAACCCCGGGATCGCCGGTGAAGGTCAGCTCCCGCAGGGACAACCCGACCAGGCCGTCAAGGCGTGCACAGACCTCGTCGAAGGACTCCGCGAACACCGGGAACGTCTCGTACAGCTCACGTCCCATACCGACGCGCTGCGAACCCTGACCGGTGAACAGGAACGCGGTCTTGGCGTCGCTCGCCACGCCCCGCACGAGCCCGGGTGCGGCCGTGCCGTCCGCGAGCGCGGTCAGCCCGGCCAGGAGTTCGTCCCGGCCCTTCCCGACAACGACCGCCCGGTGTTCCAGCGCGGCCCGTGCCGTCGCCAGGGTGTAGGCGACGTCGGCCGGGTGCAGGTAATCGTCCACATGGGACAGGAGCTGGGCAGCCTGGGCACGCAGAGCGTCCGGGGTCCGGGCCGAGAGCAGCCACGGCACGACGCCGTCCACCCGCGCCGAGTCGTCTTCTTCCGGCGCCGCGGGCGCTTCCTCCACGATCACGTGCGCGTTGGTGCCGCTGATCCCGAACGACGACACGCCCGCCCGGCGCGGACGGTCCTCCACCGGCACCCACTCCCGCGCCTCGGTCAGCAGCTCCACCGCACCGGCCGACCAGTCCACATGGGACGACGGTTCGTCCACATGCAACGTCCTCGGCAGTACGCCATGACGCATCGCCATGACCATCTTCATCACCCCGGCGACACCCGCCGCGGCCTGCATATGCCCCACGTTCGACTTCAACGACCCCAGCCACAACGGCTGATCACGATCCCGGCCATACGTCGCCAGCAACGCCTGTGCCTCGATCGGATCGCCCAGCACGGTGCCGGTCCCATGGCCCTCGACGGCGTCGACATCCGACGTCGACAGCCCGGCCGAGGACAACGCGTCGCGGATCACCCGCTGCTGCGACGGACCGTTCGGCGCGGTCAGGCCGTTCGACGTGCCATCGGAGTTAATCGCGGAACCGCGCACCACGGCGAGGATCTCGTGCCCGTTGCGCCGGGCGTCGGACTGGCGCTCCACCAGCAGCACACCGACGCCCTCGGACCAGCCCGTGCCGTCCGCCCCGGCGGCGAAGGACCGGCATCGCCCGTCCGGGGACAACCCGCCCTGCCTGCTGAACTCCACAAAGGACTCCGGCGTGGCCATCACGGTGACACCGCCGACGAGCGCCAGCGAGCACTCACCGTTTCGCAAAGCCTGTGCAGCCCAATGCAAAGCGACCAGCGACGACGAACACGCCGTGTCCACACTCACCGCGGGTCCCTCGAGGCCCAGCACGTAGGCGACCCGGCCGGAGACCACGCTGCCGATGCCTGCGTGCCCGGGATAGTCGTGGTACATCACGCCCGCGAACACCCCGGTCCGCGAACCCCGCAACGACGTCGGATCCACCCCGGCCCGTTCCAGCGCCTCCCACGACACCTCCAGCAACAACCGCTGCTGCGGGTCCATCTCCACGGCCTCACGCGGCGAGATCCCGAAGAAACCGGGGTCGAACTCGGCGGCGTCGTGCAGGAACCCGCCCTCGCGGGTGACGCTCGTGCCGGTGCGGCGGCGTTCGGGGTCGTACAGCGCGCCGATGTCCCAGCCGCGATCCTCCGGGAACCCGGTGATCGCGTCACGACCCGAGTCGACCAGATCCCACAGGTCCTCCGGGGACCGCACGCCGCCCGGGTAGCGGCAGCCCATGCCGACGATGACGATCGGGTCGTCGTCCGCGGCGGCCCCGGCGGACACGACCGCGGCCGGTCCGGTGGCCGCGCCGCCGAGTTCCGCGTCGAGCAGCGCGGCGACCGCGGCGGGCGTCGGGTGGTCGAAGATCAGGGTCGCCGGGAGCCGCACCCCGGTGGCCGAGCCCAGGCGGTTGCGCAGTTCGATCGCGGTCAGGGAGTCGAAACCGAGGTCGTTGAACAGCCGCTCGGCCCCGATGGACGCGCTGCTCGCATGGCCGAGCACCACCGCGACCTCGCCGCGGACGACGTCCAGCAGCAGACGTTCCCGATCCGGGCCGGACAATCCGGCGAGGTGATCCGCCAGGCCCCGGTCCGTGGTGGCGCGAGCCGAGGGCAGGGCCGCGGGCCTGACGAGCCCGCTGAGGATCGGGGGCACCTCACCGATCGCGCGGATCGCGGCGAGGTCCAGCCGGACCGGGTAGAGCACCGGCGCGTCCGTGGTCAGCGCGGCGTCGAACAACGCCAGTCCGTCCTCAGTGGACAGTGGCGTGATACCGGAGCGGCTCATCCGGCGGGCGTCGGTCTCGCCGAGTCCGGCCGCCATGCCGTCTTCGGCCCACGGCCCCCAGGCGAGGGAAACCGCGGGCAGCCCGCTCTCGTTCCGCACCCGCGCGAGCGCGTCGACGAAGGCGTTCGCGGCGGCGTAGTTGGCCTGCCCCGGCGAGCCGAGCGTGCCCGCGGCGGAGGAGAACAGGACGAACGCGGCGAGGTCCAGCCCGGCCGTCAGCTCGTGCAGGTGCCAGGCCGTTTCCGCCTTGGGGCGCAGTACCGCGTCAAGCCGCTCCGGCGTCAGCGCCGTCAGGACGCTGTCATCCACCACCCCCGCCGCGTGCACGACCGCGGTCAGTGGATGTGCGGCGGGAATTCCTTCCAGCGCCCGGGAAAGCGCGTCGCGGTCGGTGAGGTCGGCGGCCAGCACGGTCACGACAGCGCCGGACGCGGTCAGCTCCTCGACCAGGTCTTCGGCTCCCGGAGCCGCGAGACCGCGCCTCCCGACGAGCAAGAGGTGCCCGACGCCGTGCCCGCTGACGAGGTGCTTCGCGATCTTCGCGCCCAGGCTGCCGGTGCCGCCGGTGATGAGCACGGTGCCCTCGGGGTCCAGCCCTGTCGCGGTGCCGCCCGGGGTGGTCCGGTCGAGGCGAGGAGCGAACGCCTTGCCCTCGCGGAGCGCCAGCTCGGGTTCGCCGGTGCCGAGTGCGGTCACCAGGGCACGCCGGGACGCTTCGTGGTCGTCGACGTCGGCGACCACCAGCCGTCCCGGGTGTTCGGCCTGCGCGGAACGGACCAGTCCCCAGACCGCGGCGTGAGCAAGCCCGCCGCTCAGCGCGCCGTTCGTGACGAGAACCAATCGCGTCCGGTCGAATCGCTCCTCGGCGATCCAGCCACGCAGGGTCGCGAGCACGTCCGCGGTCACCGACCGAGTGGCGGCGACCGGGTCCGCTCCCCCGGCGCTCGGCACGCACAGCACGACGGTGTGCGGCGGGTTCTCCCTGGTGGCAAGCGAACGCCAGTCGGCGACCGGGCCACCGAACACCGCGGTGAGACCGAGTTCGTCCGGTCCGGCCAGCACGATGTCGCCCTCCGGCGCCGCGCCCCGCACCGGAACCCAGGCCAGCTCGAACAGCGAGTCCCGGTGCGGTTCCCGCGCACCGAGCTGAGCGGCGGACACCGCGCGAGTCAGCAGAGAGGCGATCGAAGCGACCGGGGCGCCGGACCCGTCGGCGAGGTCGATGGAGACCTCGTCCTTGCCCTTGCGGGAAATCCGGGCCCGGACGGCCGTGGCCCCACGTGCCCGCAGCGTGAGGTCACTCCACACGAATGGCAGCGCGAGACCTTCTGAGTCCACTTCGGACGGTTCGGCGAGAAGCTGCGCATGGAGGACCGCGTCGAGCAACGCCGGGTGGAGCCCGAAGGACCCGGCGGCGTCTTCCGCCTCCGTGGGCAGCGCGACCTCGGCATACAGCTCGTCGCCGTCACGCCAGAGGTCCCGCAGCCCCTGAAAGACCCCTGTGTAGCCATAACCGAGGTCGGCGAGCCGGGCGTAGGGCTCCCCCAGTTCGACCGGCTCGGCACCCGGCGGCGGCCAGGCCGTCAGGCCTTCGGCGCGCCCACCGTCCTCGATGCTCAGTGTCCCGGCGGCATGCTGGACCCACGGCGCGTCGACGTCGTCGTCCGTGCGCGAATGGATGGCGAGGGACCGCCTGCCGTGCTCGTCGGGACCGTCCACTGTTACCTGGATCGCGACGCCACCGCGCTCGGGCAGCGTCAGCGGCGCTTGCAGCGTCAGCTCCTCCACCGTGCGGCAGCCGGCCTGTTCGGCGGCGTGGTGGGCGAGTTCGACGAACGCCGTCCCCGGCAGCAGGACGCGCCCCAGCACGACATGACCGGCGAGCCAGGGTGCCGTGTCGAGCGACAGCCTGCCGGTCAGGAGATGACCGCCGGAGTTCGGCAGGCTCGCTATCGCACCCAGCAGCGGATGCTCCGCCGCGAGCAGACCGACCCCGCCGAGGTCCGTCGATCCCGAAGCCCTCAGCCAGTAACGGTTCCGTTCGAAGGCGTAGGTCGGCAGCTCGGTCTTGCGGGCGCCGAGGTCGTCGAAGAACTTCTCCCAGTCCACAGTGGACCCGTCGAGCCGCGCTCGTACGACGGCGGTCACCAATGCCGTGGCCTCCGGCCGGTCCTTGCGCAGCACCGGGGCGAGCACGACGGCGCCGGGATCTGTGACGCATTCCTGCGCCATCCCGGTCAGCACCCCGTCCGGGCCCAGTTCGACAAACCTCGTCACGCCTTGGGATTCCAGCCACCGCACGCCGTCGGCGAAGCGGACCGCTTCGCGCACATGCCGTACCCAGTAGTCCGGCGAGCACAGCTCCCCGGTGGTCGCCGCGCCACCGGTCACGTTCGACACGACCCCGAACTCCGGGGCCGAGAACCCGACGCCGTCCAGCACCGCGCGGAACTCCGCCAGCATCGGCTCCATCAGCGACGAGTGGAACGCGTGCGAAACCCGCAGGCGATTCGTCTTGTGCCCCTGGGTTTTGAAGGTCTCCACCACTTCCGCGACCGCGGCCTCCGGACCGGAGATCACCACGGACGAAGGGCCGTTGATCGCGGCAACGTCCACGCCATCCGGCAGCAACGACCGGACCTCGTCCTCGGTCGCCGCGATGGCGAACATCGCACCACCGGACGGAAGCTCCTGCATCAACCGGCCCCGCGCGGCGACTACCCGGCACGCGTCCTCAAGCGACCACACACCCGCGACATGCGCCGCCGCCAGCTCGCCGATCGAATGCCCGGCCACGAAGTCCGGGCGGACACCCCACGATTCGAGCAGCCGGAACAACGCCACCTCGACCGCGAACAACGCCGCCTGCGCATACCGCGTCTGCCCCACCACGTCGGGATCACCGGTGAACACCAGCTCCCGCAAGGAGCCGCCCAGTTCGGCGTCGAGATGACCGGCCGCCGCGTCGAAAGCCGCCGCGAAAACCGGGTACGTCTCGTAAAGCTCACGCCCCATCCCGACCCGCTGCGAACCCTGACCGGTGAACAGGAACGCGGTGCGACGGGAAGACCGGGCGATACCGGTGAAAACACCGGACGCGCCGGAACCCGTTGCCAGCGCGCGAAGCCCGGCGAGCAGCTCGTCACGATCCTTGCCGACGACCGCCGATCGGAAATCCAGTGCCGCGCGCGACGTCGCCAGCGTATAGGCGACGTCAGCCGGACGCAGGTTCTCGCGTTCCTCCACAAAGGACAGAAGTCGTGCGGCCTGTGCGGGCAGGACCTCGGCGTTGGGGGCCGACACGAACCAGGGCACAACGCCGTCCACCCGGGTGACGTCACCGGATTCCTCGCTGTCCTCGGCAGGTGGCGCTTCCTCGACGATCACGTGCGCGTTCGTCCCGCTGATCCCGAAGGACGACACACCGGCCCGGCGGGGACGCCCTTCGGCCGATGCCCACTCCCGCGCCTCGGTCAGCAACTCCACCGCACCGGCCGACCAGTCCACATGCGACGAAGGTTCGTCCACATGCAACGTCTTCGGTAAAACGCCATGACGCATCGCCATGACCATCTTCATCACCCCGGCCACGCCCGCGGCCGACTGGGCGTGCCCGATGTTCGACTTCAACGAGCCCAGCCACAACGGCTGCTCGCGATCCCGGCCGTACGTCGCCAGCAACGCCTGCGCCTCGATCGGATCGCCCAGCACGGTGCCCGTCCCGTGCCCCTCCACCACGTCCACGTCGGCGGCCGAAAGCCCGCTGGCGGACAACGCGTCGCGGATCACCCGCTGCTGCGACGGACCGTTCGGCGCGGTCAAGCCGCTGCTGGCGCCGTCGGAGTTCACCGCGGAACCGCGAACCACCGCGAGGATCTCGTGCCCGTTGCGCTGGGCGTCGGAAAGCCGCTCCACGACGAGCATCCCGGCGCCTTCGGCCCAGATCGTCCCGTCGGCGGCCTCGGCGAAGGCCTTGCAGCGCGCGTCGGGCGACAGTCCACGTTGGGCGCTGAAGTCGACGAAGTTCTCGGGCGTGGCCATCACCGTGACCCCGCCGACCAGCGCCAGCGAGCACTCACCGCGACGCAGCGCCTGCCCGGCCCAGTGCAACGCCACCAGCGACGACGAGCACGCCGTGTCCACACTCACCGCGGGACCTTCGAGCCCCAGCACGTAGGCGACGCGCCCCGAAACGACGCTTCCCACGCTGGCGTGTCCCGGATAGTCGTGGTACATCACGCCCGCGAACACCCCGGTGCGCGAACCCCGCAACGACGTCGGGTCCACCCCCGCGCGCTCCAGCGCCTCCCACGACACCTCCAGCAACAACCGCTGCTGCGGGTCCATCTCCACGGCCTCACGGGGCGAGATCCCGAAGAAACCGGGGTCGAACTCGGCCGCGTCCTGCAGGAAGCCGCCGTGACGCACGTAGCTGGTGCCCGGCTTGTCGCCGGACGCGTCGTAGATCCGGTCCAGTTCCCAGCCGCGGTCGGCGGGAAACTCGCCGATCGCGTCGGTCCCGGTGGCGACGAGGTCCCACAGATCCTCCGGGGACCGCACGTCCCCCGGGTAGCGGCAGGCCATGCCGACGATGGCCAGCGGCTCGTTCGCGCGCTCCTCGGTCTCCCGCAGCACCCGCCGGGTTTCGCGGAGATCGGCGGTCGCCCGTTTGAGGTAGCTGAGCAGTTTGTCCTCGCCGGTCATCCGGTCACCCCAACTCGACGTCGATCCTGGCAACAACAGCAGCCACCGCTGTGAACGCTAGTCAGGCCGGATTCCGCGCCCCACCCCTAAACCCGCGCCGCGACCCCACACTCACCCCGCCCGTCCGGGGTCCTCCGGTAACCCCTCGTAGGGGCGTCGATGTGCTGAAGGACGCCTTCGGTGCACTCAATGCACTGAAGGCGTCCTTCACCACGGCCAACGCACTGAAAGCGTCCTTCAGCGTTCCGCCCGGCCAAGCCGCACCAGCTCGGGCCGGAGTTCGTGCGGACTCGGCATCGCGGCCATCTCCGTGTGCAGCCGTCCGACCGCTTCCCGGACGGCGTCATCGGACACCGCGAGCCCGATCCGCTCGGCGAGGACAGCGGCATCCTCGCCCCGGCCGGCGAGCACAGCGGCGCCCTGTCCGGCGATCCGGTGCGCGAGCGACGATCCGTCCTTTTCCGGCACCGCGGACACCACGCACTGCGGCAGCGCGTGAGCCAGCGCGGTGATCGCGGTCGTCGACGATCCATCGTGGACGACCGCGGAGCAGGTCCCCAGCACGGCGTTCACCGGCACCGAGTCGAACAGCCGCAGGTTGGCGGGCACCCGCGCCCCGGCCGGGACCTCCTTGGCCGGCAGCTCGCAGATCACCTCGGCGTCGAGTTCGGCGATGGCGTCGAACAACGCCGCCGGGGCCGCGGCGGGCTCGGCCAGCGTCAGGAGAATCCGCTGCCGCCGCGGTTTGCGCCGCAACCACGAAGGCACCACCGCGGGCCCGCTGTAGGGGAGGTAGCGCAGCGGCACATGCCCGTCGCCGGGTTCCGGCCGCAGCGAAGGCGGGACACGGTCCAAAGTGGCCCGGCCGGTCAGGACGCTCTCATCCGGCGACAGGCCGTGGACCGCGAGCCCGGCTTCGAGCCGTTCCGCGAGCCGGTCCCGGTCCGGGGCCAGGCCCAGCATCCGGACCGCGGTGATCCCGGTGACCCTGGCCGCCACGGCGCCGGCCGGGGCGTGCTCCTCCCAGACGACCAGATCCGGCTTCCACCGCCGGGCGTAGTCCGCCAGACCGGCCGCCGCGTCGGGATCGGCGAGCCAGTCTTCGGCGTCGTCCGGCAGGTCCTTCCCCACGGCCACCGCGACGAACCCGGTCCGGTTGACCTCCTCGGTGAACCGCGGGCGCCCGGCTATCTGCACCTCGTGCCCACCCGTCCGCAACGCCCAGCCCAGCGGCACCAGGCCGTGCAGCCGGGACACCGAAGACGGTGCGGTCAGCAGAACGCGCATCGGAACTTCCTTCGACTCCTGGGGCGGCCCTGCCGGGAACCCGTGATGGATGGGGGAATCACGCCTGTGCCAGCCAGTCCTCGATGGCACCGGCGGTGGCCGCCGCGCTGCCTTCGATCAGGCTGAAGTGATCGCCGGGGACGGTCACCGTCGCGTTCGCGCGGCTCCACGTGGTCCGCCAGACGTCCGGGTTCGCGCTGTCCGGGTCCGCGGTCTCGGCGTCGAACCGGGTGTCGGGCCGGATCAGCAGGCTCGGCGTGGCGACGTCGGTCAGCTCGACCCGCGGCAGCAGGTCCACGTACCGGGCCATCGCGGTCAGCTTGGTGCCGTCGAACGGCCCGTATCGTGCCTCCAGTTCGGGCAGCCCCGCCGTCAGACCCAGCACGACCTGGTCCCGTTCCGCCTGGTCCTTGCCCTGGACGTCCTCACCGCTCGCGGCGTAGGTGTCGAGCAGGACCAGCGAACGCGGCGCCAGGTCGGCCTCCTCCAGCCGGGCCACCACCGCCTGGGCGAGGATGCCCGCCGACGAGTAACCGACCAGGACGAAGTCGTCACCGCCCAAGGACATGCGGATGCTCTCCACGACGACGTCGACCATCGCCTCGGCCGAGTCCGGCACCAGCTCCCCTTCCAGGAAGCCGGGCAGCGAGAGGCCCCAGCACGTCCGCGTGTCCCGGAACTGCGAGGCCAGCTTGGCGTACTGGTACGAACCGCCCATCGCCGCCGGGCTGCTCAGGAACAGCAGCTGCGGACGCCGGGGACCGTCGGCCATCCGGACCGGGAACGGCACCGGCCCGGCGTCGGCGGCCGATCCGAACGCCGGGCGGAGCTTGGCCGCGGTCATCAGCAGGGTGAGCCCCTCGAACGACTTGCCGGTCCGCACCGCTTCGGAGAACAGCTGTTTCAAGCCGTCGGACGCGGCGACCGCGGAGGTGGCCGTCTCTTCGGCGGTGTCGTTCTCGATGGCCTTCAGCAGGAACGCGGCGAGCGCCATCGGGGTCTGTTCGTCGAACACCACGGTCGGTGGCAGGTGCAGGCCGGTCGCCTCGGCGAGCCTGCGGCTCAGCCCGACCGCGGTCACCGAGTCGAACCCGGATTCGAGGAAGTGCCGTTGCGGATCGACGGCGTCGGTTTCGACGTGCCCGAGCACCGCGGCGATATGGTCCAGCACCAGCCGGACGAGCAGCTTTTCCCGCTGTCCCTTGGCAAGCCCGGCCAGCCGCTGGCGCAGCCCGTCCGGATCCGCCGTGCCTGACGCGCTCGCGTTGCGGCGCGTGGGAGCGGCCATCGGGGTGGGAGCCGTCTCGCCTTCGGTGACCAGTGCCCGTTCCACGTCGACCACCGGCCGCAGCGTCACCGATTCCACCGTGGCGACCGGTTTGCCCGCCTGGTCGGCCAGGTCGACGGCGAACCCGCCGTCGGGCGCCGGGGTGATGCGCACCCGCAGCCGGGCCGCCGCCGAAGCGTGCAGCTCGACTCCGCTCCAGGCCAGCGCCAGGCCGCCCCCGGTCCGCAGGCCGATCGCGTGCAGCGCGGCCTCCAGCGCCGCCGGGTGCAGGCCGAACCGGTCCGCCTGCAGGCTCGTCTCCTGATCGAGGCTCACCTCGGCGAACACCACGTCGTCCCGGTGCCAGGCGGCACGCAGGCCGCGGAACACCGGACCGTAGCTCAACCCCTGTCCCGACAACCGGTCGTAGAGCCCGTCGACCGCCACCGGCTCCGCCTTGGCCGGCGGCCATTCGTCGAGCGCGACCGGCTCGGCGACGGTGCCCCGCGACAGGAGCCCGTGCGCGTTGCGGACCCACGGCGCGCCGGAGTCGTCCGGCCGCGAGTGCACCGACACGGTCCGGACGCCGCTCGCGTCCGGCGCGCCGACCACCGTCTGTACCTGGACCTTGCCGCGCTCGGCCAGCACGAGCGGGACGTCGACGGTCAGTTCCGCGACCCGGTCGCAGCCGACCTCGTCACCCGCGCGGACGGCGAGTTCGACGAAGGCCGCGCCGGGGACGACGATCCGCGAACCGACCGAGTGTTCGGCCAGCCACGGGTGACTGCTCGCGGAAAGCTGCCCGGTCAGCACGACACCGTCCGAATCGGCGAGCCGCACCGCGGCGCCCGCCAGCGGGTGGCCGGTCGAGTCGAGCCCGGTGCCCGCCAGGTGACCGCCCGCGCGGACGGCCTCCATGTCGACGTCGGGCCAGTACCGTTTGCGGTGGAACGCGTACGGCGGCAACGGAACCCGCCGCGCGTCGCGGCCGACGTAGAACCGCTCGCCGTCGATGCCGAGTCCGTCCACATGCAACCGGGCGGCCGCGAACAGGACGGCGTCGGTCTCGGCGCGACCGGCGTCCAGTACGGAGAGGAAGGTCGTGTCCTCGCTGATCTCGGACAGGCTCTCGCGGATCTGCCCGGTGAGCCCGCCGCCGAGTTCGACGAACCGCTCCACCCCGGTCGCTTCCAGCGTGCGCACCGCGTCGAACAGGCGCACCGGCTCACGCAGGTTGGCCACCCAGTGCTCGGGATCGGTCAGTTCGTCCGTCGCGAAGGCGCCGGTGACGGTCGAGACGATCGGGAGCCGGGGCAGTGCGTACGTCAGTTCCTCCGCGATTTCGAGCAGGTCTTCGGCGACCTCGCCGGCCCGCGTCGAATGCGCCGCCCCGGCCGGGAGTTCCTGCAGCAGCTGGGCGCGGGTCGCGGCCAGCTTCACCGCGTCGGTCAGGGTCAGCACGCCGGCCACGTGGGCCGCGGCCACCTCGCCGCCGGAATGGCCGAGGACCTGCCCCGGCCGCTGGCCCCAGAACTCCAGCAGCCGGAAGAGCGCGACCTGGACGCAGAACCGCGCCGCCTCGGCGAAACTGACCTGCTCCAGCAGCTGCGCGCCGACAGAGTCGTCCTCGCCGAACAGCACTTCGGTCAGCGGACGGTCCAGATACGGGTCGAACTTGGCGCTCGCGTCGGCGAATGCCTGGGCGAACGCCGGGAACGCCGCGGACAGCTCCCGCCCGGTACCCGGCCGCACGACGGCGTTGCCGGAGAAGAGGAACACCGTCTTCACGTCGGCACGCGCGGTACCGCGCAACACCGACTCGGACTCCTCGCCGCGAGCGAGCGCCTCGAGCTTTTCGAGCAGATCCTCCCGGTCCGCGCCGAACACGGCCGCGCGGTGCTGCCCCACCGCCCGGAACGCGGCCAGCGAGTAGGCCACGTCCTGGGCGTCTGCTTCGGGATGCTCGATGAGGTGCGCGCGGAGGCGTCCGGCCTGCAGGGGCAGCGCCTCCCGGCTGCGCGCGGAGACCAGCGTCGGCAGCGGGATCCCGTGGTGCGCGGTCGAAACGGGTTCGGCCGCCGCGGTTTCCGGAGCCTGTTCGAGGATCACGTGCGCATTGGTTCCGCTGTAGCCGAAGGAGGACACACCGGCACGCCGCGGCCGTCCGCCGGTCTCCCACGGAATGGTGTCCGGCAGCAGCCGGACATGGCCCGACGACCAGTCCACCTGCGTGGTCGGATTGTCCGCGTACCGGGTCTTCGGCAGCAGGCCGTGCCGCAGCGCCTGGACCATCTTGATGACGCCCGCGACACCGGAAGCCGCCTGCGAGTGCCCGATGTTCGATTTGACCGAGCCCAGCCACAGCGGCCGTTCGGCGGGCCGTTCCTTGCCGTAGACCGAAAGCAGCGCGCCCGCCTCGATCGGGTCGCCGAGGGTGGAGCCGGTCGCCGACGCCTCCACCATGTCCACATCGGACGGTTCGAGCCCGGCCAGCGCGAGCGCCCGGCGGATCACGCGTTCCTGGGACGGACCGCTGGGCGCGGTCAGGCCGTTGGACGCGCCGTCCTGGCCCACCGCGCTCGACCGGATCACGGCCAGGACCTCGCGGCCCTCCCGCACGGCGTCGGAAAGCCGCTGCACGACGAGCACGCCGACGCCCTCGGACCAGCCGATCCCGTCGGCGTCCGCGGAGAACGCCTTGGAGCGGCCGTCGGCGGCGGTGCCGCCCGGATCGAAGTGCGCGAACGGGCTGGGCGAGGTCAGCGCCGAAACGCCGCCCGCCAGCGCGAGCGAGCAGTCGCCGTTGCGCAGCGCCTGGATCGCCGAATGCAAGGCGACCAAAGAGGACGAACAGGCGGTGTCGATCGAGACGGAGGGACCTTCGAGGCCCAGCGCGTAGGACACCCGGCCGGAGACCACGCTGCCGAGCACACCGGTGCTGCGGAACAGGCCGTTGCTCTCGATGGTGCCCGACGGGCCCGGGTCGTAGTCGGACTGCATGACCCCGGCGAACACGCCGGTCTGGCTGCCCTTGAGCGAAGCGGGTTCGATCCCGGCCCGTTCCAGCGCCTCCCAGCAGCTTTCCATCAGCATCCGCTGCTGCGGCTCCATCATCACCGCTTCCTTCGGGCTGATCCCGAAGAACGCGGCGTCGAAGTCGGTGACGTCCGGGACGAAACCGCCCTGTGGCTTCTTGCCGGACGCGGTGACGAGGCCGAGCCAGTGGTCGAGGTCCCAGGACCGGTTGGCCGGGAACGGGACGATGCCGTCGCCGCCCTCGGCCACCAGCCGCCACAGGTCCTCGGGCGCGCCGACCCCGCCGGGATAACGGCAGGCCATCCCGACGATCGCGATCGGCTCGTCGGGCGCGCCGACCGGCGCGACGGCCGCGCGGACCGTTTCCCGCGCTCCCCCGAGTTCGCCGACCAGCAGCTCGTGCAGCTGCGCGGCGAGTTCGCTCACGGTCGGATAGTCGAACACCACGGTCGGCGCCAGTTCCAGCGCGGTCTCCGCGTTGAGCCGGTTACGCAGCTCGACGGCGAGCAGCGAGTCGAAGCCCAGATCGCTGAAGGCACGGTCGACGTCGATGAGCTGGACGGAGCCGTGCCCGAGCGCGGCGGCCACGTGCTCGGTGACCAGCTCGCGCACCGCCTTGAGCCGGTCGCCGGGCGCGAGCCCGAGCAACCGGGCCCGCAGCGAATTCGGGTCGGCGTCGGCCGCCTCGGCGGGCAGCGGGCCCGGCTCGGCGGCAGCCGTCGCCGGTTTCGCCGCCGCACGGCGGGTTCCCGCACCGGGCCGGGCCTTGGCCGCGGCCCTTGATGCGGCGACGGTCTCGGCGGGCACCTTGCGCAGGGTGAGCGCGCCGATCGAGGCGACCGGTTCGCCGTCGACGTCCGCGATCTCCATCGTGACGGCGGGCTCGGCGCCGGGCAGCGGCCGGAGCCGGACCCGCACCGCGATCGCGCCGGTGGCGAACAGCTCGACCTGCGACCACGAACGCGGCACGACGACATCTTCGGTGCCGAGACTGTGCGCGAAAGCGTGCGCGGCCGCGTCGAGAACCGCCGGATGCAGCCCGAAACCGCCGGCGCCCGCCCGCTTCTCCGCCGGCAGGCTCACCTCGGCGAAGATCTCGTCCCCGGCCCGCCACACGTTCCGCAGGCCTTGGAACACCGGCCCGTAGGCCAGCCCACGCCCGGCCAGCTCTTCGTAGAACCCTTCCAGTGCAACGGGTTCCGCGCCCGCCGGGGGCCAGGAGGCCAACTCGGGCGCGTGCGCGCCGGTCGCGGACGTGAGCACACCGGTGGCGTGCAGGACGGCGCGTTCCCCGCCGAGCGAGTGCACGGCGAACGAGCGCGCACCCGAGTCGTCGGGCGCGGCGACGCTCACCTGGATCCGTACGCCGCCGGAGTCCGGCAGCACGAGCGGGGTCTCCTGCGTCAGCTCCCGGATCCGGGAGCAGCCGACCCGGTCACCCGACCGGATCGCGAGTTCCACGAAGGCCGCTCCGGAAAGGACGGTCTTCCCGCCGAGAACGTGGTCCGCGAGCCAGGGATGCGTGTCGGGGGACAACCGTCCGGAAAGGACGACGGCGTCCGATTCACCGACGACGGTGACCGCGCCCAGCAGCGGATGGTCGGCGGGCTCCAGCCCGAGTACGACCGGATCGCCGTGCGCCGAAACGGGTTCGAGCCAGTAGTGCGCCCGCTGGAACGCGTAGGTCGGCAGGTCGGCGGTGCGCGCGCCCTGGCCGTCGAAGTAGGTCTTCCAGTCGAGCGAGACACCTCGCGTGTGCAGCTGGGCGAGTGCGGCGACGACCCCCGAGGGGCCGGTGCGCTCGTCCGGCAGCACCGGGACGACGGCCGTGTACTCCGCCGAGCCGGTCAGGTTCTCCCTCACCGCGGCAGAGAGTTCTTGCCCCGCCCCGATTTCGACGAACCGGTTGCTGCCCTCGCCCTCCAGCGCGCGCACCGCCGCGGCGAAGGATCCCTCAGCGGACGAACGCAGCGTTTCGGCGGTCAATGCCTCGCCGGCCCGCGCGGACACGATGGGGATGACGGCCTCGGCGAAGGTGATCCGCTCGGCGATCTCCGTGAACCGCTCGGGCGTGGCGGCGGCCAGCTCGGCGGCTTCGGGCAGCGACAGCACTCCGGCGAAGTGCGCGGCGGACACCTCGCCGATTCCTGTCCCGGCGACCTGATCCGGCTGGACGCCCCAGGAATCGAGCAGCCGCGCCAACGCCACGCCCGCCGCGAAGGACACGGCGGCGACCTCGGCGTCGTCGAGAACGGCGGGGCCGCCGACCAGCTCGCGGACCGGTCGACGCAGGTGTTCGTCCAGCTCGGCGCTCACCGCGTCGAAGGCGGTGGCGAAGGCCGGGAACGTCTCGCCCAGCTCCCGCGCCAGACCCGCCAGTCGCGCGTTCGCGCCGGAGAACAGGAACGCTGTCGAGGACTCACCCCTGGCGATCCCCTCGACCAGTCCGGGCACCGGGTCACCGGCGGCGATTCCGCTGAGCCCGCGCAGCAGTTCGTCCCGGCTGTCGCCGACGAGGACGGCCCGGTGCTCGAAGGCGGACCTGCCGGTCGCCAGCGTCCTGCCGACGTCGGCCGGGTCGAGATCCGGCCGTTCGCGCAGGTGCCGCAGCAACTTGTCCGCCTGGGCGCGCAGGGACTCCGGGCTCTTGCCGGACAACGCCCACGGAACGGGACCGCCCGTACGCGAAACGGGTTCGGCCGCCTGCTCGGGCGCGTCCTCGATGATCACGTGCGCGTTGGTGCCGCTCATCCCGAACGAGGACACCGCCGCGCGCCGGACCCTGCCGTCCCGCGGCCAGGCCACCGGCTCGGTGAGCAGCTCGACCGGGCCCGACGCCCAGTCCACCCGATGGCTCGGCTCGCCGACGTGGAGCGTCTTGGGCAACTGCTCGTTCCGCAGCGCCAGCACCATCTTGATGACGCCGGCGACCCCGGCGGCGGCCTGCGAGTGCCCGAGGTTCGACTTGATCGACCCGAGCCACAGCGGCCTGCCCTCGGGCCGGTTCCTGCCGTACACGGTCTGCAGGGCCCGCGCCTCGATCGAGTCGCCGAGCGCGGTGGCGGTGCCGTGCGCCTCCACGACGTCGATCTCCTCGGGCAGGACCCCGGCACTGGCCAGCGCCTGGCGGATCACCCGCTGCTGCGCGGGACCGCGCGGGGCGGTCATCCCGTTCGACGCGCCGTCCTGGTTGACCGCGCTCCCCCGGAGCACCGCCAGGACCGGATGGCCGTTGCGGCGTGCGTCGGAAAGCTTCTCCAGCACCAGCATCCCGGCGCCCTCGGACCAGCCGATGCCGTCCGCGTCCTCGGCGAACGACCGGCAGCGGCCGTCACTGGACAACGTCCCGTCGAGACTGAATTCCACGAAGGTTCGCGGGGAGTTCATCACCGAGACGCCGCCCGCCAGCGCCAGCGTGCACTCCCCCTGCCGCAGGGCCTGAGCCGCGAGGTGCAGCGTCACCAGCGACGACGAGCACGCGGTGTCCACAGTGACCGCGGGGCCTTCGAGGCCGAACGTGTAGGCCACCCGGCCGGAGACCACGCCGGAGGAACCGTAGGCGCCGGGATAGTTGTGGTACATCACCCCGGTGAACACGCCGACCGGGCCGCCCTTCACCGACAGCGGCGGGATGCCGGCCCGCTCGAACGCCTCCCACGACGTCTCCAGCAGCAGCCGCTGCTGAGGGTCGGTGAACAACGCTTCACGCTCTCCGAGCCCGAAGAAGCCGGCGTCGAACTGCGGCGCGTCATGGACGAAGCCGCCTTCGCGGGCGTAGCTGGTCCCGGGCCGCTCACCGCTCGGATCGAACAGGCGCTCCAGGTCCCAGCCGCGGTCCGCCGGGAACTCCCCGACGGCGTCGCGGCCCTCGCTCACCAGCCGCCACAGCTCCTCCGGAGTGCTGACGTCCCCCGGGAAACGGCACGCCATACCGACGATCGCGATGGGCTCCTGGCCGGCGTCGGCGAGCTTCCGGTTTTCCTCACGAAGACGCTCGGTCTCCTTCAGCGCGGCACGGAGGGCGTCGACCAGCTTGTCATCGGACTTCTCCACTTAGCCCTCACTTCTCCTTCTTGGCATGTTCCTCGCCCGGGCCGTGATGCTTTCCCTCCAGCAGGGCGAAGCGAAAACCGAATTCGGCCGTCACCATTCGCCGAGCGCCGCGGAATTCCCGGAGTTGTTCCGCGGCCGGTGCGGCGTGCCGACGGCGAACCGTCGTCCGCGCACCGGCTGACCCCAGTACAACGCGTCCCACCTTACGAGCGGGACCATGCGGTACCCACCCCTAGCCGGGCACCGGGCACCCCTGAGAACAGGGCGGGGCCGCCGGACGGCGCGCGCCCCGCCGGATCCCTCGCCATTCACCTCGGCATTGCGGAACCCCGCGAACCAGGCTAGGGGTTGCCCGCCCTCACCGAAGCTGGCAAATTCTGGCCTCAGCGAAGCCTGAAAAAGCCGGGGCGTTCGCCGAAAGCGCGTTCCCGGTGGCCGGGCCCGACACGGCCGGCCCGAAAACATCCCGTGGGTAAACACTTCCGGAGCGTCATCTGTACCGCTCCCGACAAAGACGGTGACGGATCATCATGCAAAGAACGATGAACAGGCTCCTCGTCGTCGTCGCTCACGGCGATGACGAAACGCTCGGCGCCGGGGCCACCATCGCACACCTGGCCGATCTGGGCGTCACGGTCTCCCTCTGCGTGCTGACGAACGACGACGGGTCACGGTCGGCGTCGGGTGCCGGGGTGACCAACCGCCTTTCGGCCATCGAGTCGGCCGCGAAGGTGCTCGGCATCGAACGGTTGCAGGTCAACCAGTTCGGCGACAACCGGTTGGACACCGTGGGGCATCTGGAGCTCAACCGCGTGGTGGAGCGGGAGGTCCGTGAGTTCGAACCGGACACCGTGTTCACCACCAGCCTCGCCGACCTCAGCCTCGACCACCAGCTGGTGGCCAGGGCCGCGCGCGTCGCAGGCCGTCCCGGCCGCGGCAGCGTCCGCGAGATCCGCAGTTTCGAGATCCGGTCCGCCACCGACTTCGGGGAGACCTCCGGAATCTCGCCTGCCTTCCGCCCGAACTGCTGGCAGCCGATCGACGAGGCCTACCTCGACCGCAAGCTCGAGGCCCTGCGCTCCTACGGCAAGGAGGTCGAGCCATGGCCGAACCCGCGCAGCGAGCGCGGGGTGCGGGCGCTGGCCGAATACCGGGGTTCCCAGGTGGCCACCGAATTCGCCGAAGCGTTCGAACTGGTCCGTGCGGTGCTGTAGCCACCCCACGCCGAGCCAACCGTCCACAAGGGAATGCGGGTTGAGGGTGAAATGGCAAAATCCATGACAGTGAAGGAATCTCCGGGCGATCCGGCGGCGCTCTCCTCGGTCGCTGTGATCGGCATGGGCTACGTCGGCCTGCCGACCGCGCTCGGCCTGCACGCCGGCGGGCTGAACGTGATCGGGATCGACCACGACCCGTCGAGGCTGGCGGCGATCGAATCCGGCGACGCCGATCTCATCGACGCCGATCAGCGCAGGCTCGACAAATCCTTGCAGGAAGCCGGTTTCGAGCTCACCACCGACGTGAGCAGGCTGGCCGAGGCCGACGCGGTCCTGGTCTGCGTGCCGACGCCGGTCGACCGCTACCAGCTGCCGGACCTGCGGCCGCTGCAGGGCGCCTGCGAAACCCTGCTGACGCACGCGACCCGCGGCCAGGTGCTGATCCTGACCTCGACCAGCTACGTCGGGACCACCACCCGGATGCTGGTCGATCCGTTGCAGGACAAGGGATTCACCGTCGGCGAGGACATCTTCGTCGCCTCCAGCCCCGAACGGATCGACCCCGGCAACGTCACCCACACCCAGCAGGACACCCCGCGGGTGCTCGGCGGGGTCACCCCGGCGTGCGGCGAACGGGCCCAGCGCGTCATCGAGGTCCTCACCCCCGCCGTGCACCGGGTCGCCTCCCCGGAGGCCGCGGAGATGACCAAGCTGTACGAGAACTCCTTCCGCGCGGTCAACATCGCGCTGGCCAACGAGTTCGCCGACATCTGCACCGGACTGGCGCTGGACCCGATCGAGGTCATCGACGCCGCCGCGACCAAACCGTACGGGTTCATGGCCTTCCACCCCGGCCCGGGCGTCGGCGGCCACTGCATCCCGTGCGACCCGCACTACCTGCTCTGGCAGCTGCGCGAGACGCGGGGCGCCGCGCCGCTGGTGAGCCAGGCGATGCACTCGATCGCGGAACGGCCGAAGCAGGTCGTCGACCGGGTGATCGACGCGTTGTCCGCGGCGGGCAAGGGGCTCGGCGGGGCCCGCGTGATCGTGGCCGGGGTCAGCTACAAGCCCGGCGTGCGCGACGTCCGTTCGTCCTCGGCACTGGACATCATGGACCATCTGTCGCACCGGGGCGCGAAGGTCGACTACTACGATCCGCTCGTCATGCGGGTGACGCTGCCGGACGGCACGGTGGCCGACAGCGCGATCGACCCCGACGGCGCGGACTGGGACCTCGTGCTGATCCACACGGTGCACCCCGGCCACGACCACGGCTGGATCACCGACTGCCCGATCGTGGTCGACGCGACCTACCGGTTCGACTCCGCCGCGGCGGCCGAACACCCCCAGCCGGTCTGAGCACACACGGCGGCGACGCCAGGGAAAGGAACCCCGCACGATGCGTTTCCTGATCACCGGCGGTGCCGGTTTCATCGGCTCCCACCTGACCGAACATCTGCTCGGCCTCGACCACGAGGTGGTCGTGCTCGACGACCTCAGCACCGGCAGCGAGCGCAACCTGGCCGCGGTCGCCGACGACCCGCGGCTGCGTTTCGTGCGAGGCTCGGTGTGCGATCCCGAAGCGATCGAAGGCTGCATGACCGGGGTGGACGCGATCTTCCACCTCGCCGCCGCCGTCGGCGTGTTCACCATCCTCGACAAACCCCTCGACAGCCTCCGCACGAACCTCCACGGCACGGAGACCGTGCTCGAAGCCGCGCGACGGCACGCGGTGCCGATCCTGGTCGCGTCGACGAGCGAGGTCTACGGCAAGAACACCGCGTCGGGGCTGTCGGAGGACGACGACCGGATCGTCGGCTCGCCGCTGAAGAGCCGGTGGTCCTACGCCGAGGCGAAGGCGCTGGACGAGACACTGACGTATCTCTACGGCGTCGAGCATGGCCTGTCCACGGTGATCGTCCGCCTGTTCAACACCGTCGGCCCGCGCCAGACCGGGCGGTACGGCATGGTCATCCCCCGCTTCGTCGAGCAGGGGCTGGCGGGCGAGCCGATCACGGTGTTCGGCGACGGGCAGCAGGTCCGCTGCTTCTGCCACGTGCACGACGTCGTCCCGGCGCTGCTGGCGCTGCTGGAGGACAAGGCGGGCCACGGGACGGTGTACAACCTGGGCAACTCGGAGGAGGTCACCATCACCGAGCTCGCCCAGCGGGTCATCAAGGCGACCGGCTCCACCGGCGGGATGGTGAAGGTCCCCTACGACCAGGCCTACGGCGCCGGCTTCGAGGACATGCAACGGCGCGTGCCCGACTGCCGCAAGGCCCGCGAGCGGATCGGCTTCCGGCCGGCCCGCGATCTCGACGACATCATCACCGCCGTGATCGCCGAACGTCGCGCCCCCTGACCCGGCGATCCACCGCCACGCGTACCGGGCGCCCCCTACGCCCGGCCCGCGTGGCCCTTGCCTCCGCGCCGGTCTCCCAGTGCCGGCGCGGAGGCATTCGTCTGTCCGCGGGCTTCACGCCACACCGTCCTCGCGCTCGTACCGGCCCGCCTCCGCGTCGCATTCGAGGAGCCCGGCGTCGCACAGCCGCCGCGCCCAGGCGGCCATCTCCGCACGCGTACGGCCGGGATCGCGGCCCCACACCCCGGCGAGCGTCTGTGCCGCGTGGTCGAGCCTCCCGGCGTGCTGCCTGAGCGCGATCCACATCGCGGCGCCCGTGGGGCCGCACCGGACCCGTTCACCGGTGACCGCGCAGGCCAGTTCCAGGTTCCCGTCCGGGAGCACGGTCGGCGTCACGCCGGGGGTCGTACGAACCAGCATCGCGCTCGGTCCCTTCCACAGTGCCGTTTCCTCGCTCTTGCTGTCCTCCAGCCTTCCGGGAAACGACCGCCACGGACATGGGGCCCGCCTGCGAACCCGAGGTGGGGATGTCCCTACCCCCGATGGAGTTGCCTTGCTCCGGACCATGATCACGGTCCGGAGTCGTCCTTTGTGGACTCGAAATACGTGAATGCCACATTGAGGGACTTCAAGTCCGTCAATGTGGCATTCACGGCACGCGGACGGGCGGGCGCGCCGATAGGTGCCGCCGGACGTGGTGAAGCCCGGCGGCCGGGGTGCTGAAGGACGCCTTCGGTGCACTCGACGCACTCAAGGCGTCCTTCACCCCAGTCAACGCACTGAAAGCGTCCTTCAGCACCCGCCCGGCTGACCACGCCCCGGCAGCACTTGTCGCCGCTCGCTGTCGCGAACGCTCCGTTGGGGGCGTTGATCCTGGATCCACCGGTGGGTTTGTTTGTTGTTCTTGGGTGTTGTTGTTGATTGTGTTTTTGGTTGGTGGGTGTGGTGGATTGCCGGCCGTCGCATCCGGTGTGTCCACTGTGGTCTGGGTTGTCGGGGCGGGGGGGGCAGGCTGTTCGGGTGCCGGTGGCGGTGGATAGGGCTTGGTAGCTGTGCTGCCAGGGCCAGTTGGCTGGTAGTCGCAGGGTGATGCGGCGGGCGGT
>NZ_JBHYJW010000075.1:5790-41021 GCF_042741125.1 Amycolatopsis sp. NPDC058986 | reverse complement strand
CCTTACGGGCGTCAGACGCCCGTAAGGTGGCCTTAACGGCATTTCGGTCCGGTGTGGACGGTCAGGACAGCGCGGCCTGGGTGGCGGCCAGGGAGTCGGTCAGGATGTCGAGGCCTTCCTGGGCTTCCTCGGCGGTGAGCGTCATCGGCGGCGCGATGCGCAGGACGTTGCCGTGCAGACCGCCCTTCCCGACGAGCAGCCCGCGCCGCTTGGTCTCCTCCAGCATCCGGCTCGCCGCGCGGACACTCGGCTCCGTGCCGCCCGGTTCGACCAGCTCGACGCCGATCATCAGGCCCTTCCCGCGCACCTCGCCGACGATCGGGCTCGCCGCCGCGCGCAGGCCGGACAGCAGTTGCTCGCCGCGGGCCGCCGCGTTGCCCTGCAGGTCGTGGTCGGCGATGTAGTCGATGACCGCCGTGGCGCCCGCCATCGAGACCGGGTTGCCGCCGAAGGTCGAGAACGAGTTCGCGGTGAAGCAGTCCACGAGATCGCCGCGCGCCACGATGCCGCCGACGGCCAGCCCGTTGCCGAGGCCCTTCGCGAACGTCATCGCGTCCGGGGTGACGCCGTGCGCGTCGATGCCCCAGAAGTGTTCGCCGGTGCGGCCCCAGCCGGTCTGGACCTCGTCGGAGATGAACAGCACGCCGTAGGAGTCGAGGACCTCCTTCATGGCCTTGAACAACCCGTCCGGCGGCAGGCTGAACCCGCCGACGCCCTGCACCGGTTCGGCGATCATGCAGGCGACGTCGCCCGCGGTCGCGGTCTCCAGTACGTCGACCAGGTCCGCGACGCAGGCGTCGATGTAGGCGGAGTCCGAGAGATCCCGGAACGGGCTGCGGTAGCGGTAGCCGCCGTGCACGTAGTTCACCTTGACCGGGCTCAGCGCCGACGCCGACCAGCCGCGGTTGCCGGTGATCGCGACCGTCGCGAACGAGCGGCCGTGGTAGGAGTTCCGCAGCGCGAGGACCTGGTTGCTGCGCCGGTACTGCGTCGCGAGCATCAGCGCGGTGTCGTTCGCTTCGCTGCCGGAGTTGGTGAAGAACACCTTCGCGTCCGGGATCCCGGACAGCTTCGCGATCCGCTCGGCCAGCTCCACCTGCGAGCGGATCAGGTACAGCGTCGAGGTGTGCAGGATGCCGGTGTCGAGCTGCTTGCGCACGGCGTCGCTGATCTCGGTGATGTCGTAGCCCATCGCGTTGGTGAGCACGCCGGCGAAGAAGTCCAGGTAAGTCCGGCCGGACCCGTCGGTGACCCGGCGGTCGCGGCCCTGCACGATCTCGATCGGCTCCTCGTAGAGGAGTCCCATCCAGGTGGGCATGACCGCCTTGTGCCGGGCGAGCAGATCCGCTTCGGTCATCGTCGTCTCCTCATCCTCGTCGCTTGCTCGGAGTATGGGGAGCGCGGGAAACCGGCGACAACGATCAGACTGTCGGGTTGTCCGGGCGGGCCCGCACACTGTGTGCGGCGTGGAGCCGAAACCGCCTCGAACGCGCGGTGGGCCTGCGACTACTCTCATCTCTCGTGATTGACCCCAGGACCCTGCGCGAAGACCCGGAGGCCGTGCGCGCGTCGCAGCGCGCCCGTGGCGAGGACGAAGGAGTGGTCGACAAACTGCTCGGCCTCGACTCCCGCCGCCGCTCCGCGATCGCGGCCGCGGACAGGCTGCGCAACGAGCAGAAGACACTGGGCAAGCAGATCCCGAAGGCGTCCGGCGAGGAGAAGGCCGCGCTCCTGGCGACGGCGAAGGACCTCTCAGCCCAGGTGAAGGCCGCCGAGGCCGAACAGAACGAGTCTTCGGAGGAGTTCGACCAGCTCTTCCGCACGCTGCCGAACCTGGTTCACCTGTCCTCGCCGATCGGCGGCGAGGACGACTTCGCCGTGCTCAAGCACGTCGGCGAGCCGACGAAGTTCGACTTCACCCCGCGCGATCACCTCGAACTCATGGAGGGCCTCGGCGCGGTCGACATGGAGCGCGGCGCCAAGGTGTCCGGCTCGCGGTTCTACTTCCTCACCGGGGTGGGCGCGCAGCTGCAGCTCGGCCTGCTGAACATGGCGATCGCGCAGGCGCTGGAGAACGGGTTCGTCCCGATGATCACGCCGTCGCTGGTGCGGCCGGAGATCATGGGTGGCACCGGGTTCCTCGGCGCGCACTCGTCCGAGGTCTACCAGCTGCGCGACGACGACCTGTATCTCGTCGGGACGTCGGAGGTGCCGCTCGCCGGGTACCACGCCGACGAAATCCTCGACCTGAGCGACGGCGCGAAGCGCTACGCCGGCTGGTCCTCCTGCTACCGCCGCGAGGCCGGTTCGTACGGCAAGGACACCCGCGGCATCATCCGCGTGCACCAGTTCGACAAGGTCGAGATGTTCGTCTACGCGCGTCCGGAGGACGCCGAGGCCGAGCACGAGCGGCTGCTCGGCTGGGAGGAGCAGATGCTGGCGAAGATCGAGGTGCCCTACCGGGTCATCGACACCGCGACCGGCGACCTCGGCACCTCCGCGCACCGCAAGTTCGACTGCGAGGCGTGGATCCCGACGCAGGAGACCTACCGCGAGCTGACCTCGACGTCGAACTGCACGACGTTCCAGGCGCGGCGGCTGTCGGTCCGCTACCGCGACGAGAACGGCAAGCCGCAGACCGCCGCGACGTTGAACGGCACCTTGGCGACCACCCGCTGGATCGTCGCGATCCTGGAGAACCACCAGCTCGAGGACGGGTCCGTCCGCGTTCCGGAGGCGCTGCGCCCGTTCGTCGGCGGCCGCGAGGTACTGACGCCGTCCGGCCGTTGAACCAGTGGCGGGGGATTTTCGGCGGACACCGGGTGCGGCGGCGTTCGGCCCAGTAGGGTGCGGGCCGAACGGAGGATGAGCACATGCGGATCAGTCGGCTAGGGGCGGCCGTCCTGGCAGGGGTAGTCGCGGTGCTGCTCGGGGGGTGCACGGCGACCGTCGGCGGGTCGGCCGCGCCGGTGCCGGGGCAGGGACCCGTCAAGAAGGTCGTCGACGCCTGCACGCTGCTCTCCTCGGAGCAGGCGGCGGGCCTCGGCTTCGAAGGGCCGGGCAAGCCCCAACCCGCCAGCGAAAAACAGCGCACGCCCGCGTCGTGCATCTTCTCGCCCAAGGACGACAGCGGGCTGGCCACCACTTCGATCGGCTGGGCCGTCGACCTGCGGCTCGACGACTACCTGGGTGGCGCGCTCAAGAAGGACAGCGTCCAGTCGGGCGGGTTCACCTGGACCCAGTACGCCTCCAGCTTCCCTGGATTCTGCACCTACATCCTGCCGCTGGGGCCGCAGTCGTTCGTGGACGTCGGCGTCTCGGCCAATGAAGAGACGAAGTCGTGCGAGGTGGCGAAGAAGGTCCTGCCGTTCGTCTCGTCGCACCTGCCGGGCGGGGAGACCGCTCCGTCGATCACCCCGTCGACTCCGCCGCAGCCGTCCGGGCCGCTCGCGACGCTGGACCCGTGCACGCTCCTCAAGCCGGAGCAGGCCCAGCAGTTGAAGGTGGAGCCCGCAGGGAAGTCCAGCAAGTCGACCGTGACGCCGAACGCGGTGTTCTGCCTGTGGAAGGACACCGACGGCGCCGGCGGGCAGAAGTCGTTCGAAGTGTGGCTCGGCCCGACCACGCCGTATGACAAGTGGCCTGCTTTCACCCCGCCCGGCCAGCCGCAGGACGTCAACGGGCGGAAGTGGGTGCTGCTGCCCAACGAGGGCGGGATGAGCGCGGTCTGCGGTGCGGTGCTGCCGATCACCGACACCTCGTCGGTGTATGTGACCAGCGGCTTCCTCGACGACGACAGCAAAGCCTGCGACGCGGTGAAAGCGGGCCTGCCGATGGTCGGCGGGAACCTGCCGGCGAGTTGAGGCTCAGCTCGCCGATTCGCCGACGACGTCCGCGATGTGCTTGGCGATCTCCAGCGCGCTGGTCGCGGCGGGGGACGGCGCGTTGAGCACGTGGACCTGGTTCCGGGTGGTCTCGATCAGGAAGTCGTCGACCAGCGAGCCGTCCGGGCGCAGCGCCTGTGCCCGGACACCGGAGCCGTGGCGCACGATGTCGTCCGCGGTCACCGCCGGGACCAGCCGGGCGAGGCTCGCGGCGAAGCGGCGGCGGGAGAACGAGCGGCGTACCTCGTCGATGCCGGTCGGGTAGACGTACTTGCGCGCGAGCCGCCAGACACCGGGGAAGCGCGCGACGTCGGCGACGTCCTTCGCGGAGACGTCGCGCCAGCGGTAGCCCTCGCGGCGCAGGGCCAGCACCGCGTTCGGTCCGGCGTGGACACTGCCGTCCAGCATCCGGGTCAGGTGCACGCCGAGGAACGGCAGCGACGGGTCCGGCACCGGGTAGATCAGCCCGCGCACCAGGTTCCGGCGTTCGGGCTTCAGCTCGTAGTACTCGCCGCGGAACGGCACGATCCGCGCGCTGGGCGTCAGCCCGGCCAGCCGCGCGATCCGGTCGGAGTGCAGACCGGCGCAGTTGACCAGCGCGCTGCCGTGGACGACGTCGTCTCCGGTCGCGACCTCGACACCGCCGTGGCGGCCCGGCCGGATGCCGAGCGCGGGGCTGTCGAGCCGCAGATCGGCACTGGTTTCGTCGAGCAGCCGGACGAGGGTGGCGCAGACGGCGGGGAAGTCGATGATCCCGGTGGACTCCACGCGCAGCGCGCCGACGCAGGACACCTCGGGTTCGTAGTTCCGTGCCTCGGCGGGGGAGATCAGCTTCGCGGGGACCCCGTTCGCCTCCGCCCGCTCGGCCAACGCGTTGAGCGCGGGCAGTTCGGCGTCGGAGGTCGCGACGACCAGCTTGCCGCACACCTCGACCGGGACCCCGTACTGCCGCGCGAAGTCCACAATGGACCGGTTGCCCGCGGTGGACATCTTCGCCTTGTACGAGCCCGGCTTGTAGTACAGCCCGGCGTGCACGACGTTCGAGTTGTGCCCGGTCTGGTGTGCCGCCCAGCGGCCTTCTTTTTCCAGCACCGTCACGTCCTGACCGCGCTTGGTCAGCTCCCAGGCCACGGACAGCCCGACTATCCCACCACCGATGACCACGACGTTCCGCACGATCGACCAGGCTACGCGGGGTCGGCGTCAGCGGCCCGTGAGGCCACCCTCAGTGGGCGCGCTGCCACGTCGGTCACACCGACGGGCGGGAGCCGCGCGGGTGGGGTTAGCTCGATGGTGGCGGAAGTGTCAGCTGGGAGGCGTCATGACAGGTGCGGCCGAAGCCACGGCGGAGCGGTATCGCCGTGCAGGGGAAACCGCGGACGTCGAGCTGGCGATGAGCACTTTCGCGGCGGACGCGGTGGTGCACTCGCCTCTCACGTCGCGGGTCCGGTTCACCGGTCTCGCCCAGCTGCGGCAGCTCATCGGCGTCGCGTACGCCCATCTCGACGGCGTGCGGTTCCACACCGACGTCGGCGACGAGCGGACGCGGGTGGTGGTCTACACCGCGCGCATCGGTGGCGAGGAGATCGAAGAGGCGACCGTGTTGCGCTTCGACGACGAAGGCTTGATCGCCGAGGCGACGTTGTTCGTGCGCACGTTGCCGGGGCTGGTGGCCCTGATGGACCGGTTCGGCCCCGACATCGCGCGGCGTAACGGCCGTCCCCTCGCGGCGCGGCTGCTCGCGGTGGCGGTGAAGCCGTTGCGGGCGATGATCCGCTCGGGCGACCGCTACGCCGTCCCGCTCGCCGCGCCGAGGTCGTAAAGGTCCGTGAAGGCCTCCTTACCGGCGCTCAACGCCGTGAAGGAGGCCTTCACGGACAGCCGGGTCAGACAGCGACCGGGGCGACGGGCGTGTCCTCGGCGTCCGGGTCCTCGAGGATTTTCGGGACGCCGCGCAACGCCGGGTACGAGGCCACCGCGAGCAGCGCCATCAGGACCATCGAAGCCAGCAGCGTCACTTGAACACCGCTCACGAACGCCTGCCGCGCGTTGTCGAACAGCTGCGCCCCCAGCCCGCCGGGGAGCTGGGCCGCGACCTGTGCGGCCCCGCCGAGCGTCTCGCGCGCCGCGGTGGCGGCCTCGGGCGAGAGGCCGGTCGGCAGCACCAGATTGTCGCGGTATAGCGCGCCCAGGACGCTGCCGAGGATCGCGATGCCCAGCGCACCACCGAGCTCCGTCGCCGTTTCGGAGATCGCCGAGGCCGCCCCGGCGCGCTCCCGGGGCACGACGCCGAGCACCGTGTCGGTGGCGACGGTGATGATCAACGCCAGCCCGAGCCCGAACACCACCATTGTCACGACGAGGTACGGATATCCGGTGACGACCTCGATCCGGCTGTACAGCGCGAAACCCGCGGCCGACAGCGCGCAGCCTGCGGCCATCGTCGCGGCGCGGCCGAACGTCTTGATGGCCAGCCCGCTGAGCACGCCACCGACCAGCGCGCCGCCCATCCCGGGGAGCCCCGCCAATCCCGACTTGAGCGGTGACCAACCGACGACGAGCTGGAAGTACTGCGTCGCGAAGATCGACACCGCCAGTTGCGCGAACATCGCCACGACGGTGGTCCCGATCGTCGCCGAGAACGCCCGCCGCCGGAACAGCGCCAGATCCACCAGCGGTTCGGTGAGCCGGGGCTGTCGAAGCAGGAACGTCACCAGGCCCGCGACTCCGATGACGGCCGCGACGCCGACGTCCCAGTGCGCGAAGCCCTTGTAAGCGACCTCCTTGATCGTGTACACGACACCGAGCACGCCCAGCACCGAGAGGCCGACGCTGAGCACGTCGATGCGGCCCGGCGACGGATTGCGCGACTCCGGCAGGACCAGTACGCCCGCGACGAGGAGCAGGACGACGACCGGAACGTTGACCAGGAACACCGAACCCCACCAGAAATGGCCGAGCAGCGCGCCGCCGATCAGCGGGCCGAGCCCGAAGCCGAGGATCGTGAGCCCGCTGGAAAGGCCGATGATTGCGGTGCGTTCCTTACCGGTGAACGCGTTGCGGATGATCGACAGTGTCGACGGCATCAGTGTCGACGCGGCCACGCCCAGCAGGACACGCGCGACGATCAGCAATTCGGCGCTCGGCGCGTACGCGGTGCCGATCGACGCGACGCCGAAGAGCGCGGCGCCGGTCAGCAGCAGCTTCTTGCGGCCGATGCGGTCGCCGAGGTTGCCCATCGTGATGAGCAGCCCGGCCAGTGCGAAGCCGTAGCCGTCGGCGATCCAGAGCACCTGTGTGGTGCTGGGGTGCAGCGCTTCGGACAGCGCCGGGATCGCCAGATGCAGCACGGTCATGTCGACGGCGATGAGCAGTTGCGCGAGCACGCAGACGAGCACGATCCCGACTTTGCGGCGTGCGGACAATTGAGCCATCGGATCCCCCTCCGGAGGTGTCTCGGCGCGGCCGTCCCCTGGCGGTCGCGCGGTGGGTACCGGGACACTGACCGGCGGCGCTGACCGTCCGCGCACCGTTCACGCACCGTCCGCCCGCCTGCCGGGGATACCGAGGGACGCCCTGGGTGCGTTGGGTGCGACGAGGGCGTCCCTCGGCGCATCGAGCGCACCGAAGGCGTCCCTCGGCACCTCACCGCCAGCAATAACCGACAGCACTGTTCAACATCAGCACCGCGTCGTTCGGGACAGGATGCGGCCTCGCGGAACCAGCTTCACGACCCGCCGGGTCCCAGGGCGAAGTTATCCACAACGGGTTCGGCTATCCACAGATTCACCGACCGCCCCCGCTGAGACCCCCTGGCGCGATACGCTGGTTGCAGGGGTGCCCCCGGGAGGGTGGGGGTTGCCCTAGGGGATACAGCAACGAAAACCACGCGTGAATGTCCATAAAGGACTGTGGTTCGCGTCCACAAGGGACAGTACTCGCGAGGCACGCGGAACACCAAAAGTCGATCACGAAGCACAGTGCGTCAGGCCGCGAAAACCAAACCGCGAAGCCAAACCGCGCAAAGCCGAACCGCAACGCCGAATCACGCGAAGCCGACGATCACGGCCCAGCGGGCACCCCGGCCGTCGTCAACGCCTTCTGCCGGGGCATCGTCAGCCCGCTCCCGTAGGCGCGGTCGAACGCGTCGAGCCCGATCCGGTCCCGCGCCGCCGAACGCACGCGTGCCACGTCGAAGTCACCGGCCATGGCCGTGCCGCGCACGGCGACCGCGGCCCCGAGCAGCAGCGCCGCGCGCTCGCCCTCGTTCTCCAGCATCGCCACCCCGGCCAGCCCCTCCAGCGCCGAGGCCACCGCGGTCCCGTCGTGCCATCGGCGGCCCGAGAGCAGTGCCAGCCGGTACCGTTCCCCGGCTTCGGCGGCCACGCCCCGCTCCACGGCGATCCAGCCGAGCGAGATCATCGCCGCCGTCCGCACTCCTTCGGTGGCGAACGACCCGCCGGGACACTCCGCCAGCGCTCGTTCGCTCAGCGCCCCCGCCGCTTCCAGATCGCCACCGCGCCGCGCGAGCCCGGCAAGACCGAGGTAGCCGAGAGCGCGGCTTTCCGGCATCCCGGCGCGCTTCGCGAGTGCGATCGCGACCTCGTAGTCCTCCCGCGCGCCTGCGAGGTCTCCCTGCGCGGCGCGGCTGTCGCCCCGGCGGCACAACAGGTCGGCGTTGTCGTCGGTGGCGCCCAGCTCCTGCATCAGTGCTATCGCCTCGCCCATGAGGTCCAGCGACTCGGCATAGCGGCCCTGCCAGCTCAGCAACTGCGAAAGGTGATCCAGCGTCATCGACAGGCCCCAGCGTTCACCGAGCGCGCGAAACCGCGTCGACGCTTCGCGCAGCGACTGTTCGGCCATGGCCAGCCTGCCGGTCATCATTGCCCACAGGCCGAGCCCCGTCGGCACCAGCGCCCGCACCCACGGATCGCTGTCGGCCTGCAGCAGCTCGGCCTGCCGGACCAGGTCCTCGTCGTCGCCCGGCGGACCGTGCACGATGCCCAGCAACATGGTCAGCGCCGGATGCCGCAGCGTGGTCACCCGGTCGTCGGCATACCTCTCGACCAGCGCGGCGTGCCGGGTCACCAGCTCGTCGTCGGGCGCGCTCGACATCGCGTTCAGCACGCACACCACGAGGTCGTCGATCCGCTCGGTGGGCGGTTCGGCGCCGACATGCCGGACGACCTCCAGTGCGAGCGCCGCCCCCTCGAACCGGCGACCCCGCATCCACCAGTACATCGACAACGCCGTGACCAGCCGCATCGCGATGTCGGACGCCGACTCGGCGGACCAGCGCAGTGCGGCGAGGAGGTTGTCGTACTCGGCGTCGAGCCGGTCCAGCCACGCCAGCTGGTCGGCCGTGCGCAGCTTCGGGTCGGCCTCCTCGGCCAGCCGCAGGAAATACGCGCCGTGCGCGCGCCGCAGCTCCTCGTCCTCGCCGGCGGCGGTCAGCTGCTCGGCGCAGAACGCGCGGATCGTCTCCAGCATCCGGTAGCGGCCGCCGACGACCTCGACGAGCGACTTGTCGACAAGGCCGGGCAGCAGGTCGAGTGTGTCGGCGACGTCGGTGACCTGCTCCGCCGCGACCAGCGTCGCACCACCGGCGAACACGGTGAACCTGCGTGCGAGCCGCCGCTCGTCCTCGTCGAGGAGGTCCCAGCTCCACTCGACGACGCCGCGCAGCGAGCGATGCCGTGCGTCGGCCGCCCGGCTTCCGCGGGCCAGCAGCCGGAACCGGTCGTCGAGCCGGGCCGCGATCTCGCCGACCGGCAGCGCGCGGACCCGCGCTGCCGCCAGCTCGATCGCGAGCGGCAGCCCGTCCATCGCCGCGCAGACGTGCTGGACGTCGCCGATGGTCCGTTCGTCCACCGCGAACGCCGGATCGGCCGCACCCGCGCGGTCGGCGAAGAGCCGGACCGCGGCGTAGTCCAGCGCTCGCGCCGCCGAGGTCCCAGGCGGCGGCACCGCGAGCCGGGGGACCGGCGCCAGCAGCTCGCCGGTGATGCCCAGTGGCTCCCGGCTGGTGGCGAGCACCCGCAGCCCGGGGCACGCCGCGAGCAGCCGGGCCACCAACCGCGCGACAGCGTCGATCAGGTGCTCGCAGTTGTCCAGTACCAGCAGCCCGGCGCGTTCGGCCAGCGCCGCGACGAGCCGATCCGCCGGGTCCCGCGCGACGCCGTCGCCGCGAGTGCTGAGCGACCCGTCGCGCAGGCCGAGCGCCGCCAAGACCGCCTGCGGCAGCTCGGTGCCTTCGGCGTGCGGAGCGAGCCCGACGAACGTGGCCTGCTCTGGCGCGGCACTGGCAGCCTCGATCGCGAGCCGCGTCTTCCCGGTGCCGCCCGGCCCGACGAGCGTGACGAGCCTGCCGCGCTTCAGCAGCTCCGAAACCTGACGCAGTTCGTCGTCGCGGCCCACGAAGCTGGTGAGCTGGGCGGGCAACGCAGCCGCAGTCGACGGCTTCTCCGGCGATCCTCGCAGCACCGCGAGATGCGCATCGGCGAGGTCTGGACCAGGGTCGGCGCCCAGCTCGTCGGCCAGCGTCCGCCGCGCCTCCTCGAACGCGGCGAGCGCGTCGGCAGGCCGCCCCAACGCGTTCAGCGCACGGATCAGCTGCGCACGTGGCCGTTCCCGCAGCGGGTGTTCCGCGATCGCCGAGCGCAACTCGCCCACGACGTCCTGCGCCTGCCCCAGCGCCAGTTCGGCGTCGACGCGGTCACCGGCGACGTCCGCCCGCAGCTCGTCCAGCCGGGTGATCTGCGCGGCCACGAACGGGGCTTCGGGGACATCCGCGAACGCGGGCCCACGCCACAACGCCAGCGCGTCGCGTAGCCACTCCGCCGCGCGGACCGCGTCGCCGGAAGCCAGCGCGCGACGCCCTTCGGTTGCCAAATGCTCGAAGCGGTGTACGTCGACTTCGGAGGAGTCGACGTCGAGCCGATACCCGGCCGACGTGAACTCGACGACCGCGACGTCCTTCAACGCGTTCCGCAGCCTCGACACCTGCGACTGGAGGGCGTTGGCCGCGCCGTCCGGCGGGGAATCGCCGTACATCCCGTCGATGAGCCGCTCGGCGGAGACGAAATGACCCGCCTCCAACGCGAGCAGCGAGAGCAGTGCTCTCGATCGTGGGCCGCCGAGCGCGATCCGGCCGCCGCCGGCGTCCCACGCGGCGATCTCCCCCAGAATGCCGAAGCGCATACGGTCAGCCTAAGCCGCCGACGAGCAGGAACGGCGTCAACGTCCCACTTGCCCCTTGCGTCACGCCACGCCCGGATGTCACCCGAAAGGCTCTAGGCATCCGGTGCTCTATACACTTCGCCGCGTCCCCACGCAATGGGAGAGGTATGTCGAACAGCGAGGAACCCGTGGTCCTCGGCCAGCCGACCGTCGGCGACGAAGAGCTGGCCGCCGTGGCCGAGGTGTTCCGTTCCGGCTGGCTCGCCGGCGCGGGGCCCGCCTGCCGCCGCTTCGAGGAGCGTTTCGCGCGCACCGTCGGCACGGCCCACGCACTGAGCACGAGCAACTGCGGCTCCGCCCTGTTCCTGGGGCTCAAGGTGCTCGGCGTCCAGCCCGGTGACGAGGTCATCGTCGGCGACTACACCTTCCCCGCCACCGGCCACGCCGTGGTCCAGGCGGGCGCGAAGCCGGTGTTCGCCGACATCCGCCCCGACATCTGGAGCGCCGACCCGGCCGCGATCGAGGCCGCGATCACGCCGCGGACCGTCGGCATCCTGGCCGTCGACGTCGCCGGTCAGCCGGGGGACTTCGACGAGTACCGCGCGATCGCCGACAAGCACGGCCTCTGGCTGTTCGAGGACGCCGCCTGCGCCGCGGGCGCGACGTACCGGACGCGCCCGGCGGGCAGCCTCGCCGACCTCGCGGCGTTCTCCTTCCACGGCCGCAAGGGCATCACCGCGGGCGAGGGTGGCGCGCTGGTCTCCGACCGCGAGGACCTGATCGCGCGGGCCCGCAAGCTGCACACCTACGGCATCGAACCCGCGATTTCCCGCGAAGGTTCCAACAGCCTGCCGATCCCGAGCTTCCACGAACTGGGCTACAACTTCCGGCTTTCGGACATCCAGGCCGCGATCATGAACGTCCAGCTGGACCGCCTGCCGGATCTGCTGGCCGCCCGCCGGTCGGTGGCGAAGCGCTATCACGAGGCGTTCGCCGACATCGACGGACTGACTGTCCCGGTCGAACTGCCCGACCGCGAACACCCGTGGCAGGCCTACATCCTCACCGTCGCGCCGGAGATCAGCCGCGACGCGCTCGCGTTGCGGATCCGGGAGCAGGGCGTCCAGTGCAACTTCGGCACCTACGCCTCGCACCTGCAGCCGATCTACGGCGACCAGCCGCCGCTGCCGGTCTCGGCCGACGCCTTCGCCCGCCACCTCGCCGTCCCCATGCACGCGAACCTCACCGACACCGAGGTCGACCGCGTCACCGCGACCGTGCGCGACGCCGTGCACAGCCTCAGATGAGCAACTGTGTTCAACGCTCAGGCCGCGGAGGCCGGAAATCCCTTGCCCACCGCCCGGACGCCGATCGAGGAGAAAGCGTGACCATGTCCGACAAGAAGGTCCTCTTCACCGGGGGCGGCGGGTTCATCGCCGCGCACGTCATCCCGCTGCTGATCGAGGGCGGCTACACCGTCCGGATCCTCGACAACATGACCCGCGGCGACCGCGCCAGGGTCAACGAGTTCGTCGCCACCGGCAAGGTCGAGCTGGTCGAGAAGGACGTCCGCTACGGCGGCGCGGTGCGCGAGGCCATGCGCGGCTGCACGCACGTCATCCACTTCGCCACGGTGTCGATCAACAAGTCGATCGCCGACCCGCACGAGTCGATCGACATCAACATGATCGGCAACCACAACGTCTTCGCCGCCGCCGCGGACGAAGGCGTCGAGCGCCTGGTGTTCGCGTCCACGGCCTCGGTCTACGGCGACCCCGAGCGGCTGCCGATGCACGAGGACGACGAGCTGCGCCCGCTCACTCCGTACTGCATCAGCAAGCGCGCCGGCGAGGACCTGCTCGGGTTCTACGAGCGGCAGAAGGGCTTGTCCTGGAACGCGCTGCGCTTCTTCAACGTGTACGGCCCCGGCCAGAAGATCGAGGCCTACTACACCTCGGTGATCAACCACTTCATCCAGCGCCTGCGCAACGGCCAGCCGCCGATCATCGACGGCCGCGGCGACCAGTCGATGGACTTCGTGCACGTCTCCGACCTGGCGCGGGCCGTGGTCGCCGCGCTGGAATCCGCGCGCGGCAACCTGCCGATCAACATCGGCACCGGCATCGACACGTCCATCGCGACGCTGGCGAAGATCCTCATCGAGGCTGTCGGCGTCGACGTCGAGCCGCAGTTCAACGACCGCGACGTACTGGTGTCGCGCCGCGCCGCCGACATCACCCGCGCCCGCGAGGTCCTCGGCTGGGAGCCGAAGATCTCGGTCGAGGACGGTATGCGTGAACTGGTGAGTGACACCCCGTGACCTCCGCGGGACCCGCACAAGGGCGTGCGCTGCGCATCGCGGTGGTGAACAACTTCTTCCCGCCGCGCGTGGGCGGCAGCGCGCACATGGCCGCGTCGCTCGCCGCTCAGTTCGCCGCGCGCGGCCACGAGGTCCTCGCGATCACCGCGGCCTACGCCGATGCGCCCGCCGAGGAGGAGCGCGACGGCTACCGCGTCGTCCGGCTGCCCGCGGTCAAGATGCCGCAGCTCGGCCTGTCGATCGACTTCGACATGAGCTTCGCGTCGCTGCGGCCGGGGAACTGGCGGCGGCTGTGGAAGCTGCTCGACGAGTTCAAACCGGACGCGATCCACCTGCACGGCCAGTTCTTCGACCTTTCGTGGCTGGCCGGGATTTACGCGCGGCGGCACGGAATTCCGGCGCTGTTGACCATCCACACGTTGTTGATCAGCGACAACAAGCTGTATGGAAGCGTGTTCCGGTTCCTTGACGCGGTGCTGGTGCGGCCGATCCTGCGCTACCTCAGGCCGCGGTACGTCATCCTGGACAAGCTGGGCGTCGACTACTGCGTCGAGCGCTACGGCACCAACGACGCGAACTCCGAGTACTTCCCGATCGCGGTCGACGTCGCGCACTTCGACAAGCCGTTGACGAAGGACGTCCGCGAGGAACACGGAATCGGTGACGCGCCGCTGATCGTCTCACTCGGGCACGTCATCCCGCTGCGCAACCGGCTTCCGCTCGTCGAAGCATTGCCGTCCATTGTGGACAAACATCCCGGGGTGAAGGTCGTCGTTGTCGGCCGCGTCTACCACGACGCGTTTCTCAAGCGGGCCGAGGAACTCGGTGTCGCCGAGTCGCTGATCGTCACCGGCGCGGTGCCGAAGGAAGACGTCCCGGCGTACTTCGCCGCGGCCGACATCGTCACGCACGACCTCAACGGCGGCTGCGGCACGGCGTCGCTGGAGGCGATGCTCTCGGAGACGGCCACGATCGCGTCGGTCACCGAGGACAACTACCCCGGAATCCAGTTGCGCAACGGCGAAAACATCCTGCTGGTGCGGCCGGACGACGCGGAAGCCGTCGCGCGCACGGTCCTCGAACTGCTCGACGACCCGGAACACCGCGCCGCGATCGCGCGCAGCGAAAGTGCCATGGTGCGGGCCAACTTCGGCCTCGACGTCGTCGCCGAGGAACACCTGCGCACCTTCGACAAACTCGTGGCGGACGCCGATGTTCTTCGATGACGAGCGCAGCAACCGGCTGCGCCCGCAGATCCTGACCGAGCTGGTTTCGCAGTACATGAACGACGCCGAGCGCGCGAAGTTCTACGGACTGCCGGAAACCACGCGGGTGCGGGAACGCGTCAAGATCATCAGCCCGGAGAACCTCAGGATCGGCGAACACTGCTGGATCGGCGAGGGCGCCGCGCTGGACGCGAGCGGCGGGCTGGAAATCGGCGAGCACACCAGCATCGGGCTGAACACGCTGATTTTCACGCATTCCAGCTGGCTGGCGAACATGACGCTGCAGAACCATTCCGGCAGCGACCTGATCGAGCGCAAACCCGTGAAGATCGGCAAGGGCTGTTTCATCGGCGGCCTCGTCGTGATCATGGCAGGCGTGACGATCGGCGATTTCGCCACGGTACAGCCGAATTCCGTGGTGGCCAAGGACGTTCCGCCGCGTTCGCTGGTCGCGGGGAATCCGGCGCGGGTGTTCCAGCGCTACGACGAGGAATACATCCAGTCCGAAGTGGACCGAGTGCGCGCGGAGAACGCGCGGCGGCGGGCGATCGCGGAGGAGCGTGGCGGCGATGTAACAGGCTGGGGCGCCCCATCGGGCGACTACACAGAGCAGTAGCAATACGGCAGGCTCCATGCGAGACTGGTTCCAGTAACGCACGGTGAAGGAGAAGGCGGATGAGTGTCGTGGACTGGCCTCACCATCTCCTGTCCCTTGACGACTGGGCCGAGCTGCCGGAAACCCCGGAGTTCCAGGTCGAAGTGGTCGAAGGGGTACTTCTCGTGTCGCCGCGTCCGTTGTGGTTCCACCAGCGGGCGGTCACCCGCCTCGGTTACCTGCTTGATGCTCGGCTGCCCGCCGAGTTCGGCGCGTTCAGCGAGGTCGAGGTGGTCATCCACGAGTCGCCGCTGACCGTCCGGGTACCCGATGTAGTTGTCGCTCCGAGTAAGCTCGTAGATGCGGAAACAGCCCGGCTCGGTGCTGAGAACGTACGCCTGGTGATCGAGGTACTGTCGGAGGGCACTCGCCGGACCGATCGGGTGATGAAGTTCTCCGAGTACTCCGAGGTCGGCATCGAGCACTACTGGATCGTCGACCTCGACGACCCGGTCAGCATGATCACTTACCGCCTGGTCGAGGGCGAGTACGAGAACTTCGGCGAGCACTCCGGTGCCGCCGAACTGGACTTCGAGGGCACTCCGATCACCATCGACCTGAACGCCCTCACCACGCCCCGCGCCCAGCGGCTCTGATTCGCATACCGTCGGCGGTATCCCGCGGCGAGCCGCGGCGGTATCAAGGTCGGCATGGTGCGGAGGCGGGCTTTCCTGGCGGCATCGGCGGCGCTTCCCGTCGCCGCGACGGCTCTTGGTGGCACGCCCGCCGGAGCGGCGGAACTCGGCGATCGCGGGCCCGGACGTCCGGTGCTGCCGCAGCGCCCGGACCGGGAGTTACGCGCGATCCTGCGTGAGGTGGACGAGCGGCGCGTCGAGGCGATCGTGCGCAAGCTGGCCTCGTTCGGCACCCGGCACACGCTTTCCTCGCAGGACGATCCGAAACGCGGCATCGGTGCCGCCCGCGACTGGATCTTCGCCGAGCTGCAGCGCTACGCCGCCGCGTCGGACGGGCGGATGACCGTCGAGTCGCAGTCCTTTGTCCAGCCACCCGGCGACCGCGTCCCGGTGCCGACTCGCATCACCAACGTCCTCGCGACGTTGCGCGGGACGTCCGATCCCGGGCGCGTCTACGTCGTTTCGGGCCACTACGACTCGCGCTGTTCCGACCCGATGGACGCCACCAGCGACGCACCCGGCGCCGACGACGACGCGTCCGGTGTCGCGGTGTCGATGGAGCTGGCCAGGGTGTTCGCGACCCGGAAGACCGCCGCGACCATCGTGTTCGCCACGGTGGCGGGCGAGGAGCAGGGACTCCACGGCGCGCGGCACATGGCGACGCGGTTCCGGGCGGCGAACACGGACGTGCAGGCGATGTTCACCAATGACATCGTCGGCTCCAGCACCGCCGACGACGGCACCCGTGACCCGCGCACCATCCGCCTGTTCGCCGAGGGCGTCCCGACCGCCGAGACCCCGGCCGAAGCGAACCTGCGGCGCAGCATCGGCGGCGAGAACGACTCGCCGCCGCGTCAGCTCGCGCGGTTCGTCCGTTCTGTTGCGGAAAACGACGCGACCGGCATGAACGTGCGCGTGGTCTATCGCCGCGACCGGTACCTGCGCGGCGGTGACCACATTCCGTTCCTGGAGCAGCGTTATCCGGCCGCGCGGTTCACCGAGCCCGCCGAGAATTTCGCGCACCAGCACCAGAACGTCCGCGTCGAGAACGGTGTCCAGTTCGGGGATTTGCCGGAGTTCTGCGATTTCGGCTTCATCGCCAGGGTCGCGCGGGTCAACGGTGCCGCACTGTGGTCACTGGCGACCGCGCCGGGAACGCCGGTCGGGGTGGGCATCCGGACGGCCGCGCTCACCAACTCCAGCGAGTTGCAGTGGCAGCGCTCCGCAGGGGCCGTCGGCTACGAGGTCCTGTGGCGTGAGACGACCGCACCGGACTGGACGCACCGCATCGACGTCGGCGACGTCACGAGCGCGAAGATCGACCTGTCCAAGGACAACGTCTTCTTCGGCCTACGCGCCATCGACGCCGCTGGCCACCGAAGCCCCGTCGCCTACCCAACGCCCGTGACCACCTGAGTTACGCGCCCAATCACGCGAGTTCTCCGTCCAATCACGCGAGTTACGCGCCCAATCACGCGAGTTCGACTTCAGGCGGAGTTCGCTCCACTGCGCGCCCGCTCCGAGTGTCGCAAAGAGTGTTCCCCCAGGCGCATTCCGTCACCGGAGCACGCCGGAAAATCGCCGAAAATAGAACCCCATTGTTGCGCTCTGTACACGGGCGGACTGCGCGAGAACGGCCGCAACCTGCGGTGATACCGTCGCTCAGCCCGACGGATCTCCGCGAACAGAGCCGGAAAGGGGTGTGTCCACATCGGCATGCCAACCGTGGACACGGTTTCCGAGAAACCCCGGACGTCCACCATTCATCTCGCGCGACGAGTGCTGGCGTCCCGGCCCTTTCGCCGGTTGTGGCTGGTCACCGGGCTGTGCAGCTCCGCCGACTGGCTGACCGTCATGACGCTCGCCGCGCTTGCCGGAAAGCTCGCGCCGAACGCCATCGGCATGAACTTCGCGTTCAGCGGCGTCCTCTTCGCGAACATCCTGCCGGGCCTGGTGTTCGCGCCGATCGGTGGTTTGCTGGCCGACCGGTTCAACCGGCGCGTCGTGATGGTGATCGCCGACGTCCTGCGGTTCGGACTGCTGCTGTCGATCGTGTTCGTCGACGAGTACTGGTGGGTTTTCGCGGGGACGTTCCTGGTCCAGGTCGCCGCGATCATGTGGATTCCCTGCAAGGACGCCGCGCTGCCGAACCTGTTGCGCGGTCCTGAACAGGTCGAGTCCGCGACGCAGCTCGGCCTCGTCATGACGTACGGCGTTTCGGTCGCGATCGGCGGCGGGCTGTTCACCTTCGTCACCGGTATCCCCGCGGTTTTCCATGTGCCGCAGGACATGCTGGGCCTTCGCGGCTTCCTGAAGCTGTGCGTGGTCATCGCCGCGCTGCTGTACCTCGCGAGCGCCGTCTCGATCGCCACGCGGCTGCCCGAGCTGTCGCAGCGGGTCGCCCGCGTCCGCCCCGGTGGTCCCGCGGGGCCGGGATTCCGCGAGATGCTGCGGGACGGCGCCCGCTACATCCGCGGCAACCGCGTCGTGCGCGGGCTGCTCATCGGGATGATGGGCGCGTTCGCCGCCGGCGGGGCCGTGGTGGGCGCCGCGCAGCCGTACGCGCTGAGCCTGCTCGGTGGACAGGCGGCGTTCGGCCTGCTGCTGCTCGCGATCTTCGTCGGTCTCGTCGCCGGGCTGCTCGGCGCGCCGAAGCTGGCTCGCCGGGTGCCGCACGCGCGGCTGTTCGGTCTCGCCATCGTGCTGGCCGGGATCTGCCTGATCCCGGTGGCGCTTTCGCCGCATCTGACCGTCGCGATGATCGCCGTGACGCTGGTCGGGGCGTGTGCGGGGACGGCGTTCCTCACCGGGATCACGATCATCGGGTCCAAGGTCGAGGACGCGATGCGTGGCCGCATCAACGCGATCTACCAGTCGATGCTGAAGGTCGTGGTCGGCTGCACGGTGGCGGTCACGCCGATCCTGATCACGGTGATCGGAAAGCAGCGGTTCTCCCTGTGGGGGCACCCGCTGGTCGTCGACGGCACCCGCCCGGTGATCCTCGGCGCCGGGGTGGTGTGCGCCGTGATCGGCGTCGTCGCGTACCGGCAGATGGACGCCAAGAGCAAGTCGCCCGGGATCGCCGACCTGGTCCGCGTGATGAGCAGGCGGCCCGCGCACACGCGGGGATTTCTCCTTGTGCTGGAAGGCGAAACCGACGGGACACGCGCGAGCCGGCTCGTCGAACGGCTCGGCGTCGAATTCGGTGACTCTCTGTGTGCCGTCGACCCGGCGATGGATCTCGCGCGGCAGCACGACGTGGTGTCGCTGGTCGACCTCACAGGGACGCGGGCGCGTGCGCTCGTGGCGGCCGCGGTGCACGCCGACTCCGTCGAGCGCGTGACGTCGGCGCTGGAGTCCGGGCGCATCGTGGTCACGCGGCGTTTCGCCGAACTGGTGCCGCTCGCCTCCGCCGCCGAGGATGTCGACGACCTGCGCGAACTCGCCTCCTGGGCCGCCGATCCCGCCCCGGATCTCGTGGTGCTCTTCGACTCGGCGTCGTCCGCTTCCCCGGCCTCGTCGGATCAGCACTGGCAGGTCGGTCAGATGATCGCCGAGATCGCGACCTACCGGGCGGACCGGCACCTGGTCGTCGACCCCGAGGAATCCCCGGAAGACGTCGCCGACCGGGTCACCGCGATCGTCCGCGCCGCCCTCGCCCGCTCCGCCTGACTGTCCACAACGGACGGACGTACGGGCCCCATGGACCAAACGAAAGAAAACCTCAGGCAGCGGCCTGCGTCAGCACCTGCGCGACGACATCGTGCGAAGGCAGGATCCGCGACCGCTCGTCCTCGGCGTCGACCTTGCCCTCCAGCAGATCCACGAACCGGTCCAGCTGCGTGGCGAGCGGCTCCCGCGCGGTGACCAGCTCCGGGATCTCGATGACGGTCTGCTGCCGGTAGCCGAGCCCGTCCGGCGTCACCGAGTCGTGCGAGACGTGGCGGTAGATGGTGACGTCGCGGCGCAGCAGGTCGATTTCGATCAGCCGGTCCAGCTCCGACACGACGAGCGAGCGCACCTTGCGCTGCCCCAGCCGCGACGCCGAAACCGTGGCCAGCCCGGTCGGGAACGACAGCACCGTCTCGATCGTGTCCTCGGCGCCTTCCACCGACGACGGGTGGAAGTACCCGGCACCGGAGGTGACCCGCGAAGGGGTCGCGCCGCCGAAGAACTGGATCGCCAGGTCGACGTCGTGCACCAGCAGGTCCCACGCGACGCCGGTCTTGATCCGCGGCGCGTACGGGCCGTGGCGCCGCGCCATCAGGTGCACCGGCTCGTTGACCAGCGCCCGCGCCGTCATCACCGCGGGGTTGTAGCGCTCCAGCAGCCCGCACATCAGCGGGACGTCCTTGCTCGCCGACAGCCCGACGATCTCCTGCGAGGCCTCGAGGCTGTTGCACACCGGCTTCTCGACCAGCAGCGGCTTGCCCTGGCCGAGGATCTCCTGCGCCAGGTCGTAGTGCACCTCGGTGGCCGAGGCCAGCACCACGGCGTCCACATCGGACAGTGAGCCGATCTCCGGCGCCCACTGGGTTTCGTAGCGATCGGCGACGGCGCGCCCCGCCTCCTCGCGCGGATCCACCACCCTGACCAGCTCGACCCGTTCGTTCGCCGAAAGCACACGGGCGTGCAGCGAGCCCATGTTGCCGGTGCCGATGAGAGCGATGCGGTGCGTCATGCGCCCAGTACCTCGCGAACCGTCTCGATGATCTTGTCAAGGTCGGACTCGCTCAGGTGCTGGTGCACCGGAAGCGAAAGTGCTTGTGCCGCAACGGAAGCAGCCACCGGGAAGTCCTCGGTGCGCGCGTCCGGGATCAGCGGGTTGCCGCGGTAGCAGTCGTAGTCGAAGACGATCTTCGGGTAGTAGATCCCGTTCCCGACGCCCTTTTCGGTCAGGGCGGCGGCGAACTCGTCCCGCGAGAGCATCGCGTGCGGGCCGACCAGAACCGTGTACTGGTGCCACACGTGCTCACGGCCGGGCAGCACCTGCGGGACGTCGAGCCCCGGCGTCCCGGCGAGACCGTCCGAAAGCCGCTTCGCGTTCGCCTGCCGGGCGGCGATGATCTGGTCGATCTTGGCCATCTGCGGGATGCCGACCGCCGCGTGCAGGTCGGTCATCCGCCAGTTGTGCCCGGCGAGCTCGTACTGGTAGCGGGCGCGCATGCCGTGGTTGCGCAGCAGCCGCAGCTTGTCGGCGAGCGCGTCGTCGTCCGTGGTGATGACGCCGCCCTCGGCGGTCGTCGTGTTCTTCGTCGCGTACAGCGAGAAGCAGCCCATGCCGTACGACCCGGCGGGCTTGCCCTCGAACGACGCGCCGACGGCCTGCGCCGAGTCCTCGATCACGTGCAGCCCGTGCTCCGAGGCCAGCGGGGCGAGCTTGCCCATGTCGGCCGTCTGGCCGTACAGGTGCACCGGCATGAGGACCTTGGTGCGGTCGGTGATCACCGCGGCGACCGCGTCCGGGTCGATCGCGAAGTCGTCGCGCCGGATGTCGGCGAACCGGACCGTCGCGCCCGCCTCCAGGATCGCGTTCAGCGTCGCGACGAAGGTGAACGGCGAGGTGACGACCTCGTCGCCGGGCTGGAGGTCCAGCGCCTCCAGCGCGGCCACCAGCGCGGTCGTGCCGCTGTTCACCGCGACCGCGTGCTTGGTTCCGGTGACGCCGGTGAAGGCTTCTTCGAAGCGCTTGACCATCGGTCCCTGTGCGATGGCGCCGGAGCGCAGCACCTCGACGACGAGGTCCTCCGCGTCACGGACGTCGACCACGGTGATGGGGATCATCGGCAAGTCTCTCTCGGCAGGTGGTTTCGGTGCGTCGGGTACAGTGCTGAGCGCTCAGGCCGTGAGGCCGGAAAGCCGCCGGTGCTGCGCCCGGCCGCCCTGCACAACGCGGGCCACACGTTACCGGGCGCTGCTGCCCGGCCTTGACCCCCCAGGCTGCCAGCAGCCGCCGACGAATGGAAACTCGTGTCTAACCGGATCCACCCGACGGCCGTCATCGGCGAAGGCGTCGAACTCGGCGAGGACAACGTCATCGGCCCGTACACCGTCATCGTCGGCCCCGCCCGTATCGGCGACGGCAACTGGATCGGCCCGCACGTGACCATCGGCACGCCGGGGGAAGACCGTAACCGCGAGCACCCCGCCGCCTGGGACGCCGCGCCGACCGGAGACCCGGACCACGACGGCCACGGCGTCGTCATCGGCAGCCGCAACCGCATCCGCGAGTACGTCAGCGTGCACCAGGGCACCTGGCGCACCACCACGCTCGGCGACGACGGCTACTACCTGCGCGGCAGCCACATCGCGCACGACTGCCTGGTCGGCGACGGCGTGACGATCGCCTCGAACGTCATCACCGGCGGCCACTGCCACATCTGGGACGGCGCCAACCTCGGCATGGGCGCGGTGCTGCACCAGCGTGTCGTGATCGGCCCCGGCGCGATGGTCGGCATGGGCTCGGCGGTCCGCCGCGAAGTGGGCGCGTTCACCATCGCGGTCGGCAACCCGGCCCGTGTCACCGGCGTCAACCAGGTCGGGCTGTCCCGCCGCGGCTTGGACGAGGAGACGATCGAGGCACTCGGGCCGTGGCTCAAAGGGAAGGAATCGCTCCCGGAGGGCGGGCTGGCCGACCGGCTGCCCGGCGACCTCTCTACCTTGGTGAAGGCGTGGGACGCTCGCCCGCGCGACGAGCATTAGGAGTAACGGTTATGGCGGATGTCGCCCCCAAGCTGCGCGAGGTCTTCGTCGAGGCACTGGACCTCGGTGACGACGTCAACGTCGAGAACCTGAAGTACCGCGACATCGAGGCGTGGGACTCGGTCGGTCACATGGCGCTGGTCGCGGCCATCGAGGACGAGTTCGACGTCGAGTTCGACACCGACCAGGTCATCGACATGTCCAGCTTCAAGGTCGCCGTCGACATGGTGACCGAGCTGCAGTCGAAGTAATGGGGGATCTCAGCGGCAAGGTCGCCCTGGTCACCGGCGGGACGCGCGGCATCGGCCTTGCCACCGCGCGGGCGCTCGCCGAGGCGGGCGCGACGGTGGTGCTCACCGGACGTGACGAGGAGCGTGCGAAGCAGGCGGCCGCCGAGGCCGGTGCCGCCGCCGGGCTCGCGCTGGACGTCACCGATGCGAAAGCCGTGTCGACGCTGGTCAGGGGTGTCGCCAAGGAACACGGTGCGCTGGACGTCGTCGTCGCGAACGCCGGGATCATGGAGGACGCGCTCCTCGGCATGATCCGCGAGGAACTGGTCGAGACCACGCTGAGTACCAACGTCGCGGGCACGCTGCACACCGTGCAGGCGGCCGCGCGCGCGATGATGCGCAAGAAAACCGGCGCGATCGTGGTGCTGGCGAGCATCGTCGGCGAGTACGGAAGTGCTGGTCAGACCGTGTATGCGGCGTCGAAGGCGGCGGTGGCGAACATCGCGCGCTCGGCGGCGAAGGAACTCGGCCGCTCGGGGATCCGCGTCAACGCGGTCGCGCCGGGTGTGATCGAGACGGACCTGACCGCGGGGCTGAGCGAGGACGCCGTCGCGGAGAACGTGGGTAAGACGCCGCTGGGGCGGCTCGGCCGTCCCGAGGACGTGGCGAAGGCGATCCGGTTCCTGGTGAGTGACGAGGCGTCGTTCATCACCGGCCAGGTACTGGGGATCGACGGAGGCTTGGTGCTATGACCCTGCTGGGTGTCGGGGCTCGGCTGATCGATGTGGCCGGGGGCCGCACGCTGGCCGGTCAGGAACTGGACGCCGAGGTGGCCCGGCTCGCCGCCGCGCTCGCCGAACTGCCCGCCGGCGTGCTTTTCGCGCGCATGTCGGTCGATCTGGAAAGCGTGCTGAACTATCTCGCCGCGTTCGAGTCCGGCCGCGCGATCGCGCTGATCGACCCGGCACTCGACGCCGACGTGCTGGGCGGGCTGATCGAGCGCTTCCGCCCCGCGGCGGTGCTTTCCGCGCCCGAGGCCGACGTCCCGGCGGAGTACGCGGAGTCCGGCAAGCACTGGGTACGGACCACGGCGGACGCCGTCGAGCCGCATCCCGAACTCGCGATCCTGTTGCCGACCAGCGGATCCACCGGCAACCCCAAGCTCGTCCGGCTGTCGCGTGGCGCGGTGTTCTCGAACGCCGACGCGATCGCGCAGGTCCTCGCCATCGACTCCGACGAGGTCGCGCCGACGAGCCTTCCCCTGCACTACAGCTACGGGCTTTCCGTGCTCAACTCGCACCTGCTCCGGGGCGCGAGCGTCGTGATCGAGCCGTCCGGTGTGCTGGGCCGCGGGTTCTGGGACGCGGTGAACGAGCACAAGGTGACCTCGCTCGCGGGGGTGCCGTACCACTACGAAATGTTGCGGCGCCTCAAATTCGACCCGGCGAAGTACCCGACGCTGCGCACGCTGACGCAGGCGGGCGGGAAGCTGCGGGACGAACTCGTCGCGGAGTTCAACGACAAGATCCGCGGGGTCGGCGGCCGGATGTTCGTGATGTACGGGCAGACCGAGGCGTCGCCGCGGATGACCACCGTCCCGGCCGAGCGGCTGGCCGAAAAGCTCGGTTCCGCCGGGCCCGCGCTGCCCGGTGGAGCCTTCGCGGTCCGGCGGGACGACGGGTCCGAGACGACGCATCCGAAAATTGTCGGTGAGGTCGTCTACCGTGGTCCCAACGTGATGATGGGCTATGCCGACGACGAGTCGGAGCTGGCCAAGGGTGACGAGTACGGCGGCGTGCTGGCCACCGGTGACCTGGGATACCTCGACGAGGACGGGTTCCTGTTCATCACCGGGCGGCTCAAGCGCATCGGCAAGGTGTTCGGCAACCGGGTCAGCCTCGACGATCTCGAGCAGGCGGTGCGCACCGCCGCCGTCGGGATCGACGTCGTGGCCGCCGTTCCCGCCGGGGACAAGGTCGTGCTGTTCGCCGAGGGGGCGGACAAGGACATCTGCAAGGACGCGTCGAGGGCGCTGTCCGAGCGGCTGCACCTGCACACCAGCGGGTTCGACGTGCGGCCCATCGACACCGTGCCGCTGCTGGCCAGCGGCAAGATCGACTACCGGACGTTGGAGGGGCAGGTATGAGTGTGTTCACTCGGTCGCAGGCCGAGCGGGAGGCGTCGCTGCTGCCCGAGCTCGCCGAGCTGACCGCGCACCATCGCGCGAATTCCGTTGGCTACCAACGAATTCTGTCGTCGCTGGGCATCGCGGAGGACACGAGGTTCGAGCGCATCGCGGACCTGCCGTGGCTTCCGGTGCGCATGTTCAAGACACACGACCTCAAGAGCATCCCGGACGCCGAAGTGTTCAAGACGCTGACCTCGTCCGGCACCACCGGGGCGGGCGCGTCGCGGATCTACCTGGACAAGGACGCCGCCGCGGCGCAGACGAAACAGCTCGGCGCCACGCTGCAGGAGGTCCTCGGCGGCGAGCGGCTGCCGATGCTGATGGTCGACACCATCGGCATCATCAAGAACCGCCGGTCGTTCTCGGCGCGCGGCGCGGGTGTGCTGGGCATGGCGAACTTCGGCCGCAAGCACACTTACGTGCTCGACGAGAACGACGAGCCGGACATCGAAGCGGTGAAGAAGTTCCTCGCCGAGTACGGGGACAAGCCGTTCCTGATCTTCGGTTTCACCTTCATGGTGTGGCTGTATCTGTACGAGGTGGCGCGGGAAAACGGGCTCGACCTGTCCAACGGCATCCTCATACATTCTGGCGGCTGGAAGAAGCTGATCGACCGCGCGGTCGACAACACCGAGTTCCGCCGCCGGTTCAAAGAGGACACCGGGCTCACCCGGATCCACAACTACTACGGCATGATCGAGCAGATCGGCACCGTCTTCCTCGAAGGCCCGTCCGGGAACTCCTTGTACTGCCCCGATTTCGCCGACGTCGTGATCCGGAACCCGGAAACCTGGGAAGAGCAGCCGGTCGGCGAGCCGGGTGTCATCGAGGTCGTCTCGACGCTCCCGCGCTCCTACCCCGGGCACGTCCTGCTCACCGAGGATCTGGGCGTGTACAACGGAATCGACGACGGTGACTGGCCGGGCAAGCACTTCTCGGTGCTCGGCCGCCTGCCCAAGGCCGAGGCCCGCGGCTGCTCCGACACGTTCTCCGGGGGTGCGGCCGCATGAGCGAAGCTTGCGAGCGAATCATGGATATCATGCGCCAAAAGAAATTGGACACTGTCTCGCGGAGCGAGGCGATCGCATGAGTGCCTTGACTCAACGTTTTCCGCTGGCCGACTCGATCGAGGTCGGCGCGCTCGTCGACGAGCTGAGTGCCGAGCCGCCGGGCGGGCGCCTGCGCGTGGGTGACCCGCGCATCGTCGAGTTCGTCACCAAGTTCGCGCGCAAGCTGCTCGCGCCCGCGACAGCGCGCAGGTTCCCTGAGCTGGCCTCGCTGGGTTTCTTCCTGCGCAAGGGAGAAATCGCCAAGGCACTGTCTACTTTGGACACTTCGGGTGGCGCTCTGCGGTTCCCGCGCGGGCTCGTCTTCCACGTGCCACCGGCCAATGTGGACACCATCTTCGTGTACTCGTGGGCGTTGTCCGCGCTGGCGGGCAACCACAACGTCGTCCGCGTCTCCTCACGTTCGGCCGGGGCGGCCGAGGCCGTGCTCGACGCGCTGAACGACGCGTTGTCCGAAGTGGACCCGGCGACCGCGGCGGCGATCACCGCCACACAGCGCATGGTCACCTACGACCGCAGCGACGAGATCAGCGGCGCCCTGTCGCTGGCGGCGGACCTGCGGGTGATCTGGGGTGGTGACGCCTCGGTCGCGGCGCTGCGGAAGTACCCGCTGGCCCCGCACGCCCGTGACCTGACCTTCCCGGACCGCTCGTCGTTCGCGGTGGCGTCGGTCGCGGGCTGGCAGAACGCGTCCGAAGACCAGCGCCGCGCGGCCGCGGAAGGCTTCTACAACGACTCGTACTGGTTCGACCAGGCGGCGTGCTCGTCGCCGCGTGCCGTGTTCTGGGTCGGCGACGCCGAGGGCGCGAAGGCCGCTGGGAGCGAGTTCCGCACGCTGCTCGCCGAGGTGCTGGCCACGAAACAGCACGTCACCGAGCCCGCGATGGCCGTGCAGAAGCGTGTCTCGGCGTACGGCGCCGCGGTGGACGGCATCGCCACCGCCATCTCGTTCGACGGCGCGGGCGCCGACCGGAACGGACTGGCCACTTTGGAGCTGGCCGACCCGGCGAGCCTGCCGCGGGAATGGCTGGGCGCGGGCACCTTCGCCAACGCGCGGGTCGACACGCTGGGCGAGCTGGTCCCGATCGTGCTCCGCAAGGATCAGACCGTCAGTCAATTCGGCTTCAGCGCTGCGGAATTGACGGAATTCGTGACGGAATTGGCCGGCCGCGGTGTCGACCGGATCGTTCCGTTCGGATCGGCCCTCACCTTCTCGGCGGTGTGGGACGGTTACGATCTGCTGGCCGAATTCAGCCGCCTGGTCACGGTGCAGGCTTGACCTGCCGCTTTCCGTGGCTGTGAGGAGTGCCAGTGTCTGTCCGCGAATCCGCGTCCGCGATCGCGTCGCCTGAGCGCTCCCGCCGCGCTTTTCAAAGGGGCTGCCCGTGACGACCACCATTGAGCCGGAGGGTGCCGGATCCGGCAAAGAGGGGACGGCGGTCCTCCCACAGCCGAAATCCGCCAAGGCCCGGATCCTCGACGTCGTCCGCTGGGTCGCGATCATCGCCGTCGTCGGTTTCGCGGCCAAGGCACTCGTGTCGCATTGGGACGAGTTCTGGCACACGCTGTCCGACGTCGCCTGGCAGTCCTCGCTGCTGAGCCTGCTCGCACTCGTCGCGGCGATCATGGTCTCCACCTACGGGTGGCAGGCGATGGTCGACGATCTGGGCGCCCCGATCGGCTACGCGCGCGGCTCGCAGATCTGCCTGGTCGGCTCGCTCGGCAAGTACGTCCCCGGTTCGGTGTGGGCCTACCTGCTGCAGATGGAGCTGGGCCGCAAGGCGGGCCTGGCCAGGGCGCGGATCTTCACCGCGTCGCTGATCCAGCTCGGCGTCGGCGTGGTGTCCGCGCTCGTCGTGTCGCTGCTCGCGGCGCCCGCGGTGTTCAGCAACAGCCCCCGCGCGCTGTGGCTGTTCGTGCTCATCCCGGTCGGCCTCGCCATGTTGCACCCGAAGATCCTGACCTGGGGCACCTCGCTCGTGCTGCGGATCCTGCGCCGACCGGCGCTGGAGCATCCGCTCGGCTGGGCGGTGGTCGGCAAGGTCTTCGGCGCCTCGACGGCGGCGTGGGCGTTGCAGGGCGTGCACCTGTGGCTGCTGGCCAACTCGGTCGGCGCGCCCGGCCTTGACGGATTCATCCTGTGCGTCGGCGCGATGGCCGTGTCGATGACGGTCGGCACGTTCGCCTTCATCCTGCCCAGCGGGGTCGGCGTCCGCGAGGTCGCGCAGGTCGCGGTCCTCACCGCGAGCGGCCTCACCGTCGGCCAGGCCACGGCGTTCGCCGTCGCGTCGCGCGTGATGTTCACCCTTGCCGACCTGCTCACCGCCGGCGGCGCCGCGGTCGCCGCGCGCGCCACTTCGTCGCGTTCCCTCACCGCTTCCTGAACCCTCGCAAGCCGCACACCGGCGTCGTCCGATACGTCCGAACGGCTGATCACGTGCGCGCGATCCCGGCCGAATGAGTGACACAAGGGGAAGATTCACGGGAATCGTCCCGTGCTGACTGACCCGCACGCAACATCCTGCCAGGATGATCGATAATCATTCGCACGCGGTGAGAACGCGGCAGGCGGTCGAAGATTGGGGGGCCGGGTGGTTTACGCGGTCGTGGGCGCCTGGCTCCTGCTGGCCGCGCTCATCGTCACCACCTGGGGCCGGATCGCCACCGTCCACGGCTGGCGCGGCTTCGTGCTCACCCTCGTCCTCGGGTTCTCCCTGCTGCACCAGCTGCTGTTCGCCACCATCACCGAAGACGCTTTCATCGCGTTCCGGTACGCGGCCAACATAGCCGACGGGAACGGGCCGGTGTTCAACGCGGGCGAGCGGGTCGAGGGCTACGCGAACTTCCTGTGGCTCGTGCTCATCTCCCTGCCGAAGGCCGCGTTCGGCATCGGCGTCGAAGGCGCGGCGGTGACGCTCGGGGTCATCGCGGCGCTCGGTTCGGTGCTGCTCGCGTATTTCCTCGTGAACCGGATCGTCGAGCGGGCACTGCCGGAGGGCGCCGAACCCCGCCCCGCACTCGGCGTCGCCGCCGCGCTGCTCACCGCGGGTGCCAGCGGGCTGGCCGTCTACGGGCCGTCCGGCACCGAGATGCCGCTGTTCGTCCTCCTGCTGCTCTCCGTCTGCTACGCACTCGTGGCCCGGCGCCCGGTCGTCGCGGGGGTGCTCGTCGCGTTCGCCGTGATGACCCGGCCGGACGGGCTCGTGGTGGCGGTCCTCGCCGGACTGTGGCTGGTGTTCGCCGCGTTGCGGGGCAAGCACAGCTGGTGGGCGCCCGCCGGGTACACGCTCGGTGCGCTGGTGTTCCTCGTTCCGTGGACGGCCTGGCGCGTCACGTACTACGGCCACCTGCTGCCGACGGCGATCGACGCGCGGCTGAGCGGCACGTTCGGCGCGCGGGTGACAGAGGGCTGGCACTACCTGTCCGGATTTTCCTTGGTGCATCAGGGTTTCCTGTTGCTCGGCCTGGTCGCGGCGGTCGCGTTGCTGCTGCGTCGCGGCGGGCCGGACATCGAGGCTCGCTCGGTCATCTGGCTGCTGTTCGCCGTCGCGGCGGGGCTGGCGGTGTTCGCGGTCCTGCTGGGTGGCGACGGTTCGTTGTCATGGCGTCAGCTCGTGCCGATACCGCCGCTGCTCGCTGTCGCGTCCGTATCCGCGTACGGCGTGCTGACCGCCGTCGCCACCGCGAAGCCGTCGCCGCGTCCGCGGGCGTGGCCTGCCGGGACCCGCCTGGTTCCGGTGGCCGCCGCGGGGCTCGCCGGGATCGCCGTGCTGGTCTCGGTGTTCAGCCCGGACATGCTCGACCGCGTCCGCGGGTGGCAGGCACGGGGCGCGCAGCTGTCGGAGATCGGCGCGTGGCTGGGCGAATACCTGCCGCCGGGGTCGGTGATCAGCGCGTCCTCGCCGGGAGCGCTGGCGTACGAGATGGGACCGCAGCTGCTCGTCGTCGACGTCCTCGGCCAGACCGATGACCACATCGCCCGGGAGGGCCGGCGTGAGCGGGGCGTCGTCACCGACTACGACTACGTGGTCAACGCGCGGCGCCCGACCGTCGCCGTGCCGACCGAGACCGGGTACACCGAAAGCCAGCGGTGCGCCATCGACCCGATCTACGCGGGGAAGTACCAGGTCGCCACGTTCCACCGGGAAGGGACGTCGTACTGGGTCGCGCTGTACCCGCGCACCGAACAGGCGCAGACCGTCGTCGACGACCTCGACAAGGCGCCGGAATTCCGTCACGTACCTTGCCCTTCGTGAGTGTCGACACCGCGCCGAGCCCAGCACCGGTCAGGCGGTTTCGGGTGGAAGCGCTTCTCGGCCTGGGTGTTTTCGGCGCCACGCTGGCGCTGCTGCTGATCCGGTTCCTGGTGCCTCGGCCGGTCGCGATGTCCGACAACGGCGACGGGTTCCGGGTGCTGTGCGGTGCCGGGATTCCGTGGAAGAGCCAGCCGGAACCGTTCGTGCGCTTGGTTTACGACGTGCCGGGCGGTACCTGCGAACCCACCTACCTGCTGAGCCAGAGCTGGCTCGCCCGCGCCGCCCGGTGGATCGGTGATCTCTTCGGAGAGCACGGGTCACTGAGTCTGACAGTGCTCGGAATTGTGAGCAGTGCTCTCGCTGCGGCCGCTGTCGCGGCGATCGTCCTCGGGCTGCCGTACGGCCGCGGCGTGCGGATCGCGGTGGCGGCCGGGCTGCTCCTGGTCGTGGGTGATTCGGCGTTCTTCGGCTACTTCGCCTCGGTACTCGGTGAGGGCGCGGCGTTCCTGGGCCTGCTGCTGGCCATCGGTGGGCTCCTGCTCATGGCGCGCGGCGGATGGTGGAGCTACGCGGGAACGGCGGTGACGGTCTTCGGCGGGGTCGTCGCCGTCAACGCCAAGGTCCAGACCCTGATGGTCCTGCCCCTGCTCGCTGTCGCGGTGCTGCTGATCCGGCCGGATGGCCGGCGTGGCCTCGCGCGCTGGGTGCCGTCGCTGCTCGTCATCGGCGCACTCGGCGGGTTGACGCTCTACGCGCAGCAGACCGTCGAGCCTGCGAAAGCGCCGGACGGCACGCTCGCGGTACGTCCCGGCGACGACTCGCGTGAGATCAACATGTTCAACACCGTCTTCCTGAACATCATCGACGGGAAGCACGACACCCAGGCCGACCTCGCGGCGCTCGGGTTGCCTCCGGCCTTCGCGAAGTACGCGGGCAACGGCTGGTGGCATCCGAACCCGGCGACGCTCGATCCCGAGTACCCGCGCTATCGCGACAAGCTGAGTCGCCACAACGTCGTGGGGTACTTCGCGAGTCACCCCGGACGCACCCTCGAGGTGCTGAACCGCGCGGCTGGTGACCTGCTGACCGCCCGCCCGGACTACCTCGGCAGCTTCGACGTCTCCGCCGGGCTGCCGCCGCACGCCCAGGAGTACCGGATGCCGGTGGCTTCGTGGCTGACCGGTCTGCTCGCTCCGCTGCGGCTGTTCGCGCTGGTCCCGCTGTGGCTGTTCGTCGCGTGGCGTGGCCTTCGGCATCGGCGGACCGCGCTGGGCGTCGTACTCGGCCTGCTGCTGACCGTCGCGGTGGGCCAGTTCGTCCTGGCCGCGCTGGGCGACGGCATCGAGAACATCAAGCACCAGGCGGTGGCACTCTTCGCGACCTTGCTCGCCGTGCCGCTCGCGCTGCTCCCGCGCGAGCCCGGTCGCCGGGACCCGGTGATCTGGTCCGCAAAACCTACGCATCCGTAGGTTTCTTCCCTACGGTCACGTAGCCTTGCGGAATGGCTGAGCTGGTGTACCCGCCCGTGATCGCGGCGGCGAAGTTGATGTTCCGGGTGCTGGACAACCGCATCCGGATCGAGGGCGCGGAGCACATCCCGGCCACCGGTGGCGCGGTCATCGCGTGCACGCACGTGAGCTACCTCGACTTCATCTACTGCGGCCTCGGCGCCCGCCCGGCGAAGCGGCTGGTGCGGTTCATGGCGAAGAAGCAGATCTTCGAGAACCGGATCGCCGGGCCGCTGATGCGCGGGATGCGGCACATCTCGGTCGACCGGGCGGCTGGGTTGGCCTCCTACCGCGAGGCCGTCGAGCGGCTGAAGGCGGGCGAGGTCGTCGGCGTGTTCCCGGAGGCCACGATCAGCCAGTCGTTCACGGTCAAGGAGATCAAGTCCGGCGCGGTGCGGATGGCCGCCGAAGCCGGGGTGCCGGTGGTGCCGATGGCGTTGTGGGGCACGCAGCGGCTGTGGACCAAGGGCAGGCCGAAGAACCTGACCCAGCGGCACGTGCCGATCTCGATCATCGCCGGGGAAGCGCTGCGGCCGGGTGCCGACGAGGACCCCGAGGTGCTGTCCAAGGACCTGCGGGTGCGCATGGGAGCGCTGCTGGACCGCGCCCAGGCCGGCTACCCGGACGAGCCCGCCTCCGACGATGAGCGCTGGTGGCTCCCCGCCCATCTCGGCGGCACCGCCCCCACCCCGGAAGAGGCCAGGGAACTGGACCGGAAACGCTGAGACTCCTCCAAGTCGCCGCTTTCTCCCAGTTGTCCACAGGCACCTCCCGATGTGGACAACTCCAGCCTCCCCGCCCCGTTTCCGGATTTTCCGTCACGCTCCGGCGATAGGCTGGTTCAGGGGGGCGCCCCCGCGGATGGAGGGCTCGGCGAAGCCCGTTTCCGTGGCTCCGGTAGGGCCTCACCGCGGATGTCCGGCTCGTGGCTGCACCCCAGTGCCCCGTTCACCAGTCCGGTAAGGGCCGCCGGAAGTGTCCTTTGTGGATCGTGCTGCCGTGAAGGCCTCCTTCACGGCGTTGAACGCTGTGGTTGAGCGCCGTGAAGGACCCCTTAACGACGTTCGGCGGTCCTGGGAAGGCGTGACTGCTGGGGTGTGTGTTGCTCGCGGGCTCGTCGTGACGGTGCCGGGCTTCGTGCGGTGGCCTCGCCTGTCGCGAAGCGGAACACACCACGAGGCAACCGGCGTGATACCAACAGCGCCACACAGCCGCGAAAGCGACCCCTGGCCAGCACTTCCCAACTTCGGCACAGCCCGCAAAGTATCCATTGTGGACACCTTCGGAACGCGTCAGAACCAGCGTTCGAGGATCTGGGCGACCCCGTCTTCGGCGGCGGGGCCGGTGATCTCGTCGGCGATCTTCACCACGGCGCGATGGCCGTTCGTCATGGCCACGCCGTGCCCGGCCCAGGTGAGCATCTCCACGTCGTTCGGCATGTCACCGAAGGCGATGATCCGCTCCCGCGGCACCCCGAGCCGCCCGGCCACCTCGGCGAGGCCGGTCGCCTTCGTGATCCCGTGCGCGGCGAGTTCGATCAGCCCGCCGGAGGATGAGTAGGTGACGTCCACGGCGCCGTCGAGCAGCTCCCGCGCCGCGAGCGCCATCTCGTCGGACTCCATCCCGCGCTTGCTGATCAGCAGTTTGATCGCCGGGTGGCCGAGCACCTCCGCGCGCGGCGCGTAGCGGCCTTCGCCGTCGCCCCACGGATTGTGGTACTCGGGCTCGATCACGAAGTTACGCAGGTCGGACTCGTCGAGCGGGCCGAGATCGACCCGCTCGGCGGCCAGCCGGCAGCCGGGCAGCGCGCTGTCCAGTGTCGCCGCGATGTCGTGCAGTAGTTCCGGCTCCAGCAGGCCGTGCACCGCGACGACCTCGCCGCGGCCGATGTCGTAGAGCACCGCTCCGTTCGCGCACACCGCGTAGCCGGTCAGGCCCAGCGGCCCGGCCACCGGCGCGATCCACCGGGGCGGGCGGCCGCTGGCCAGCACGAAAGGCACACGGTCTTCGAGCACCCGGCGCACGACGGCGATCGTGCGTTCGCTCAGCACCTCGGCGGGGCCGAGCAAAGTGCCGTCGACGTCGGACGCGATCAACAGAGGCTTCTCCACCCCCTCATTGTCCCCGAAGCGGCCGGGAGATCATCCGGTTTGCGCGATAGCCGACATCGCCGCCTCCGCCCTTCGAAAGGAAGGTCACCCTCACTGCTACGGTCCGGGCGTGCGAGTAGGCATCGTGATCCTTCCGGAAGACCGTTGGTGGGCCGCCGAGCCGAAGTGGCGTGCTGCCGAGGAGTACGGCTTCGACCATGCGTGGACGTACGACCATCTCGGCTGGCGCACCCTGATCGACGGGCCGTGGTTCTCCGCGATCCCGACGCTGACCGCGGCGGCGACGGTCACCTCGCGGATCAAGCTGGGCACGTTCGTCGCCTCGCCGGTGGCCCGGCACCCGGTGCCGTTCGCGCGCGAGCTGATCACCCTCGACGACATCTCCGACGGCCGGTTCGTCCTCGGGGTCGGCGCGGGCGTCGACCACACCCGGTACGACTCCGCCGTGTTCGACGGCCCGGAGCTGACCACCCGCCAGCGCGCCGACCGGTTCACCGAGTTCGTCGAGGCGCTCGACGGGCTGCTGATGACCGACAAGTTCGACTACGCCGGCGAGTACTACCGCGCCAAGGGCGCCCGGAACCCGCCCGGCACGGTCCAGCGTCCCCGGCTGCCGTTCGTGGTCGCCGCCAACGGCCCGCGCACGATGACGCTCGCCGCGCGCTTCGGCGCGGGCTGGGTGACCACCGGCAAGGGCGGGGACACCCTCGACGGCTGGTGGAAGGGCGTCGCGGAGCTGTCCGCGCTCTTCGACGAGCGGGCCACGGCCGCGGGCCGCGAGGTCTCCACCGTGGAACGGCACCTGAGTCTCGACGCGTCCCCGTTGTACTCGCTGTCCAGCGTCGAGGCCTTCCGCGACGCCGCCGGACGAGCCGCCGAGCTGGGTTTCACGGACATCCTCGTCCACTGGCCGCGCTCCGGTGAGCCGTACCAGGGCCGTGAGCTCGTGCTCGAGAAGGTCGCGAGCGACGTCCTTCCGGGTCTCCAGGCCTCGTAGGCCTTACGACGAACGGGTGACAATCGTCGCGCTCGGAAACCGATTACCCACGCCGATCGTCGAGCAAGTAGGACGTCTGGGGGACGGTCCGTAAGGCACCCGGGGGTGATCGGGGAGCGGGCGGTCCTCGTGATCGCGGCAGGGGCGGGCGCGGGGCAGCGGAGACCGCGGGGGCGGTGATTTGGGCAAACCCGAACCCGTTGAGTCACGGGCACCCCCTGGAAAAAACACGCGAGTACCCCCCCACCCCCCCCCCCCGAGCGGCTGGGCGTG
>NZ_JBHYJW010000075.1:0-5780 GCF_042741125.1 Amycolatopsis sp. NPDC058986 | reverse complement strand
TTGGGGGGGCGCCCTTAATCCACCCCGGGGTCTTTCGCGGCGGGGGCTGGCCGGTTCACCGCGCCTGGGCGGCCGGGGCACGCGTCGCCCGCGGCGGGGCTTGCTGTTCGCAAGCCCTTCGGCCTTTGCTCCCGGTGCCCGCAGTATCTACCCGGGGGATAACCCCCGGACCCCCAGCGCGCGAGGCGTGTCGCCTTGAGTGGTGCTTCGGTTCAGACCACCGTGTTTCTTAGTCACTTCACGATCGTGTAGATCGCCGCGCCGGGATTGGCGTAGTCGCGGCGCAGGAAGTCCAGCCCGTCCAGGTTTCGCAACCCCGGCGAGGGCAGCCCGCCCACCACGATCGAGCCGCTCCCGCTCAGCACGTGATGGATGTTCAGCCGCCGCACCGCGGCCCGCACCTCGGGGTCGGTGTCGTACTCGCGGAAGTGCAGCGCCAGGTACGCGGCGTCCTTCGGCGGCACCCCGGCGTCGTAGTGCGCGGCCACCGGGTGCACCCCGGCGATCGCGTACATCCACGCCGTGCCGTCGAGCCGGTCGTTGAGCACCTTCTCGTCCGCCGGGATGTGCATCCGGCCCAGCTCGGCCATCGCCGCCAGCTCGTCGGCGCTGACCGGCGGCACGACCTCGCCGGGCAGCCCGTTGTAGTAGAGCAGGGAAACCGCTTTCGCGTTCGCGGTGTTCAAGAATCCGCCGGTCACCACCGCGAACAGCGCGACCACCAGCGCCGCGCTGACAAGGCCGAACCGGGCGGTCAGCCGCGGCCGCGCTCGCAGCCACCCACGCCGGGTGACGAGCTTGGCGAGCCAGCGCTGCAGCTGGGCCATCCCGTGCGCCGCCAGCAGGCACAGCGGGATCGCGGCCAGTGCCATCAGCCGGTACCGGTCGTTCCACCACGGCCGCGAAAGCGCGATCACCCACTCGGTGTCGCCGTAGGACGCGACCAGCACGAACAACGTGCTCAGCCCGATCGCCGAGAGCAGCAACCAGCGCATCCTGCCCAGCGCGAGGAAGCTCAGCACCCCCACCGCGAACAGGGCGGTCAGCCAGAGCTGCGGGTCGGGCAGCACCTGGTGGAACGTGGCGAGCAGTGCCAGCGACTTGAGCACCGGCAGATGCGAACCCCACGGGTGATACGGGTACGAACTCGACGTGAAGCCGATCGCTCCGAAGATCATCGGCGACGCCAGCACGCCCGCCACCACCATCACCGGCAGCATCCGCAGCAGGTCCCCGCCGACGACGCGGCCGAGCCCCTTGCCCTCGGCGACGCCGTCGGCGCGGCGGCTCCGCAGCACGCGGTACCAGCGCTGCACGACCAGCGGGAAGGCGAACAGGATCGCGCCGAACAACGCGCTGGAGTGCGCGGCGAGCAGCCCGACCGCGCTCAGCGCCAGCACCGCGCCGCTCCCGACGTCGGGATGCACGAGGTACCGCTGAAGCGCGACCACCGCGAGCGGCGTCAGCACGATGCCCAGCGCGAACGGCAGCAGCCCGCTCGACACCTGCTCGTAGGCACCGGTCGTCGCGGTCCCGGCGACCAGCGCGGCGCAGCCCGCGAGCACCGCCCGCCCGCCGAGCTGGCGGACCAGCGCGACCAGCGCCAGCGCGAAGAGCCCAGCGGTCGGCATCGTGATCGCGTTCAGCGTGACCGGGATCGTCGTGCCGGAAAGCTGGTAGACCAGTGCGCCGACCAGGTGATAGCCGTTCGGATAGAAGTTCCCGTCCGGGTACCAGTTGAGCTTGCTCATCCCGGTGAGCGAGCCGTCGCCGGTGTCGGCGATGTAGCGGATGCCGTTCGCGTGGTAGACGGTGTCCCAGCGCTGGAACACCGCGGTCGTCCCGCCCTTGGCCGAAAGCACCGCGATGATCGACAGGCCGAGGGCCAGCACGACGCAGGCCGCGACGGCGACGTGCGCGCGGCGTGTCCAGGTCACCCCCGGTTCGGCCGCGCCGGGGGAGGACCAGCCTCTGGCCAGCGCGAGCCTGCGCAGCCCGTACACGACGCCCGCGATCAGCAGCGTGCAGCCGGCGACGCTGAGGGTGTTGTACGGGAGATGAATTTTCGCCAGCCACGGGCCGGCGAGTCCGGTGACGGTGTAGCTGAGCAGCGGCGCGAGCCCGGCCAGGGCCCAGCCGCGCAGGCCCGCCGCCAGCCCGATGAGGCCGCCCGGCACCGCCAGCACGCCGACATAGGTGGCGAGCGCGCCGAAATAGCTCCAGAAGTCGTCGGGTGTGGGCACTGCTTCCCTGTTGGATCGAGGTGAAATACGACGGTCGGTGCGGGTCGCGGTGAGCGACTGCGTACCCTGGGCGCCCGTGAGCGCGCACACGAACCCCGCCAACAGTACTGAACGCGATTTCGCAGGTTACGACCTCGTCGTCGTCGGCTCCGGTTTCTTCGGGCTGACCGTCGCCGAGCGGGCCGCGACGGAGCTCGGCAAGAAGGTCCTCGTGCTCGACCGGCGGAGCCACATCGGTGGCAACGCCTACTCCGAGCCCGACCCGGAGACCGGCATCGAGGTGCACAAGTACGGGGCGCACCTGTTCCACACGTCGAACAAGCGGGTCTGGGAGTACGTCAACCGCTTCACCGAGTTCACGAACTACCAGCACCGGGTGTTCGCGCGGGTCAAGGACCAGGTCTACTCGTTCCCGATGAACCTGGGCCTGATCAACCAGTTCTTCGGCAAGTCGCACACCCCGGACGAGGCTCGCGAGCTCATCGCCAAGCAGGCGTCCGAGTTCGAGACCGAGAACGCGCAGAACCTCGAGGAAAAGGCCATCTCGCTGATCGGCCGCCCCCTCTACGAGGCGTTCATCCGCGGGTACACCGCGAAGCAGTGGGAGAACGACCCCAAGAACCTGGGCGCCAACATCATCACGCGCCTGCCGGTCCGCTACACGTTCGACAACCGGTACTTCAACGACACCTACGAGGGCCTGCCCGTCAACGGGTACACCGCGTGGCTCGAGAAGATGGCCGAGCACGAGAACATCGAGATCCGGCTGAACGTCGACTACTTCGACGTGCGCGAGCAGATCCCGGCGGGCACCCCGACCGTCTACACCGGGCCGCTGGACCGCTACTTCGGCTACTCGGCGGGCCGGTTCACCTGGCGCACCGTCGACTTCGAGTCCGAGGTCGCGGAGACCGGTGACTTCCAGGGCACCTCGGTCGTCAACTACAACGACCAGGAAGTGCCCTACACCCGCATCATCGAGTTCCGTCACTTCCACCCGGAGCGGGACTACCCGAAGGACAAGACGGTCATCTTCCGCGAGTTCTCCCGCTTCGCGGGCGAGAACGACGAGCCGTACTACCCGATCAACACCCCGGAGAACCGCGAGAAGCTCGAGGCCTACCGCGAGCTGGCCAAGGTCGAGGCACGCGAGAAGAACATCCTCTTCGGCGGGCGGCTGGGTACCTACAAGTACCTCGACATGCACATGGCGATCGGGTCGGCGCTGTCGATGTTCGACAACAAGATCGCGCCACACCTGACCGATGGCGCGCCTCTCGACGGGTCCATCGATGCTTGAGAAGGGCACGCCGACAGGCGAGGTCGCGGTCCTGGCCAAGGCCCAGGGCTTTCTGAAGAGTGAAGCTTCGGTGAAAGCCGCGCGCGGCATGTCGCACTTCGGCGAGCACGCGATCGGCTGGTTCGGTCTTGGCCTGCTAGGCGCTGTCGTCGACAAGAAGCGACGCAAGGACTGGCTGATCGCGGCGGGCGGCGTGGTGGGTGCGCACGCCGCCTCGATCGCGGTGAAACGCGTGGTCAGGCGGCCGCGACCGGACGACCCGAGCGTCGAGGTTCTGGTCGGGACGCCGAGCAAGCTGAGCTTCCCGTCTTCGCACGCGACGTCCACTACGGCGGCGGCGGTGCTCTACTCCGGATTGACCGGGCGTAACCTGGTGCCCGCCTTGGTACCGCCGATGCTGGCCTCCCGGCTCGTGCTCGGCGTCCATTACCCGACCGACGTACTGGCCGGAGCGGCTCTAGGGGGCCTGGTCGGTGGTCTAATCCGACGAAAGCTGAAGAAGCGAATATGAGCGAAACGACCGAGCGATTAGAAGACAGCGGTGACGTGCCCGCCGCCGAGACCTCCACCCCGGAGGCCCCGGCGGCACCCGTCACGGCGGCCAAGGGGCCACTGGGCCTGGTCGGCGGGATCGTCAAGACGGCCCGGCCGAAGCAGTGGGTGAAGAACGTCCTCGTCTTCGCGGCGCCGTTCTTCGCCTTCTCCAAGTCGACCGACCGGGCGGGGCTGCTCTTCGCCGCCGCGATCGCCTTCGTGGCGTTCTCGCTGGTGGCGTCCTCGGTCTACCTCATCAACGACGCGATCGACGTCGAGGCCGACCGGGCGCACCCGACCAAACGCAACCGGCCCATCGCGGCGGGCATCGTGCCCGTCCCGGTGGCCTACGCGTCGGCCGCGGTGTTCTTCCTGGCCGGTCTCGGCGTCTCGTTCGCGGCGAGCTGGCAGCTGGCCGTGGTGCTCGCGGTGTACGAGGCCGTGCAGCTCGGCTACTGCTTCGGCCTCAAGCACCAGCCGGTGGTCGACCTCGCCATCGTCGGCTCGGGCTTCCTGATGCGCTCGATCGCCGGTGGTGTCGCGGCCGCGGTCCCGATGTCGCAGTGGTTCCTGCTGGTCACCGCGTTCGGCTCGCTGTTCATGGTCGCGGGCAAGCGGTACGCGGAGGTCATGCTCTTCGAGCGCACCGGCGCGAAGATCCGCGCCTCGCTGAAGAAGTACTCGGCGAGCTACCTGCGGTTCGTCTGGGCGACGTCTGCGGCGATCCTGATCATGTCCTACTGCCTGTGGGCGTTCGAGATCCGCCAGCACGAGCACAACTCGGTGTGGGCGGTCGTCTCGATGGTGCCGTTCGTGGTCGCGGTGCTGCGTTACGCGGTCGACGTCGACAGCGGGAACGGGGGCGAGCCCGAGGAGATCGTGCTGCGTGACCGCGTGCTCCAGGTCCTCGGCGGCGTCTTGGTCATCACCCTGTTCCTGTCGTTCTACCTGTAGCCAATCAACAGCTCCTGTACAGCGTTCACACAGGAACCGGGCTCATGCTCGGGGACGGGCCGGGTGAAATGCCCGGTCCGGTGAACCTCAAGGAGCATGAAATGACCCACCCCGCCGACCCGTCGCGAGACCCCGCGGCGGGTGCCGTGCCGCCAGCGGGTGCCGGAGAACCCACCGTCGAACAGCCCGCGGCAACTGCCGAGGGCACGCCGCCGGGATCCTCGGCGGCCCCGCAACCCACGGTCGAACAGCCGGCCGCTGACCAGACCGCCGAACACGCCGAGCAGGCCCCGCCCAGCGCGACGCCGCCCCCGCCTGCCGCCGGTGCGACACCTCCGCCGCCGCCAGGCGCGTGGGGTGCCCCGGCCGCGGCAGCGCAGCCCCGGCAGCCCGGTGGCTTCCGCCGCTTCGTCGCGCACCGCGCGACCCAGCTCGTCGCGGTCGGGGTGCTCGGGCTCGTGGTCGGCGGCGGGGTCGTCGGCATCGTCGCCGCGGCCACCCATCACGACGGCAAGCGCCCCGGTATCGCGCGCATGCACCAGCACCGTGACGGCGGCCCGCGCGGTCACGGCAACTTCGGACCCGGCCAGAACGGCCGCGGCGGCTCCGAGGCCCCCGGCCAGGGCGGTTGACTTCCTCGGCAGGGGATCAGCTCGAAGTGCCGTTAAGGCCACCTTACGGGCGTCAGACGCCCGTAAGGTGGCCTTAACGGCATGTGGTGAGGTCGGCACGGGCGGCAGGTCACGAGA
>NZ_JBHYJW010000074.1:0-41201 GCF_042741125.1 Amycolatopsis sp. NPDC058986 | reverse complement strand
CCAAAGGGCTACGCCACATGACCCGAGACATCAACCGACCACTCACCCTGCTCGGCATCCACCCCTAACCCCACAACGACTTTGCCGGAACCCTGGCCTGAGCACCCGGGCGACCTCCGGCCAGGGGACGAACGTCGGATGGCGGGTCGTGACGAGGTCGAACGCGGCGTCGGGAAACGGCAGCGCGGCGTCGTTCGGGACCTCGTGGACCTCGCCGCCGAGCGGGGCCAGCGTCTCCCGCGCGCGGGAGACGTTCGGCGGCCAGCCCTCGGTGGCGGCGAGGACCGGCGGCGGCTTCGGGATCTCCGCCAGCACCTCGCCGCCACCGGTCTGCAGGTCGAGCGCCGCCGCCGCCCTCGCCATCCGCTCGCCGAGCAGCCGGGAGAACCCCCACGGCGGCCGTTCCTCGGTGGCGCGACCGGCGAACCAGGAGAAGTCCCAGCCCTCGGTCGGCTGTGCGGCCCCTTCGGCGATGAGGTCCTCGAACGTCGTGCTCACGCGATCGCCTCGCTTCGCGAGACAGTGTTGAATCCTTTTTGGCGCGCGATATCCATGATTCGCTCGCAAGCATCGCTCATGGCGTCATCGTCGACGCGGTGGCGACGACTCGCAACGGATTTCCGGGCGCTTCAGCCGTCGGTGGACCGCTTCCACAGGTTGATGCCGCTTTCGGTGGCGTACCGGTCGATTTCGGCCAGTTCCCCGGCGGTGAACTCGAGGTTCGCGAGCGCGCCGACGTTGTCCTCCAGTTGCTTGACGCTGCTGGCTCCGATCAGCACCGACGTCATCCGCGGATCCCGCAGCGCCCACGCGAGCGCGAGCTGGGCGAGCGTCTGTCCACGTCGGACGGCGATCTCGTTCAGCGCGCGCACCTTGGCGAGCGCCTCCTCGGTCAGCGTGTCCGGGTTGAGGGATTTTCCTTGCGCGGCACGGGAATCCGCTGGGATGCCGGCGAGGTAGCGGCCGGTGAGCACGCCCTGGGCGAGCGGCGAGAACGCGATGCAGCCCGCGCCGGCGGTCTCCAGCGTGTCGAGCAGCTTGTCGGTTTCGAGCCAGCGGTTGAGCATCGAGTACGACGGCTGGTGGATGAGCAGCGGCGTGCCCAGCTCGCGCAGCAGCCGCGCGGCCTCGGCCGTCCGCTCGGAGTTGTACGAGGAGATGCCGACGTAAAGCGCTTTCCCGGAGCGGACGGCCCGGTCCAGCGCGCCGACGGTCTCTTCGAGCGGGGTTTCCGGGTCGAAGCGGTGCGAGTAGAAGATGTCGACGTAGTCCAGCCCGAGCCTGCCCAGCGACTGGTCGAGCGAGGCGAGCAGGTACTTGCGCGAACCCCATTCGCCGTACGGGCCCGGCCACATGTCGTAGCCGGCCTTGGTGGAGATCACCAGCTCGTCGCGGTACGGCCGGAAGTCGGTGGCCAGCAGCCGTCCGAAGTTCTCCTCCGCCGAGCCGTACGGCGGGCCGTAGTTGTTCGCCAGGTCGAAGTGGGTGATGCCGAGGTCGAACGCGCGGCGCGCGATGTCGCGCTGCGTCTGCAAGGGACGGTCGTGGCCGAAGTTGTGCCACAGGCCCAGTGAGATCGCGGGCAGCTTCAGCCCGGAGCGTCCGCAGCGTCGGTAGGGGATCGATTGGTATCGGCCGGGAGCCGCAACGTAGGTCACGCGGCCGATGCTAACCCGGCACTTCCCGGCCCGGAGAGCTGCCCGACCAGTGCCTTCCGGCCGGTCACAAGCAGGAGCAGTGCCGAGATCGGGCCTTCGACCAGCGCACCCTCGCCGCCCGACCAGTCGACGTCGGTCGCCCGCAGCCGGTACCCGGCCAGCTTCCGCTGCGGATGGAAGGGAAAGCCCCGGGTCCACGCGCGCTCGGTCGCGGCCCGTGCCGCGGCCGGGGGCATCGCACGGGGCCTGCCGAGCGGGATCGCGATGTCCTGGCCGTGCACGAGCATGTCCATCAACCGGTCGAGGGGGACGGTGCTGGGCGGGCAGCGTCGTTGTCCGACCGTGCCGCGCAGCTGAGTGAGCAGTTCGGCCGGTGCCCGGCGCGCGTAGCGGACCGCCGAATCGCGGATCGCCCGGTTGAAGTTGCCCCGGGCACGGACGAACGCACCAAGGACGAAAGGCAGGCTGCCCTCGGTCGCGAGGACCACGTGCGCCACGACGTCTCGCACCCGCCAGCCGTCGCAGAGCGAGGCCTGCTCCCATTCGGCGTCGGAGAGCGTCTCCAGCAGTTCGATCAGGCTGCGGCGTTCCACGTCGACGGCCTGCCAGATCTCTTCGGCTTCCATCGTGCCCTCCTCCGGGAGGGCTCAACTATAGAACCGGGAGTCCCGTGGCAGCGGACAGTGACGCTCCCGATGTTGCGCAGGAGGGTGTTCATCGGCGAGTCTCGCAGGACAGGCGCTTGCGACAGGGTGGTGTGCACGTGACGGGGACGGGCTGTTTCGAATCGGTCGACGACGTGTCGGCGAAGCTGGCCGAGGTGGGTTATCTGGCCTCGCCCGCCGTGGCGACCACGGTGTTCCTCGCCGACCGGCTCGGCAAGCCGCTGCTCGTCGAGGGCCCGGCAGGCGTCGGCAAGACCGAGCTGGCCAAGGCTGTCGCCGAGGTCAGCGGCTCGCGGCTGGTGCGGTTGCAGTGTTACGAGGGCATCGACGAGGCCCGCGCGCTGTACGAGTGGAACCACGCGAAGCAGCTGCTGCGGATCACCGCGGGCCGGGACGAGACGTGGGAGCAGGCCCGCACGGACATCTTCGGCGAGGAGTTCCTGCTGCGCCGTCCGCTGCTGACGGCGATCTCCGGGACCGAGCCGACCGTCCTGCTCATCGACGAGACCGACAAGGCCGACATGGAGGTCGAGGGCCTGCTGCTGGAGGTGCTCGGCGATTTCCAGGTGACCGTCCCCGAGCTGGGCACCATCACCGCGACCCGCCGCCCGTTCGCGGTGCTGACCTCGAACGCGACGCGGGAGCTGTCCGAGGCGTTGCGGCGGCGGTGCCTGTTCCTGCACATCGACTTCCCGGACGAGGAGCTGGAACGCGACATCGTCCGGCTCAAGGTGCCGGGGATCAACGACGTCCTCGCCGATTCGGTCGTCCGGGTCGTCGCCGCGCTGCGGGCGATGGACCTGCGCAAACTGCCCTCGGTGGCGGAAACCATCGACTGGGCGCGCACGTTGCTCGCGCTCGGTGCGGACACGCTCGACGACAAGGTCGTCCGCGAGAGTCTCGGCGTGGTGCTCAAGCACCAGGACGACATCGCGAAGGCGGGCGCCGGGTTGCGGCTCGACGAGGTGGTGGAGGCATCATGAGCGACAATGGCGAAGCCCGCTCATGAATGCCGACCGGGCGCGGGTGTCCCGCAAGACACTGGACGCGTCGTGACCGCGGGTGTTCCGGAGCGGCTGACGGCGTTCGTGCGGGCGCTGCGGGGCCAGGGCATCCCGGCGGGGCCCAGCGAGACGATCGACGCGGCCGCCGCGCTGGAGGTGCTCGGCTTCGCCGACCGGGAGCTCATGCGGGAAGGCCTCGCGGCCGCGCTGGTCCGCCGCGGCGGGCAGCGCTCGGTGTTCGACGCGACCTTCGACGTCTACTTCCCGGCCGGGGTCGGCGTGCCCGAACGGGCTCGCGAGGACCGGCCCGAAAACCTCGAAGAGCTGCGTGACCAGCTTGCCGCCGCGCTCGCCGAGGACGACCGGCAGACCCTGGCGCAGCTGGCGGGCGTCGCCGTCGACATGCTGGGTTCCTACGGCGTCGCGTCCGGCCCCGGTGGTGGCTGGTCGGCGCACCAGACGCTGGACCGGCTCCAGCCGCAGACGCTGATCGTGCGCGTGCTCGCCGCGATCCGGGCGGGCGTCGCTCCCGGTGACGCGTTCACCGACCGGCTGGAGCGAGACGAGGTCCGGCGGCGGGTCGATGGGTTCCGCGGTCAGGTCCGCACCGAGGCGCGCCGTCGCGCGGCGGAGGTCCGCGGCCGCGAGCGGGTCGCGAAACACGCGATCCCGCCCGCCGCAGACCGCGTCGACTTCCTCATCGCCAGCCGCAGCCAGCTCGCCGAACTGCGTCGCACGATCCAGCCGTTGTCCCGCAAACTCGCGACGCGGCTGGCCGCGCGGCGGCGGGCGGCCGGCCGCGGGCAGATCGACCTGCGGCGCACACTGCGCCGTTCGCTGTCCACCGGGGGCGTGCCGGTGCGCCCCGCGTTCCGGCACCGGCGCCCGGTCCGGCCGGAAATCGTGCTGCTGTGCGACATTTCCGGTTCCGTGGCGGGCTTCGCGAACTTCACCATGTTGCTCGTGCAGGCGCTGCGCGACCAGTTCAGCAAGGTCCGCGTGTTCGCCTTCGTCAACTGCACCGACGAGGTCACCGGGCTGGTCACCGGCGGAGACGCGGATCCGGAACAGCTCGGCATGCGCATCCTCACCGAGGCCGAGGTCGCCCGCTGGGACGGGCACAGCGACTACGGCGACGCGCTGCAGCAGTTCGAGGAGGACTGGGCGGAGGCCGTCGGGCCGCGGACGTCGGTGCTGATCCTCGGCGACGCCCGCACGAACGGCGGCGACCCGAACCTCGACGCCCTCCGCCGGATCCGCGGCCGCGCGCGGCACGTGTTCTGGCTGAATCCGGAGCGGCGTGCACTGTGGTCCACAGGGGACTCGGCGGCGCTGGAATACGCCGAACTGGTGGAAATGCACGAGTGCCGGACCGTGCAGCAACTGTCCACTTTGGTCACCCGGTTGCTGCCGGTCTAGGCGGCGCGGCGTGGAACTGCGGCAGCTCAGGTACTTCGTCACGGTTGCCGAGGAGCTGCACTTCGGCCGGGCCGCCGAACGGCTGCACGTCGTCCAGCCCGCGGTGAGCCAGCAGATCCGGCGGCTGGAACGGGAACTCGGCACCGAACTGCTGGACCGCTCGCCCCGGCGCGTGCGGCTCACCGAGGCGGGGCGGGTGTTCCTGCCCGAGGCGCGGGCGGTGCTCGCGGCCGAGGAACGCGCGAAGGCCGTCGTCGCCGAGCTGACCGGCGGCCGCACCGCGACCGTCCGCCTGGGTACCAGTACCGGCCTCGGCGATCACCTGGACCGGGTGCTCGACGCGCTCGCCGAGCTGGCACCGGGGACCGGCGTCGAGCTGGTGTCCGCGGCGACGCAGGCCCGCCTGGATCGTGTCGCGAATGGACAGCTCGACGCGGCCTTGATCCGTGGTGCGCGGGAACATCCCGGCGTGCGGCTGATCCCGGTGTGGCAGGATCCGCTGGTGGTCGCGATTTCCGCCCGGCATCCCCTCGCCGCCGGTCCGGACGTGGCGCTGGCCGACCTGGCCGGTCTGCCGCTGCGGCTGGTTTCGCGGCGCGACAACGCCCCGCTCGTCGACCTCGTCGTTTCCGCCTGTCACGAAGCCGGGTTCACGCCCGCGTTCGACGGGCGGACGAGCAGCCTGCAGGACACGCACGCCGCGATCGGTGCCGGCGAGCCACTGTGGACGGTCATCTACGCCGCGCACGCGCGGCAGCTCGCCACCGGGCGGGTGGCGTTCCGGCCCGTGCGGGACGCGCGGCTGGTGATGCCGACCTCGCTGGCGGTGCGCGCGGACGACCCCACCCCGCACCTCGACGTGCTGCTCGCGGCCTGCGCCGCGCTGGACGATCACGATCGCTGATCGCTGCGCGTACGGACTGGATCTTGGTCGCGTGGCGGAATTCGGGTGGACTGGGGTCAGCCCGGCGAAGACCGGGGAACGATCAGGAAGTGACCCGATCATGCCCATCGTGACCGTCCAGCAGGGACCCCGCGACGTCGAACTCAAGCGGGAACTGGTCCGCCGTGTCACCGACGCGTTCGTCGACGCGCTGAAGGTCCCGGCCGAAAGCGTGCACGTGTGGATCCAGGAGGTGCCCGCCGACAGCTGGGGCGTCGGGGGCACGCTCACCGCGGACAAGTAGCGCCCCGCGCCGTCCTGGGGGCGGCGCGGCGGCGTCGCGAACGCTCCGTTGCCGACGATGAACGTCCCGAACGGAGCGTTCGCGACACGACTTCGAAGTGGCTGTCACGGTGTCGCGAGCCAGGCGTCGATGTCCGCGTGGGCGGCTTTTTTCGTTGCCGCAGGGGCGAAAGAGGCGTCGAAACTCGCTCGTGCCAGGTGCGCCAGCGTGGCGTCGTCATAGCCGAACGTGGTGCGGGCGCGGGCGTACTCGTCGGTGAGCGTGGTGCCGGTGACCGAGGGGACGTCGGTGTTGAGCGTGACCGTGAGACCCGCGTCGATCAGCCGGGGGAGCGGATGCTCGGCGAGCGACGGGACGAGCCCGAGCGTCACGTTCGAGGACGGGCAGACTTCCAGCGCGATGCCCTCGTCCCGGACGCGGGCGACCAGTTCGGGGTCCTCGAGGATCCGGATGCCGTGGCCGAGCCGTTCGGAGTGGCCGACGTCGAGCGCTTCGCGGATCGAGTCCGGACCGGCGTCCTCGCCCGCGTGGTGGACGAGGTGCAGCCCGGCCTCGTGCGCTTGGTCGCACACCGCGGCGAACGGGGCTATCGGGTACTTTTCCTCGCCCGCCATGCCGATGCCGAACACTCCTTCGTCCGCGTGGCGCAGCGCGAGATCGAGAGTGCGCTGTGCCCGCTCGACCGAGCGACGACGCGAGTGGTCCAGCAGGACCCGCCATTCCAGACCGTGCTCGGCACCGCCCTTGGACAGTCCTTTGAGGACGGACGCGAGGGGCATGTCCGGCTCGCCCAGACGTTCCGTGTGCGACGCGGCGGTGAACGTCACCTCGGCGTAGCGGGTGCCCTGCGCGGCCTCGTCCTCGCAGAACTCGCGGGCGATCCGCTCGAAGTCTTCCGGGCGGCACAGACATTCGCGCAGCAGCGCGTTGTAGTCGGCGAAATCACGGAAGCCGGTGAACGCCGGAGCTTCCCGGGGGACGTCGATGCCGTTGGCCGTTCCGATCTCCCACAGGGTCTCCGGCCGGATGGTGCTTTCGAGGTGGATGTGCAGATGAGCCTTGGGCAAGGTCGCGAGATCCCGCATGGCCGTGATCCTGCCCGATCGGGGCGGACGGGCGCGCGGGATTATCCGAGGCGCAACCCTGAGGTTGCGCCTCGTCCTCGTATGTGCAACTCTGGGGTTGCACTCGAACGTCGCAACGGAAGGAACGTCATGGTCAAGGACCGGATCGAGCAGGAGATCGTCATCGACGCGCCCGTGGAGCGGGTGTGGGCGGTGCTGACCGAGCCGGAGCACGTCGGGCAGTGGTTCGGGCACGGCGAGCCCCCGCCGATCGACCTGCGCCCCGGCGGTGTCATGCGGCTGGACCACGGGGAGCACGGCCAGTTCCCCACCGTGTTCGTCGAGGTCGAGCCGCCGCGGTACCTGTCCTACCGCTGGGCGAGCGGATTCCCCGGCGAGATGGCGACGGAGTCGAATTCGACGCTCGTGGAGTTCACGCTGTCGCCGGAAGGGGACGGGACCCGGCTGAACGTGGTGGAGAGCGGCTTCGCCCAGCGGCCACAGGCCGCCAACCCCACGCGGAACGACTCCTACGAGAGTCACGAGGGCGGCTGGTCGGAGGTCCTCGCCGCGGTACGGAAGCGGTCCGAGAAACTGGCGGTATGACGCGTCATCCCGGTACCGGCTCCGTCGAGGAGGTGCTCGCCGCGCTGGCCGACCCCACCCGGCGGCAGCTCCTCGACCGGCTCGCCGCGCACACCTCGGCGACGGCGACGCAGCTGGCCGGGGAGTTGCCGGTGAGCAGGCAAGCCGTGGTCAAGCACCTGGCGGTGCTCGACCAGGCCGGTCTCGTCACCGGACATCGCGACGGCCGTGAACGCCGCTACCAGGTCCGGCCGGACGCGCTCGCCGACACCGCGCGCTGGCTCGACCACCTCGCGGCGCGGTGGGCGAAGCGGCTGGACGCCATCAAGCGGATCGCCGAGTCCGGCTGAACCCACGCCGGGAACCCCGGACACCCCGCTTCGCGTTGGAGAGGGTGAGACGCGATGCAGGAGGAGACGATCACCGTGGGATTTCTGAAGAAGCTGACCGTCGTGGCGGGTGCGGCCACCGCGGCACGCGCGTATGCGAAGAAGAACCCGGAGAAGGTGAACCAGTTCGTCGGCAAGGCGGCCAAGTTCGTCGACGAGAAGACCAACGGCAAGTACCACGACCAGATCGGCGGCGCCGTCCGCAAGGTCAACGGCGTCACCGGCAAACCCGCGCACGAAGCCTGACCGCCTTCCCGAGGGTCGGCTCGCGTACCGGAAAGGTCGGCTCGCGTACCCCGGGAGTCGGATGACGAGCCGACTCCCGGGGTACGCGGACCGACCCCCGAGCCTCAGTCGGCGAGGGTGTCGAGGACCTGCTGGCCGTATTTGGCGAGCTTGTTCTCGCCGACGCCGTTGACCGTGCCGAGTTCGGCCAGGGTGGTGGGGCGGTCGGTCGCGATCTGGCGCAGGGTCGCGTCGTGGAAGATGACGTACGCGGGCACGCCCTGCTCCTTCGCGGCGGCGGCCCGCCAGGCACGCAGCCGTTCGAACAGCGGGGCGGCCTCGGCGGGCATCTCGACGGCCGCGGCGGCGCGGCGAGCCGGTTTCGCGGCCTTCGCGGCGCGCTCCGGCTCGCGGCGCAACAGCACCTCGCGTTCGCGGTTCAGCACCGACGCGCTGGCCTCGGTGAGCACCAGCGAACCGTAGTCGCCCTCGACCGCGAGCAGGCCCTGCGCCAGCAACTGCCGCACGACCGCGCGCCACTCCGGCTCCCGCAGTTCCGTGCCGATCCCGAACACCTTCAGCGTGTTGTGCTGGAACTGCTGGACCTTCGGGGTCTCCTTGCCGAGCAGGATGTCGATGATCTGGCCGGCGCCGAACTTCTGCCGCCGTTCGTTGCGCAGCCGCACCACCGTGGACAGCAGTTTCTGCGCGGGGACCGTGCCGTCCCACTTCTCCGGCGGGGCGAGGCAGGTGTCGCAGTTGCCGCACGGCCCGGCCTTTTCCCCGAAATAGCCGAGAATCTGCACCCGGCGGCATTCCACCGTCTCGCACAGCGCGAGCATCGCGTTGAGATGCGCGCCGAGCTTGCGCCGATGCGCGTCGTCGCCCTCGGAGGTGTCGATCATCTTGCGCTGCTGCACGACGTCCTGCAGGCCGTAGGCCAGCCACGCGGTGGACGGCAGCCCGTCGCGCCCGGCGCGGCCGGTCTCCTGGTAGTAGCCCTCGACCGACTTCGGCAGGTCCAGATGCGCGACGAACCGGACGTCCGGTTTGTCGATGCCCATGCCGAACGCGATGGTGGCGACCACGACCAGCCCGTCCTCGCGCAGGAACCGCGCCTGGTTGCGCGCGCGGGTTCGCGCGTCCAGCCCGGCGTGATAGGGCACCGCGGGAATTCCGTTGGCCACCAGGAAGTCCGCGGTCTTCTCCACCGAGTTCCGGGACAGGCAGTAGACGATCCCGGCGTCGCCCTTGTGCTCGGTGCGCAGCAGCTCCAGCAGCTGCCGCTGCGGCGAGTTCTTGCCGACGATCCGGTACTGGATGTTGGGCCGGTCGAAGCTCGCGACGAAGTGGCGGGCGTTCTCGAGCTTGAGCCGGGTGGAGATCTCCTGGTGCGTGGCCTCGGTCGCGGTGGCGGTCAGCGCGATGCGCGGCACGTCCGGCCAGCGCTCGTGCAGTGCGGACAGCGACAGGTACTCCGGGCGGAAGTCGTGGCCCCACTGGGACACGCAGTGCGCCTCGTCGATGGCGAACAGCGAGATCTTGCCGCGGTCGAACAGCCGCGCCGTCGACTCCATCGCGAGCCGCTCCGGCGCCAGGTACAGCAGGTCGAGCTCGCCGTTGACGAACGCGTCCTCCACCTGCTGGCGCTGGGTGAAATCCTGCGTGGAGTTGAGGAATCCCGCGCGCACGCCGAGGTTGCGCAGCGCGTCGACCTGGTCCTGCATCAGCGCGATGAGCGGGGAGACCACCACGCCGACGCCGGGGCGCACCAGCGCGGGGATCTGGTAGCACAGCGATTTCCCGCCACCGGTGGGCATCAGGACGAGCGCGTCGCCGCCGGCGACCACGTGCTCGACGATCGCGGCCTGGTCGCCGCGGAACGCGTCGTAGCCGAACACCCGGTGCAGGGTGTCCAGCGCTTCACTCGGGGGAGCCGTCTCGGGGAGAGCCACCCGGCAGATTCTAGGCCCGGGGCCCGACAAGGCGGCCCAGCCGGGTGCGGCGCGCCGCGTTCAGCGCGGGATTTCCCAGTCCAGCACGCCTTTTTCCACTTTCGGCGGGTAGCGGCCGAACGCGGGCCCGCCGGTTTCGAGCGCGGTGGCGGTCTGGTCGAGCAGGTCGGTCAGGCTGGCCGGCCAGCGATCGAAGTTCGCCGAGCCCTCGTTGTCGTGTTCGCCGAGCCGCCCGGCATGGCCCCGCTGGTCCAGGAACAGCGAGTTGCCGCCGCCGTCCTCGGCGAACGGCAGCCACTGGCCGTGCCACCACGAGCCGACGCCGGAATCGACGACCGGTTCGGCGAGCACGGTGCAGAGCGTTTTCGCGTTGCGGGCGATCTCGTCGATCGAACTCGGCGCGTAGAACGGCGGAAAAGTGAAAGTGCCACTGCCGATCTGCTCGAAACCACTGTGCCGACGCAATGACGCGACGAGTTCCGCGGGAAACGGCACCCCGATCTCCCGCTGCGCCGAGGCGAGACGGGTGAGATCCGCGGGCGGGCCGAGCCGGGTCGCGGGAGCGTGCGCGCCGAGCCAGCGCTCGATCCGTGCCCACGCCGCGTCCACCTTCGCCGACACGGCGGCGGGAACTTCGGGGAGCCGGTCCGGCCCCTGCCCGGCGTGGCAGCCGGTGTCCTGCGGGACCCGCGGCGGCGTCCGGATCGGCGCCGTCGGTACGCCGCTGGACGGATACCGCGTCGGTGACGGGGGTCCGGCTATCGCGCTCCGGACCGGTACCAGCAGGCCCTGCCCCGAACCGCCCGCGTGCCGTGTCGCGTTCTGCCGGACCACCGCGTACACGAGCCCGCCCGCGATCACCAGGCTCGCCGTGACCACGACGATGGCCTGTCCCCGCCCCCTGCGCATGGGCACCGACTATGCCGCGCCACGGCACCCCGCACAATGGCCGGGTGGACACCTCTCTTCCGGTCCCCGACCTGGCCGCCTACCTCACCGGGACCTGGCGGCTGACGCGGGACATCGTCACCACCGGCGGCGCGGACGCCGGTGCGGTCACCGGCACGGCCACGTTCACCCTGGCCGAAGACGTCCTGGTCTATGACGAAGAGGGCGAGTTGCGGCTCGGCGGCTTCGTCGGCCCCGTGACCCGCACGCTGCACTACCGCCTGACCCGGCCGGAGCGTGCCGACGTGCATTTCGACCACGGCGGGTTCTTCCACGATCTCGACCTGAGCGAGGGCCGGTGGTCGACCGACCACCCGTGCCGCGCCGATCGCTACCACGGCGAGTTCCACGTTTCCGACGGCGGGCACTGGCGCCAGGAATGGACCGTGACCGGACCGGCGAAGGACCACGTGATCGTCACCCGGTTCGCCCGGCTGTGACGCTTATCCGGCCTCTTCCGCGCCGGTGCTCCCGGCGTTTTCGGCGGCCAGCCTGCGCTCACGTTTGCCGCGGGCCAGTTCGGTCGCCAATGCGTCGAGCGGACCGGTCCAGAACCGCCGGTACCGGTCCAGCCAGCCGTCGATTTCCCGCAGTGGCGCGGGATCGACCGCGTACAGCCGCCGGGTGCCCTCGGCCCGCACAGTGGTGAAGCCGTTCTCCCGCAGCACGCGCAGATGCTGGGACACCGCGGGCTGGGAGATCCCGAACTCGGCCCGCACCACCGCGGTGACGTCGCCCGAACTCAGCTCGCCGTCGGCGAGCAGGTCGAGGATCCGGCGGCGGACCGGATCACCGAGGACGTCGAAAGCGTGCATCGGGCAATTCTAAAAGCCCGCGCTTATGTAAGTCAACGCCGTGGTGTCGTGAATCCACTGTGGACGGTCAGGTGTAGCCGTCGGTGCGGTGGTCGGGCAGTCGCTGCGGACCCGGCCCCTGCGTCCCGAGTTCGTCGCCGGGATTGGCGAGGCGGCAGCGGTTCAGCGACATGCAACCACAGCCGATGCAGTCGGTCAGCTGATCGCGCAGCTGCTCCATCGCCCGGATCCGCGCGGTGAGGTCCTTCTTCCAGCACTGGGAGATCCGGGCCCAGTCGGCGCGGTTCGGGGTGCGGTCCTCGGGCAGCAGCCCGAGCACCTCCCGGATGGCGGACAGTGGCATGCCCACGCGCTGGGACATCCGGATGAAGGTCACCCGGCGCAGCGTGTCCCGGCGGTAGCGGCGCTGGTTGCCCGCCGTTCGCTTGCTGCGGATGAGTCCTTCGTCCTCGTAGAACCGCAGCGCCGACGCCGGGACACCGCTGCGCCGGGAGAGTTCGCCGACGGTGAGGTCGGGCAGCTGGACGGTCGCGTTCGCCATGGGTCAGAGGATAACCCGGACCCGGGGCTTGACTTCAAGGGAGCTTGAAGTTCCACGCTGATGTGCAGATCGAGTTCCCTTGAGATTCAGGAGGTTCGTGTGTCCGAGGTTCCCGTCCGGCTCGCCGTCATCGTCGGCAGTGTCCGGGAAGGACGGTTCGCCCCGGTGGTCGCCGACTGGTTCGCCGCCGAAGCGGGCGCGCACGGCCGGTTCGAGGTCGACGTGGTCGATCTGGCCGAGCCGGATCTGCCCATGGTGCTGCCCGCGTTCGGCGCCGCGCCCACTCCCGAGGTTGTCGCCGAGGTCGCCAAGGTGACCACGCGGCTCGCCGCCGCCGACGCCTTCGTCGTCATCACGCCCGAGTACAACCACAGCTATCCGGCGTCGCTGAAGAACGCCATCGACTGGCACAACGCCGAATGGCACGCCAAGCCGATCGCGTTCGTCTCCTACGGCGGGATGTCCGGCGGGCTGCGCGCGGTCGAACATCTGCGTGGCGTCTTCGCCGAACTGAACGCGGTGACGATCCGCGAAACCGTCAGTTTCCACGGCGTGCACGGCCAGTTCGGGGCCGACGGCAGGCCGAAGGACGCCGAGACGACGTCGGTGGCCGCGAAGACGCTCCTCGACCAGCTGGAGTGGTGGGCGAGGACGTTGTCGGCGGGCCGCGCCGAACGGTCCTACCCGGCCTGATCGCCCGCCGTGTCCGCGCGGGCTGAAGGGGACCTTCGTCTCGTCGCATGCGAGAAAGGTCCCCTTCAGCTCGTCCTGCGCGAGGAAAGTCCCCTTCAGCTCACGGCGTCAGAGATCCGGCCAGCCGCGGCGCAGATGGGCGAAAGCGGTGTCCAGCGCCGCGACCGGGTCCGGCTCCAGCGCGGCGAGGTCGGGGATTTCGAGGACGAAGCGGGCCAGCACCCGCAACGAAAGGTCGTTCTCCTTGTGCCCGGTCTCCTCGGCGATGACGCGGGCGAGCGCCGGCTCGTTGTCCGCCCACAACGCCCTCGCGTGGGCGCGCAACGCCGGAGTGGCGAGCACGAGTTCGGTCCGGCGCCGGAATTCCGGTGCGGGGTCGGGGTCGAACGGACCGCGAGTGGCCAGGAAGTCGCGCAGCGCGCCGAGGATCGACATCCCTTCCGCGCGCTCCCGCACCGCCGCGATCAGCGCCGCCTCGCGTTCGCCGCCGTCACCGAGGACGAGGGCCTCCTTGCCGCCGGGGAAGTGGGCGAACAGTGTCGACACCGCCGTGTCCGCGGCCTCGGCGATCTCCGCGACCGTGACGTTGTCGAACCCTCGTGCCAGGAACAGCTTCAGTGCCGCGTCGGACAGTGCCTTGCGGGTCGCGGCCTTCTTGCGCTCCCTCCGTCCAGTCGTCATGTCCGCAGCCTACCTGAGTCGAGAGGGGTTCCGAAATCGGAATGATTGCGACTTCGGAGTCATTATGGCAATCTGGTGTCATGACATGGGACGTACGACGGCTGCCCGGCGCCGAGGGAAAGACCTTCCTGGTCACCGGGGGCAACGCGGGGATCGGGTATTTCGTCGCGGAACAGCTCGCGGGCACCGGCGCGACCGTCGTGCTCGGCAGCCGCGACGCGGCGAAGGCGGAGACGGCGCGAGGGGCGATCGAGGCGAGGGTGCCCGGCGCGCGGATCCGGCACGTCCGGCTGGACCTCGCCGATCTGTCGTCGCTCAAGGCGGCCGTGGACGCGCTGGAACTGAACACCCTCGACGCGGTCGTCCTCAACGCCGGGGTGCTGCTCGACGCACCGCCGCGCCGCGAGACCGGGGACGGTCACGAAATGATGTTCGGCACCAACCACCTCGGGCACTTCGCGCTGACGCGGTGGCTCATGCCGCTGCTGTCGGCCGCGCCGGGCGCCCGGATCGTCACCACCGGGAGCTTCGCGGCCAAGTCGGAGCACCTGGACCTCGACGACCTCCAGAGCACGCGGGACTACCGGCCGAAGCGCACCTACGGGCGGTCGAAACTGGCGCAGATGCTCTTCGGCCTCGAACTCGACCGTCGCCTGCGCGCGGCGGGGAGCGCGACGTCGAGTGTGGTGTGCCATCCCGGCGGCGCGCTCGACTCGCTCACCCCGGCGCGCCCGCCGGTGCACGCGCGGACGGCGGGGGAGCGGCTGCGCGGCCTGCCGCTCGCCCTTTTCGTGCAGGGCAAGGAAGCCGGCGCGTGGCCCGCGGTCAGGGCGGTCCTCGATCCGGCGGTGACCGGTGGGCAGCTGTGGGGTCCTCGGGTGTTCGGCCTGCGTGGCGAGCCGCGGCTCGAACCGGTCTGGGACAACCTCGGCGACCCCGAAGTCGCTGCGCGCCTGTGGACGGCCAGCGCCGAGCTGACCGGAACCGAGCCGGCCTGATCTACAAAGGACTGTCCACAGGAGACGCCGGACGGCGGGCGAACGGCGGCGCGTGCTCGGGCCGGAGCCCGATTCCGCCCAGGTAGGCGGTGAGCCCGGCCAGGAACGGCATCCGGCGCAGCAGGCGCAGCGGCAGAGGCAGCCGGTTCCCGTCGAGGGTGCCGTCGAGGGCGGGCTTGATGATCATCGCGTGTTCGCCCGCCTGGGACCGCTGGACCGCGGCCATCGGCAGCCACCGGCGCCGCCGGACGGCGGCCAGCTCGCGGGTGGTGACCCTGCCGCGCAGCAACGGTCCCGCGAGCAGCGCGGCGGTCGCGACGGCGTCCTGCACGGCGAGGTTGACCCCGACCCCGCCCACCGGCGACATCGGATGGGCCGCGTCCCCGATGCACAGCGCGCCGTCGACGTGCCACCGGGCCAGCCGTCCCATCCGCACGTCGAGGAACTTCACGTCGTCCCACGACTCGATCGCGGCCAGCTGCCCGGCGTCCCAGCCGAACAGCTCGCCGATCCTGGTCCGGAAGTCCGCCAGGCTTTCCTTGCGCAGCAAGGCGTCCTGGCCCTTCGGGATCAGGTACGAGGTCTGGTAGTAGTCGTCGCGGTCCATCGTGACCGCGGCGTGCCCGCCGCCGAACCGGCCGAAGACCCCCTTGTCCTGCTGGGGGTTCGTGCCCTTCGGTACCCGGACCTGCCAGACGTCCATCGGCACGTCGAGCTCGCGTAGCCGCAGGCCCATCGCCTCGCGCACCGTCGACCAGCGGCCGTCACAGCCGACCGTGAGCGTCGCGCGCAGCTCGTGAAGCTCACCGTCCTGATCGCGGTAGCGCACGCCGGTGACCCGGTCGCCTTCGCGGAGCAAATCCACGACGGCGCAGCCCATCCGCAGGTCGAAGGCCGGTTCGGCGGGCCCCGCCTCGGCGAGCAGGCCGAGCAGGTCCGCCTGCGGGACCATCGCGATGTGCTTGTGGCGCCCGGGAATCCGGCGGAAGTCGGCCACCGTGACCTCGGCGATCTCGGCCCCGCCGAGCCGCAGGTGCATCTGTTCGAGGATCCCGCGGGGGAGCCGGGCGAACCGCTCGCCCAGCCCCAGCTCGTCGAGCAGCCGCAGAGTGGAGGGATGCACGGTGTCGCCACGGAAATCGCGCAGGAAGTCCCGGTGCTTCTCCAGCACCACGACGTCGACGCCCGCTCGCGCGAGCAGCAGGCCCAACATGACGCCCGCCGGGCCGCCCCCGGCGACGCAGCAGCGCACTCGTTCTGTCATGGTCCCGACGCTAGCACAAACTTAGAGTCTCTCTAAGTTTAGAGTGACTGTAGTAACCTGACCGGTATGGCGGGACTGCGCGAGGCGAAGAAGGAACAGACCCGGCGTTCGCTCATCGGGGCGGCGCTGCGGTTGTTCGACGCACACGGCTACGAGCAGACCACCGTCGCCGACATCGCCGGGGCAGCCGGTGTTTCCCCGGCGACGTTCTTCAACTACTTCGCCACGAAGGAGGACGTCGTCTTCGCCGACCAGCACCGCTACGACGAAGTGCTGCACGAGATCTTCGCCACCGCGGACGGTTCGGAGCCGATCGCGGATCTCGTACCGCGCACCGTCCGGGCACTCGCGACGGCACCGGTGTGGAGCTTCCCGCTCGACGATCCGCTGACCGCTGTCCGTGCCCGGCTCATCGCGTCGGTTCCCGCGTTGCGGGCGGGTTTCCTGCTGCGCAACGCCGTCTTCGCCGACGGCTGGGCCCGCATGTTGCACAAGGTCTACCCGGACGTGCTCACCGAGGCCATGGCCGCGACGCTGACCGGTGCGGTGATGGGCGCGCTGCAGAGCGGGTTCGCCGTCTATTCCGGCGGAGAGCCACTGGCGGACGTCGTGACGCGGGCGGCCGAATACGTCGTGAGCGGGTTTCCGGCGGTCAGGACAGGCAGCCGCGCGAAGCGATCTGGCCGTCGGGGCCGATCAGGGTGACGTCGGTCCCGTAGTAGCTCGGCGACCTGGCCTGCTTCGCCGCGATGGTCGCGGTGCAGACCAGCTGGTTGACCGCGGTGGACGACAGCGTCGTCACCGCGAAAGGCAAGCTGATCACCATCCGGTCGGAGCCGGGGTCACTGCCGATCAGGCCCGGACCAGGCGGAGGCAGTTCGGTGCCGTAGCCGCGAGCGCGATCGTCCGGGTCGGGGCCCCGCAACAGGATCGAGAGCGCCGTGTTGACCGACACCGGGCCGCCCACCGAGCGGGCCACCGCGGCCGGGTGGCCGTCGAGGACGAAATACAGGATCAGCGTGCCCGACTCGGCTCCGGGGGTGGGCAGCGTCGGTGCCGGGCCGGCCGGGACGGCTCCATCGGTCGGCTGCACCCCGCACGCCGCGGTCAGCAGCAGGAGCCCGAGTGCGCACAGCCTCGCGAAACGCTTCATGACGATGCTCCCGTCGCCGCGTACCGGGGCAGCCACAGGGTGAACCGGGCCCCGGCGGAGGTGTTCGACGCGGTGATGTCGCCGCCGTGCAGCCGGGCGTTCTCGCGCGCGATCGACAAGCCGAGCCCGCTGCCCTCGGATCGCGCGCGGGACGTGTCGGCCTTGGTGAACCGGTCGAACACCCGGGGAAGCGTCTCCTCGGGAATACCGGGACCGTGGTCGGTGACGGTGAGTACCACGAGGTCCCGTCCCGCACTGTCCACTTCGGACCGTAGGCGGATCTCGACCGGCGGGGCGCCGTGCCGCAGCGCGTTGCCGACGAGGTTCGCCACGACGATGTCGAACCGCCGCCGGTCCAGCGTCGCGGTGAGCCCGTCCGGCAGATCGGCGACCAGATCCTCGCCCACCTGCCAGCCCCGCGCCGCGAGGCAGTCGGTGACCGCGGTGGCCAGGTCCCATTCCTCGAGCCGGAGTTCCGCCCGGCCCGCGTCGAAGCGGGAGATCTCGACCAGATCCTGCACGAGCCGGGTCAGCCGCTTCGTCTCGGCGGACACCAGGCGGGCGGCCACGGCGGTGTCGGCGGGCAGTTGCCCGGCGTCCTCGTCGAGCACGTCGGTGACGGCGTTCATCGCGGCCAGCGGGGTCCGCAGCTCGTGCGAGACGTCGGCGACGAACCGGCGCGCGTCGGCCTCCATCTCCCGCAGTGTGCCGACCGTGCGTTCCAGCTCCGCCGCGGTGTTGTTGAACGTGGTGACGAGCTGGGCCAGTTCGTCGGAGCCCTTGGCCCTGAGCCGGACATCGAGCTGGCCGTGCCCGAGCTGGCTCGCGGCCGTGTTCAGCGCGCGGACGGGCCGGAGCACCTGGCGCGCGGCGAGCAGGGCCAGCGCGATCGCGAACGGCAGGACCCACGCGGCGGTCCGCCAGGCCGACGTCGCGAGTTCGGCGATGGCGGCCTGCTGCTGGTACAGGGGCGCTGTGGCGTAGACCTCGACGCCACTGTGGACGGTCCGGCCGTCGGCGCCCTTCGTCATCAACGGAAACCCGACCGCGAACCGCGGCCCGCTGGGGGTCGCGACCCGCTGGAACTGGATGACGTTCTCGGCGGCGACGGCGGCACGGAGTTCGGGCGGGATTTCGCTCAGCTGCGGGCCGGTGGGGGAGCGCAGGTCCCGGTAGACCGCCACGGTGCCGGACGGCAACGTGTTCGCGAACGTGGTCAGCGACTTCTGGGTGGGTGGGGTGCTCAGGATGATCATGTTCGCCCTGACCCGTTCGAGCAGGGAGTCCATGGTCTGGTTCTGGACCCCTTCGAGGATGGTGTTGCGGCTCGTGACGTAGGTCGCCCCGGACGCCGCCGCGGCGCCGACGATGGTCACCAGTGCGAACGCGGCGGCCAGCCGGGGCCGCAGCCCGGCCAGCCACGACCGCAACCGGGGACGTTTCACGAGCGGCCGAACCGGTAGCCGAACCCGCGTACCGTCTGGATGTGCTCGGGTTTGGCCGGCACGTCCTCGATCTTCGCGCGCAGCCGCTGTACGCACGCGTCGACCAGCCGCGAGTCGCCGAGATAGTCGTGGTCCCACACTGCGGAGAGGATCTGCTGGCGGCTGTAGACCTGGCCCGGCGTGCGGGACAGCTCCAGCAGCAGCTTCAGCTCGGTCGGGGTCAGCGAGACCCGCTCGCCGTGTTTGGCGACCTCCATGGCGGCGCGGTCGATCACCAGGTCGCCGTGGCGCTCGGCGGAACCGGTGTCGCCGCGTTCGCTGACCACGCGGCGCAGCACCGCGCGGATCCGCGCGTCGAGAACGCGCGGTTCGACCGGTTTGACCACGTAGTCGTCGGCGCCCGCTTCGAGCCCGGCGACGATGTCGAAGTCGTCGCTGCGCGCGGTGAGCATGATGATCGGGATCTCGCCCGCCGCGCGCATCCGGCGGCAGGTCTCGAAACCGTCCATTCCGGGCAGCATGAGATCGAGGACCACCAGGTCCGGCTGCCGTTCCTTGAGCACGTCGATGCCGCGTTCGCCGGAATCCCCGGTGTACACCTCGTGTCCCTGCCTGCGCAGGGCCAGTTCGAGCCCTTCCCGCACGGACGCGTCGTCCTCGACCACCAACACCTTCGCCACCTCGGTCATTATTCGCGACAGGAGGGGGTGAGTGCGAATTCAGGCAACCCGGCGGGGCAGTTGTAGCAAAACCATGACATCACGCTGACGGAACGACGAAATCCCGAGCCGAGACTCGGGGACATGGCAGTGACGTTCTTCGAGGCACCCTTGACCACCCGGCCCGCGGCGGCGCGGCACGCACTCGCGGTGCGTGCCGCGTCACGCACCGCCGTGCTCGTGGCGAGCGCGGCGGGGTTCGCCATCGCCTTCGTGGTGGCGTACCTGCTGTTCGTCCGCACCGAGGCCGGGCAGCGCGCGGAGAACGGCGTCGTCCGCAGCGCCCATTCGATCGCGAAGTCCACTGTGGACTGGGCGACGCCGTTGCGGTCGACCGACCTCGTCGTGATCCTCGGCGGCACCGCGATCGCGCTCGTCGTGGTGGCGCTGGTGCGCCGCCGGTTCACCGTGGGGGTGTCCGCGCTGCTCCTGCTCGCCGCGCCGCTGGCGCTGGCCCAGCTGCTCAAGCTGTACGTGCTCGAACGGCCGGAGATCCGCGACGGGCTCGGTGTCGCCGGCCACAACAGCTTCCCCAGCGGGCACGTCAGCGCCGCCATGGCCGTGCTGTTCGCGATCGCCGTCGTGCTGCCGCGCAAGGCCCGGCTCCCGGTGTTGCTGGCAGGCGCGTTCGGCGCCGCGTGGGTGTCCGCGTCGACGATCGCGCTCGGCTGGCACCGGCTCAGCGACACGCTCGGCGGATGCACGCTCGTCGCCGCCGCGGTGTGCGCGGGGGCCGCGCTGATCTCCTCGCGGCGGCCGGACGGCACCCGGATCCCCGTGGTCCCGGTGCTGATCGGGCTCGTCACGCCGGTGGCGCTGGTGCTCGGCGGTTTCGCGGTGCTGAGCAGCGCGACCTCGGAGGCTGCCCGGTTCGTGGCCGCGATGGTGCTGGCGGCGGTCTCGGCGATCGTCGTGGTCGTGCTCGTCGCCGCTCCGCTGCACAAGGTCGGTTTCGACCGCAGGATCGGCGCGTCGGCACGGGACCGGGCGCTGATCGCCTCGGCCACCCGGCGGTAGCCCCGCGCCCTCCGCGGACCGTGAGTCCGCCTCGCGGGGGGTGCCTGAGTCCTTTGTGGACTGTGCTGCGACCTTGTCGCTTGAGTGCCTGACAGGAGGCGTCCCTCGACGCGATCGTATAACGACCTATACGGCGCGTCTCGCGGCGAGCGGATTCCGGCGCCGCTGTCAGGAAATTCCTCGAATCCGGCCGCGGCGTGCTGCGGATTTCGCACCGCGCGGAGCGAACCCGAGCGCCAGCCGCCGGTCGCGCCTGGCCACCCATGACCGTGGCGACCGTCGCATTCGGACATCAAATCCGGCCGCATGATCGCGTTTTGACAACGGATTTCGTTGCGAAGTGCCGGTTGACGACGCCGAATCCGTGCTGTTTCATGCGTCACAACCTGCGTCGGACCGGATCGATGGGAGCGCCCCATGGCGATGACAGCCGACCCGCCTCCGGCCGCCTCCGCAGCCGAGGGTGCGCGCTCGCCGGGCATCGAAACCGGGCCGGGCCCGCGGAAGCTGCCGCGCTCGATCGGCGTGTTCGGCGGGACGTTGCTGACGCTCAGCTGCCTGACGCCGGCGTCCTCGTTGTTCGTCGTCGTCCCGCCACTGCTCGCGCTCACCGGCACCGGCGCCGCGCTGACGATCGTGCTCGCCGGCGTGCTGTGTGTCGCGGTTGCCTTCTGCTACGCGGAAATGGGCACGCTCGTGCCGAGCGCGGGTGGCGAGTACGCGATGGTGGGCACGGTCGCCGGGCGGTTTTCCGGCTGGCTGATGTTCGCGCTGTCCTTCGTCGTCGTCCTGGTCATCCCGCCGATCTTCGCGGTCGGCACGGCCGACTATCTCGCGCCCGTCCTCGACGTCGACAAACGTGTCGTCGGTGTCGTGGTGATGCTGCTGGGCACGGTGATGGGCCTGCTCAACCTGCGCGCCAACGCCTGGATCACCGGGGTCTTCCTGTGTCTGGAGGTCGTCGCCGCCGGGGTCGTGGCCTTCCTCGGCTTCGCACACACCCAGCGTCCCGCGTCGGTGCTGGTCCAGCCGACGCTGGCCGAGCCGGGCCAGGGGAGCGTGCTCGGCCCGGTCACGATCATCGCCGGGCTCGCGGTCGCCCTGTTCGTGCTGCAGGGCTTCACCACCGCGATCTACCTCTCCGAGGAGATGCGCACGCCGCGCCGGACCGTGGTCCGGACGGTGCTGTGGACGCTGGCCGCGGGCGCGCTGGTGGTGCTCGTGCCGGTGGTCGCGATCGTCCTCGGGGCTCCGGACGCCGCCACGCTCGCCGCCGGTGACGTGGCGGCGATGGTGACCGGCTGGAGCAACTCGGCGGTCGGTGTGTTCGTCAGCCTTTCCATCGCGATCGCCATCGTCAACGCGGTCGTGGTGATGGTCATCCAGAACTCGCGCGTGCTCTATGCCTCGGCCCGCGATCGCGCCTGGCCGGACGGGGTGAACCGCGTGCTCGGCACGATCGGCGCGCGGTTTTCGTCGCCGTGGCCCGCCACCCTGGTGGTCGGCGTTTCCGGCGCCGTGCTGTGCCTGGTGCCGATCGCCACGCTCAACGGGGTGACCAGCGTGGTGGTCGCCGCGCTCTACTTCGGGGTGGTCGCGGCGACGCTGGCGGCGCGGCGCGGGAAGCACCGCCAGGCCGCGGCGTGGCGGATGTGGGGCTGGCCGGTGCTGCCGGTGCTGACCGCCGTCGTCCTGCTTTACGTGCTGTCCCAGCAGAAAGCGTCCGATCTGGTGATCACGCTCGCGGTCGTGGTGCTGGCCGCCGGATACTGGCGGTGCTACCTCCGGCCGCGCGCGGGCGAGCGTTGGGTGGTGACCGTTCCCGAGAACTAGCACCGCACCGCGCATCAGCACCCTTCGACCATGGAGAAAACACCAGTGAGTGACAAGGAAGTCTTCCGTAACTTCGTCAACGGGGAGTTCGCCGACGCCGCCGACGGACGCACCCTCGACATCGTGAACCCGGCGACCGGCACCGTCTACGCCACATCGCCGCTCGCCGGTGAGTCCGATGTGGACAGCGCGGTTTCCGCCGCCGCCAAAGCCTTCGAGACCTGGCGGGACACCACGCCCGCCGAGCGCCAGCTCGCGCTGCTGAAGATCGCCGATGCGCTGGAGAAGCGCGCCGACGAGTTCGTCGCGGCGGAGTCGGCCAACACCGGGAAGCCGCTGGCGCTGACCAAGAGCGAGGAGCTGACCGCGTCCGTCGACCAGCTGCGGTTCTTCGCGGGCGCGGCGCGCGTGCTGGAGGGCAAGTCGGCCGGTGAGTACATGCGGGGCTTCACCTCCTACGTCCGGCGCGAGCCGATCGGCGTCTGCGCACAGGTGACGCCGTGGAACTACCCGCTGATGATGGCGATCTGGAAGATCGCGCCCGCGCTCGCGGCCGGGAACACGATCGTGCTCAAACCGTCCGACACCACCCCGGCCTCCACCGTGCTGCTCGCCGAACTGGCCGGGGAGTTCCTGCCGCCTGGCGTGTTCAACGTCGTCTGCGGCGACCGGGACACCGGGCGCTCGCTGGTCTCGCACCGGATCCCGCAGCTCGCGGCGATCACCGGCTCGGTCCGTGCCGGGATGGCGGTCGCCGGCGCGGCGGCCGCCGACGTCAAGCGGGTGCACCTCGAACTGGGCGGGAAGGCCCCGGTCGTGGTCTTCGACGACGCCGACGTCGAGGCGGCGGCCGCGGCCATCGCCGAAGCCGGGTACTTCAACGCGGGCCAGGACTGCACCGCCGCGACGCGGGTACTGGTCGCGCCGGGCGTGCACGACGACTTCGTCGCCGCGCTCACCGAGCAGGCGCGTGCGACACGGACCGGCGGCCCCGAGGACGCCGAAGCCGCGTACGGTCCGCTCAACAACGCCGACCAGCTGGCCCGCGTCGCCGGGTTCATCGACCGGCTGCCCGGCCACGCGGAGGTCCACAATGGAGGGACGAGGGTCGGGGAGCGGGGCTACTTCTACGCGCCCACCGTGGTTTCCGGGCTGAACCAGGGCGACGAGATCGTGACCGACGAGGTCTTCGGCCCGGTCATCACCGTGCAGCGGTTCACCGACGAGGACGAAGCCGTCCGGTGGGCCAACGGCGTCGAGTACGGGCTCGCGTCCTCGGTGTGGACCCGCGACCACGCTCGCGCGCTGCGGATGTCGAAGCGGCTCGACTTCGGCTGCGTCTGGATCAACGCGCACATCCCGATCGTGGCCGAGATGCCGCACGGCGGCTTCAAGCATTCGGGCTACGGCAAGGATCTCTCGATGTACGGGCTGGAGGACTACACCCGCGTGAAGCACGTGATGTCCGCGATCGACTGAGCCACGAAGGGCCGAGCGAAGCCGTTCGGCTCACCGGTGCCCTTCACCTGCCCACGCCAGAAATCCCGGGTCACCCAGGGTTCAGGTGCCGGTAAGGCCACCTTGAGGGCGTCGGACGCCCTGTTGGACGCCCGTAAGGTGGCCTTACCGGCATCGCACTCCCCGCGAATTGCTCCGCTGTGCCGTATTGCCCGTTTCGCTCGCGCTGTAGCGCACGGACTCCCTGCTGCCCAGCCGCCATGTCGCGAACGACGCGTTCGAGACGATCAACGTCCCGTACGCGTCGTTCAGGACGCGCCCCGCGCCCGCGTACGGCGCGGAATGCCGTGAAGGCCTCCTGCACGGCGGTGAGCGCGGGGCCGCCTCCGGTTACGGGGTGAGGCGGTGGAGGTCGCGCGGGAAGAGCGTCGTACGGCGGACGTTGTCGTCGCCGGTCAGCCGTGCGGTCCACCGCTCGAGCCCGAGGGCGAATCCGCCGTGCGGCGGCATTCCGTGCGCGAACGCGGCCAGGTAGTCGTGGTAGTCCGCAGGGGACTCGCCCCGAGCTTCCAGTGCCGCGACGTAGTCCGGGTAGTGGTGCAGCCGCTGCCCGCCGGTGACCAGTTCGAGTCCGCGGAACAGCAGGTCGAAACTGCGCGAGTACGCGGGCTCCGCCGGGTCGGGATGTGTGTAGAAGGGCCGCTTCGCCATCGGATACCCGGTGACGAACAGGAATTCGGACCCGTGGACGCGCCGGGCCCAGCCGGAGAGCCAGCGTTCGTGCGCGGGCGCCAGGTCGGGTTCGCCACGAGGGTCCTCATCGGTGTGCCGGGCGAGGAGTTCCTGCGCGTCGGCGAACGTGATCTCCGGGATCTCCTCGGGGACCCGGGGCAGTTCCACGCCCAGCAGCCCGACGGCGTCGGCCGCCCGGACGGCGACGCCCTCGACCATGCCCGCGAGGACCTGCCGGAGCACGGCCATCACGTCACGATGGTCAGTGATGAAGCCGAGTTCGGCGTCCAGGCTCGTGTACTGCGCGAGATGCCGCGCCGTGTCGTGCGGCTCGGCGCGGAACACCGGCCCCACCTCGTACACACGCTCGAACACGCCGACGAGGGCCTGCTTGAAGAACTGCGGTGACTGCGCGAGATACGCGGGACGCCCGAAAAAGCCGATCTCGAACACGTTCGCGCCGGACTCCGTGGCCGTCGCGACGATCTTGGGCGTGTGGACCTCGGTGAACCCTTGCGTGGCAAGGGATTCCCGGAACCCGGCGACACTCGCCGCCGCGATCGTGAACCGTGCTTTCAGCAAGGGGTGCCGCAGGGCGACGGGCGCGTTGTCCAGGATCGTGGGCAACGATGCCGGAACGGTCGGCCGGTAGAGGTCGAACGGCGGCGGCCGGAGTGGTTCCGGCTCCGGGACCACGGCCGGTTCGGTGAGTTCGGCGCCGCCGGGTGCCTGCGCGTTCGCGGTCACCCTGCCGCGCAGGCGCACCACGGTTTCTTCCGGCAGCCGCGGGAATTCCGCCGGGTCCGCGACCACCTGCGCGAGCCCGGAGCGGTCCCGGATCACCAGGAACGTCACGGACTTCAGCGGGCGGCGTCGGTGTACCCAGCCGGCGATTTCGATGTGCTCGCCGACGTGCCGGGGCAGGTCGGCGGCGAGAACACGGTGGATCATCACACTCCTGAGTGGCTGTGCGCGATCCCTTGGGAGTGCGGGCGAGAAGGGAACTCGCGGTGCCACCGCACTTTCACCGCCGATGCGTGGCGGCCTCGTTCGCGGCCCGATCACGGGGGCCTGCCGGCGGGGCATGGGGCCGAAGCCGTTCCTCCCCGCACTCGGGAGGGTCTTCGCCTCGGGCGCGAGACCGCCTTCGCAGCTACCGGCGGCTCTCTCGGACTCGCGTGGTCCCTCGGCTACTTGTCTCCGTCATCGCGTTGCCGTGCAGCATAAGGGACCGGCCGCCACGGACGCGCGTGAATTTCCGGCTACCCCGGATTGACCATCAGGAGCCGGTTCGGTGAGCCCTGCGCGCCGGAGATCACGTTCTTGGTGGAGTCGTTCACCAGCGCGGTCGCGACCTGGGCCGGGGTCAGCGTGGGGTTGCGTGAGAGCACCAATGCCGCCGCGCCGGACACGTGCGGTGTCGCCATGGACGTGCCGGACAGGTTGGCCGAGTCCGTGTCGCTGCCGTTGTACGCCGAAGTGATGCTCTCGCCCGGCGCGAACAGGTCGACACAGTTGCCGTAGTTGGAGAAGTACGAGCGCGCGTCGGAGGAGTCGCTCGACGCCGCGGTCAGCGCCTCGCGTACCCGGGAAGGCGAATGACGGCAGGCGTCGTCGGATTCGTTGCCCGCCGCCACGACCGTCACCACGCCGTCGGCGATCGTCCGCCGGACGGCGTCCTCGATGACCTTGTCGGGGGCGTCGCCGCCGAGGCTCATGTTCGCCACGGCCGGGCCGGACCTGTGGTCGGCCACCACCCAGTCCAGCGCCGCGGCCACGTTTTCGCTGCTGCCCTCGCCGCCGCAGTCGAACACCTTCGCCGAGACCAGCCGGACACCCTTGGCCACGCCGTAGCGCCGGCCGCCGACGGTGCCTGCGACGTGCGTGCCGTGCCCGTGGCAGTCCTCGTTCTGGTTGTCCACGGTGTTCGTGCCCCACACGGCACGGCCGCCGAAGTCCTGGTGCGTGACCCGCACGCCGGTGTCGACCACGTAGACGGTGACGTCGGAAGCCGTGGTGGGATACCGGTAATGGCCGTCCAGCGGCAGCTGTCGCTGGTCGACCCGGTCCAGTCCCCACGACGGCGGATCGGGCTGGTCTCCGGCGACCTTCACCCGCTGGTTCTGCTGTACGTAGGAAACCGCCGGGTCGGCGGCGAGCCGTCGCGCCTGGTGTGCGGTCATCCGCGCCGAGAAACCGTGGAACACATGGGAAAACGTGCGGACGACGGTGGCAGGGTACCGGGCGGCCAGGTCACTCGGCGCGGATTCTCCCTTCAGCACCACGACGTAGCTGCCTTCGATCGCGCCGGGCGCGCTCGCGCCCAGCACGGCGGCCTCGGCGGCGGGCGTGACGCCCACCAGGCCACCGGCCGTCATCGCCACGGCCGCCAACCACGTTCCCGTCCTCATCACGCCTCCCGTGCGTGCGCGCCGACCATCGCAGGCTAAGGCGAACCGGCCACACCGCGATCGGGTCGGCGCGCCGATTGCTCCGTGCCGCCGGGAAAAGGCGCCGAACGGCCGCCCTACCTTCGTCGGTTCACGGGCGAACGGCGGACGTGTTTTTGTCCACTGTGGAATGTTGTCGCGTCCGCGGGGTCACGGTTCCCGGCCCTTGTAGGCCGCGAGGACGTCGTCCAGTGAGCCGTGCCCGCGTATCCGGCCCTCGTCCATCCAAAGGGCGGTGGTGCACAGCTCCCGCAGCAGTTCGTCGGCGTGCGAGGCGAACACCAGCACCCCGGAGCGGCGGGCGAGGTCGACCAGCCGCCCGCGTGCCTTGGCGAGGAACGCCGAATCGACCGCGCCGAGGCCCTCGTCGAGGATGAGGATCTCGGGGTCGATGGTGGTCACCACGCCGAGTGCGAGCCGTACTCGCATACCGGCGGAGTAGGTGCGCAACGGCAGGCGCAGATAGTCGCCGAGTTCGGTGAACTCCGCGATGTCGCCGACCCGTTTTTCCATCTGCCTGCGGTTCATGCCGAGGAACAGGCCCCGGATCAGGATGTTCTCGTAGCCCGAGACCTCGGGGTCCAGGCCGACGCCGAGGTCGAACACCGGCGCGATCCTGCCGATGACCCGGGTGCTGCCCCGGGTCGGTTCGTAGATGCCGGACAGCAACCGCAGGAGCGTGGATTTTCCGGCGCCGTTGTGCCCGACCAGGCCGACCCGGTCGCCCTCGCTCAGCGACAGGGTGATGTCCCGCAGCGCCTCGATGACCGGGACCCTGGCCCCGGTGCCGATCTTGCCGCCGGCCTTGCCGAGCATCTGCTTCTTCAGCGACCGGGTCTTGGCGTCGAAGATCGGGAAATCGACAGAGGCACCCCGCACCTCGATGCTCACCATGCTGCCACCCTTCAAGCCGTCAGATGCGAATGCAAGTTATCATTCGCATCTGGCCGGCGTCCGGGTGCCTGCCGGTGGGAGGTAACGTGCGGCCAGTGCGTCAGCAATCCGTCGAGCAGGGTTTTCGCCCGCCGCAGCAAGCTCGCAGCCGGGAGTCCCTGCAGAAGGTGCTGGCCGCCGCCGAGCACGTGCTCGCGGACGGGGGCATCGAGGAGTTCACCGTCGCGGCGGTCGCCGAGCGGGCGGGGATGTCGGTGGGCGCGATCTACCGCCGGTTCTCCGGCAAGGACCAGCTGCTGTACGCCGTGAAGGACCAGTTGCTCGGACAGCTGGAGACCGCCGTCGGCGAAGCGCTTCGCTCACCGGCGCCCGGGCTGGACGGCGTCGTCGGAGCGTTCGCCCATGCGCTGGCGCGCACCTTCACACGCCACGACCGGATCTTCCCCGAACTGCTCGACGGCCAGCGTGCCGAGGGGCGGGACCGTGGTCTCCAGGCGCTGGCCGCGATCCAGGACGCTTTCGTCGAAGCGGTTCAGCCCTGTCGCGAGGAGGTCCGCCGCCCGGATCGCGCGCGGGCCGTCCGGATGGCCGCCCGCACCATGATCGGCTCCTGTGTGCACCGCGCCGCCACCTGCCGGTTCTGGTCCGACGGCCTGAGCTGGACCAGATGGGCCACCGAAACGACCGAGATGACGCTCGCCTATCTGGGCGCGCCGGAAGATGCGGAAGGGGAGCGCGCGGTGGTGAGGGGTTCGGCGAAGAAGACGTGACGTCCTCGTCGGCGCCCCGCCCGGCGTCCTCGCGCCTGGCAGGCTAGGGGCATGGCTGACGAGCACCGCGGAAACCGGACTGCCCTCGGCGGGGACCCCGCCGAGGCGGAAACGGTCCTGCTTCCGCGTTATCCGGCGAGCGGGGCGATCGGGTGGCCCACTCGCGACCTCGACGCCGGGCGCCCCTATGACGAGCTCGCCACCCGGGTCATCGCCCGCATCCCGGCGGACGTCGTCGAGCCGGTCACCCCCGGCCGCTCGCTGGCGCGGTCCAGCGGCCGGATCGCGGTGGCTTCGATGGCCAGCCGGGTCACCGGCTTCCTCGGCAAGGTCCTGCTGGCCGTCGTGGCCGGGACGGGCGCGGTGAACGACTCGTTCAACATCGCGAACACCCTGCCCAACATCGTGGTGGAACTGCTGCTCGGCGGCGTGCTGGCGAGCGTCATCGTCCCGCTGCTGGTCCGGTCGCACGACGATCCGGACGGTGGGCAGGCCTACGCGCAGCGGCTGGTGACGATGGCGCTGGTGGTGCTCTCGCTCGGCACGGTCCTGGCCGTCGCGGCCGCACCGGCGTTCACCGCGCTGTATGTGGACCGGTCCGCACCGGAGGCGAACCCGGCACTCGTCACCGCGCTGGCTTATCTGCTGTTGCCCCAGATCCTCTTCTACGGTTTGTTCGCGCTGATCTCGGCGATCCTGAACGCGAAGAACGTCTTCGGGCCGCCCGCGTGGGCGCCGGTCCTGAACAACCTGGTCGTGATCGTCACCTTGACGGTGTACGCGCTGATGCCCGGCGAGATCTCGCTGGATCCGGTCCGGATGGGCGACCCCAAACTGCTGGTCCTCGGCGTCGGCGTGACACTGGGCATCGTCGTGCAGGCAGTGACACTGCTGCCCGCGCTGGCCCGCAGCGGGTTCCGGTTCCGCTGGCGGTGGGGCCTCGACCCGAGGATGAAGGAGTTCGGCGGCCTCGCCGCGTGGATCGTCGGCTACGTCGCCGTCAGCCAGGCCGGTTTCGTGGTCACGACCCGGGTGCTGACCCGCGGTACGGAGGGCGGAGTCACCGCTTACACCTATGCGTGGCTGCTTTTCCAGCTGCCCTACGGCGTGCTCGGCGTCTCGCTGCTCACCGCGATCATGCCCCGGATGAGCCGATCCGCCGCCGACGGCGACACCCGGCGGCTGGTGGGCGATCTGTCCTTCGCCGCCCGGCTGTCCACCGTCGTGTTCGTGCCGGTGTCCGGGGTGCTCGCCGTCGTGGGCGCGCCGATCGGGATCGTCGTCTTCGCCACCTGGGGCACCAGCAGCATCGCGAACGCCGACCGGCTCGGCCAGACGCTCGCCATCGCGGCCTTCGGCCTGCTGCCCTTCGCGCTGGTGATGTTGCAGCTGCGGGTGTTCTACGCGATGAAGGACGCCCGCACCCCGACGTTGATCATGCTGGTCATGACGGCGGTGAAGATCCCGTTGCTGTTCCTGTGCCCCGTGCTGCTGGACGGCGAGCACATCGCGCTCGGCGCGATGCTGGTCAACGCCGCGGCCTATTTCGTCGGCGCCATCCTGGGCCAGATCTGGCTCTGGGTGCGGCTGGGGCACCTGCGCAGCAAACGTGCCCTGCGTGTCGTCCTGTACGCCTGCGGCGCCAGCGTCCTCGGTGCGGCGACCGCGGTACTCGCCGGATTCGCCGTCCCCGGGGCGCTCGGGCCGGTGCTCCAGGCGTGGATCAGACTGCCACTGGAGTGCCTTGTGGGACTCGCCGTGTCCTTCGGGGTGCTGGCCGCGCTGAAGATCCCGGAAATGCACCCGATAACCCGCAGGGCCGCCCGGTTCCTCCCGGTGCTGCGCACCCGTACCTGACCATCGAACATCCCCGTGCCGGTCCTCCGGCTTGACCTGGTGCGCGCTCCAGGTCCTAGCGTCGGAAACGTTCGTCAGCCCTCGAGGTACCGCCCGGCCGGCCGGGCAGGAGGAGTATCCGCGCATGATCACCCGAACCACGCTCGGCTCGCCCGGTCTCGCTGTCAGCGCGATGGGCCTGGGGTGCATGGGGATGAGCGAGAGCTACGGCGCCGCCGACTGGGACGGCGGCCTGGCCACCATCGACCGGGCCCTGGAACTGGGCATCACGTTCCTGGACACCGCCGACGCCTACGGCACCGGGCACAACGAGGTGCTGGTGGGCCGGGCCGTCCACGGCCGCCGCGAGCAGGTGCAGCTGGCCACCAAGTTCGGCATCGACCGCAGCGCCGGCGACCGGGCACGCCGCATCCGCGGTGCCCGGGACTACGTGCTGCGCGCCTGTGACGCCTCGCTGCTGCGGCTGGGCGTCGAGGTGATCGACCTGTACTACGCGCACCGGCCGCCCCAGGACGTGGAGATCGAGGAGACCGTCGGGGCGATGGCCGAGCTGGTCGAGGCGGGCAAGGTCCGCCATCTGGGCCTGTCCGAGGTCGGCGGCGAGCTGCTGCGCCGGGCGCACGCGGTGCACCCGATCACCGCGGTGCAGAGCGAGTACTCGCTGTGGACCCGAGACGTCGAGGCGGTCACTCCGGTGATGGCCGAGCTGGGGGTCGGGCTGGTGCCGTACTCGCCGCTGGGGCGGGGGTTCCTGACCGGCACGCTGGACCGCTCCACGCTGGGCGAGAAGGACTTCCGGCGCACCAACCCCCGCTTCGCAGGCGAGGCGGGCGAGGCCAACGAGAAGATCGCGCGGACCGTGCGCGAGGTGGCCGACCGGCTGGGTGCCACTCCGGCCCAGGTGGCGCTGGCCTGGGTGTACGCCCAGGCCGAGCGGCTCGGGGTGGCGGTGGCGACCATTCCGGGCACCCGCAGCCCGGCCCGGCTGGAGCAGAACGCGGGCGCCTTGGAGCTCACCTTGGACGCCGAGGCGCTGGCCGCGCTGGACCCGCTGAGCGACCAGGTGATGGGCGAGCGCTACATCCCCGCGCACACCGCTGAGGTCGCTCGGGGTTAGCCGGTGGGCTCGACGACGGGCCCGTCATCCTGTCCGGGCGTCGTACCGGAAACGACGGTAGGAAGGACGGCGTGGGGCAGCTCGGTCCGGCCGCGGGTGTGTTCGCGGTGACCAATGTGGACGATCTCGTGCTCCTGGCGTTGTTCTTCGCCAAGGCGGCAGGGGAGCGCGGTGGCGCCGTCCGGGTGGTGGCCGGGCAGTATCTGGGGTTCGCCGCGATCCTGGCGGTCTCGATCTGCGGCGCGCTGGGCGCCGATCTGTTGCCGGAGCGGATGATTCCCTGGCTCGGGCTGCTGCCGTTGCTGATCGGCCTCCGCGCCGGGTGGCTCGCGTGGCGCGGGCGTCACGCCGAGGACGACGCGCCACCGGCGGATCGGGTGGCGATTCTGTCCGTGGCGGGAGTGACCGTTGCCAACGGCGGGGACAACGTCGGGGTGTACGTGCCGGTGTTCGCCGCGGCGGGAACCAGAGAGCTGGTCGTGTACGCCGTGGTGTTCCTGGCGCTGGTGGCGGTTTGGTGTGGCGCGGGCCGGTTTCTCGCCACACGTCCGCCGATCGCCCGCGTGCTCGCCCGCTGGGGGCACGTCGTGCTGCCGGTGGTACTGATCGGGATCGGCCTGCTGATCCTGTGCACTCCCGTCCACTGATCGGGACCGGCGAGGTGGTCCCGTGAAGGAGATATTGGCGGCGGTGAACTTCGGCTGAGCCGCCTCGTTGACCCCGTGGCGTGATCGGATTACGTTGAGCACGGCTCGGACGGCGAAGGGCACCCGGATTGCTGGTCACCGCAAGGGAAACGCTTCCCGAGGACGCGTGGCGCGCGACGCTGGTCGGGCGCGTGCACGATCCCGGGCAGGGCGGGCCGTGCGTCGTCGCGGTGCGGGGCGACGAACTCGCCGACCTCACGCCCGTCACCCCGACACTCGCCGATCTGACCGAGTCCGCGGATCCGGTGGCACTGGCCAGGACCGCGCCCGCCGCGCGGTCGTGGCCGCTGGCGGACGTCCTCGCCGCGAGTTTCGCCACGGTGCCGTCCGAAGCGGTACCGCGACTGCTCGCGCCCGCCGACCTCCAAGTGCTCAAGGCGGCCGGGGTCACCTTCGCCGGCAGCCTCACCGAACGGGTCATCGAGGAGAAGACGGGCGGGGACCCGGCCCGCGCCGCCGCGGTCAGGGCGGAGGTCGAACGCGCCATCGGCGGCACACTGTCCACAGTGGTCCCCGGATCGCCGGAAGCCGCCGCGGCCAAGGAATGGCTGCGCCGTGAGGGATTGTGGTCGCAGTACCTGGAGGTCGGCATCGGCCCGGAGCCGGAGGTGTTCACCAAGGCGCCGCTGCTGGCGGCGGTCGGCCACGGCGCGCGCATCGGCGTCGCCGCGGTGTCTGCCTGGAACAACCCGGAACCGGAGGTCGTGCTCGCGGTCACCGCCGCGGGCCGGATCGTCGGCGCCACCCTCGGCAACGACGTCAACCTGCGGGACATCGAGGGACGCAGCGCGCTGCTGCTACCGAAAGCCAAGGACAACAACGCTTCCGCCGCGCTCGGGCCGTTCCTGCGGTTGTTCGACGATCACTTCGGCATGGCCGACGTCCGCACCGCCGAGCTGCGCCTGCGGGTCGCAGGCGAGGACGGGTTCGTCCTCGACGGCGCGAGTTCGATGCGGTACATCAGCCGCGACCCGCTGGAGCTGGTGGCCAGTGTGATCGGCCCGCATCACCAGTACCCGGACGGGTTCCTGCTCTACACCGGGACCCTGTTCGCGCCCACCGAGGACCGGGACACTCCGGGCGGCGGCTTCACCCACCACCTCGGCGACGTGGTGCGGATCGCCTGTCCGGCTTTGGGAACGCTGGTCAACACGGTGACGCACGCCGAGACCGCGGAGCCGTGGACGTTCGGGGTGCGGGCGCTGATGGCGAACCTCGCGCGCCGCGGGCTGCTGCCCGGCTGACCTCTACTGTCCACTCAGGACGGAGTGGAAGAAGGCGAGCGTCGACGGGATCAGCGGCTCCCGCTCGTGGATCGCGCCCGGCACGACTTCCAGCCGCACCGCGACCCCGTGCCGTTCGAAACTGCGGGCCAGCGCGGTGATCCGGTCGATCCGGTTCGCGCCCTGCAGGTCCGCGCCGGGCTGATAACGCGGGCTGTCCGGCGTCACCGTGATCTCCCAGGTGTCGGTGTCCGCGCCGCCGACGACCATGTGCACCGCCACGCGGCGCAACGCGGCCAGGTCGAGCGGCGTGCCGAACCGCTCTTCGAGATCGCCGACACCGACCCACCACGGGTGGTCCGCGTCGAGCAGGGTCACCACGCCGGGGGCGCCGATGGAGACCGCGCGCAGCCGGCCGGGATGCAGATAGGTGAACCGGTGGACGAACTGGCCACCGCCGGAGAAACCGGTGAGGAGGAAGCGGTCGTCATCGACGCGCCAGATCCCGGCGATCTCCTCGATCATCGCGAGCAGGACGTGGTCGTACCGGATGCCGCGGTAGGAGATGTACTTGTAGTTGCTCAGCTCGCCGGGTTCGCCGATACCGCAGGGGAACAGGGGAGCGAGCACGATGCAGTCGTGCTCCTCGCAGAACCCGGCGAACTCGTCGCGGCAGGTCTGCACGGTGCGGGCCGTCCCGTGCACGGCGACGACGAGCGGATACCGGCGATCGTCGTCCTCGGAATAACCGCGCGGGACGTGGAGACAGTAGGAGAACCGTTGGTCGTACTGGGAAGCGAAGAGCGCCGTGCTGCCGAACTGGTAGTACGACAGCCGTTTCCCGTCGCCCGGTACGTCACGCACATCCGGACTCTAGCGGGTTCAGGCCGCCGCGTGCCCCGGCGCGACCAGTGCCCGGCCCGCCGCGGTCAGTACCGCGGGCACCCGCTGGCCCACCGCGCCGGGCCGCCCCGGCCGCGGCAGTCCCTGATGGGCCAGCGTGTGCGCGGTGAACTGATCGCAGCACGGGACGCCGTCGACGAACAGGTCCGGCTCCTGGCTCAGCGTCAGCTGGGCACGCCCGGCGCCGACCGCGCGCAGCATCGCCATCCCCCGGTGGCTCACCGGCGGTTCCGGCGTTCGCCTGGCCCGCAACTCGGTGACGGTGGTCGTGTTCATGGCCCGTTCCCCTTCCGGTGCCGTGGGCGCTTCGTGCGCCTCCTACTAAGAGGTCGAACACGTAGTGCTGGATTCGACATCGGCCTGGGTTTTTTGGGTGATTTTTCCGGCCGGACGGCCGGTCAATCGGGCAGCAGTGGCACCGTGGGCCCCTCGTCCCGGCCCAGCTGGACGGCGCGGGTGATCGCGGTACGGCCGAACCGGTCACGGAGGGTGTCGAGCGTGGTGTCCAGCGCGGTCGTCTGGTGCTGGTCGAACGGCAGCGTCAGCTGGACCGCGTCGTCGTGGGAGAGGTTGGACAGCGCGAAGCCGAGCAGTGTCAGACCGCGCGTATCGACCAGGGGAGCGGCCGTGGCCAGCAGGCCGCGCGCCGCGGACAGGACCGTCTCGGTGTGGTCGGTCGCCTCGGTCAGCGTCCGGGACCGGGTCGCCCGGCTGAAATCGGCGAACCGCATCCGGAGCGTGACGGTGCGGCACACCCGCCGTGCGGCGCGGAGGCGGCGGGTGAGCCGATCGACCAGCGCGATGAGGATGACGTCGAGCTCGGCGGGGGAGCGTTCCCGGCGGCCCAGCGCGCGCTGGGCGCCGATCGAGCGGCGACGGCGCCCGACCTGCACCGGGCGCGGGTCGCGGTTGTGCGCCAGCGCGTGCAGATGCCGCCCGGTGGCGCGGCCGAGCATCGAGGTGAGATCCACCTCCGGCAGTGCGGCGACCTGGCCTACGGTCCTGATGCCGCGCTCGCGCAGCTTGGCCGCGCTCACCTTGCCGACGCCCCAGAGCCGCTCCACCGGCAGCGGGTGCAGGAAGGCCAGCTCCCCGTCGTGCGGGACGACGAGCAGCCCGTCCGGTTTGGCGACGCCGCTGGCGACCTTCGCGAGGAACTTCGTCCGCGCGACGCCGACCGTGATCGGCAGCCCGACCCGCTCGGTGACCTCCCGCCGCAGGCGCGCGGCGATCGCGCTCGGAGTGCCCGCGATCTTGAGCAGGCCGCCGACGTCGAGGAACGCCTCGTCGATCGAGAGCCCCTCGACCAGCGGAGTCGTGTCCTCGAACACCGCGAACACGGCCTTGCTCGCCGCCGAGTAGGCCGACATCCGGGGCGGTACCACGACGGCGTGCGGGCACAGCCGCCGCGCCTCCCCGCCGCTCATCGCCGTCCGCACGCCGAAGGCCTTCGCCTCGTAACTGGCGGCCAGCACGACGCCCCCGCCCACGATCACCGGGCGGGATCGCAGGCTGGGATCGTCACGCTGTTCGACCGACGCGTAGAACGAGTCGAGGTCGGCGTGCAGGATGGGGCCCTCGTTCGTCACGAACATATGTTCGCATGACCCACCGACAGTTCCCGGCGCGGCGAAGCGCGGCGGCTGGTGCCATCCTGGCTTCATGAGCGAAGCTTGCGAGCGAATCATGGACATCATGCGCCAAAAAGGATCGAACACTGTGTCGCGGAGCGAGGCGATCGCATGAGCACTCAGTACGCGCTACTCCAGGCCATGGCCGTCGCACAGGACATCGAGGCCAAGGGCTTCCTCGGCACGGTCGGCAAGATCGCCGCCGCCACGGTCATCTTCTTCATCGCGATCGGCCTCATCGTCGGCCTGCTCATCGGCTTCTTCATCGGCCGGGCGGTGGGCCGGAACCAGGGGCCCCGTCGCTGACGTCGCCGCTCGTCGGGCACACCGATGTCGCGAACGCTCCGTTCCGGACGTTGATCGTCGCGAACGGAGCGTTCGCGACACCCGCCGCTCCGCAATCCACAAAGGACACACCAGGCGGTCACGGCCACCGCGCCACTCGGCGTCGTTCAGTGGACCTGGCGATCCGCGTCGTCCCAGTACTTCCGGCGCAGCTCGCGTTTGAGGATCTTGCCCGCGCCCGACACCGGCAGCGCGTCGACGAACTCGGCCGTGCGCGGGGCCTTGTAGCCCGCGATACGGGTCTTGGCGTGTTCGCGGACCGCTTCGGCCGTCAGCGTGTGGCCCTGCTTGAGCACGACGACGGCGTGGACGCGTTCGCCCCATTCCTCGTCGGGCACTCCGATCACCGCGCAGGCGGCCACGGCGGGATGCTGCGCGACGGCGTTCTCGACCTCCGCGGAGTACACGTTCTCGCCACCGCTGACGATCATGTCCTTGATCCGGTCGACGACGAACACGTAGCCCTCGTCGTCCATGTAGCCGCCGTCGCCGCTGTGCATCCAGCCACCGCGCAGCGCGTCGGCGGTCTCGGCGGGCTTGTTCCAGTAGCCGAGCATGACGTGCCCGCCGCGTGAGCAGATCTCGCCGACCGTGCCCCGGGGAAGCTCGACGCCGTCCGGGTCGAGGATGCGCACTTCGGAATGCGGTGCCGCCCGTCCCGCCGAGCGCAGCAACGATGTCTTCCTGTGATCCTCCGGGCCGAGCAGCGTGGTGACGGGGGCGAGTTCGGTCATGCCGTACGCCTGAGTGAACGCGGCGTTGGGGAACGCCTTCATCGCCCGTTCCAGCACGGCCTGCGGAATCGGGGACGCGCCGTAGACGATCCGGCGCAGGCTCGTGGTGTCGTACTCGGCGAGCGCCGGATGGTCGACCACCAGCTGGATCATCACCGGCACCAGCAGGGTGTCGGTCACCTGATGCGTGGCGACGGCCTCGAGCACCGCGACCGGGTCGAACGCCGGGATCATCACGTGCGTCGCGCCGAGCAGCATGGCGGCGCCCCACGCCGCGAGGTCGGCGGCGTGGAACATCGGCGCGGCGTGCAGGTAACGGGCCTCGGGGGCGAGCACGCACCCGCTGGCGACCGAACCGAACGACGACGTGAGCAGGTTGGTGTGCGAGAGCATCACGCCCTTGGGGAAGCCCGTCGTGCCCCCGGTGTAGAACAGCCCGGCCAGCTCGTCACCGCCCCGCCGCGCGTCCTCGATCGGCTCGGCCGCCGCGATCAGGTCCTCATAGGACAGTGTGCCCTCCGGCGCGGGCCCGTCACCGCAGTGGATCACGGTGCGCAGCCCGGAATAGGCGTCCGTCAACGCGGGGAGCATCTTCGCGAACGCGTCGTCCACGAGCAGCACGTGACTGTCGGAATCGTCTAGGGAGTAGGCGATCTCGGCCGGGCTCCAGCGGATGTTCACCGGGTTCAGCACCGCGTTCGCCCACGGCACGGCCAGCAGGTATTCGTGGTACCGGTCGGAGTTCAGCGCCAGCATCGCGACCCGGTCGCCGTCGCCGACCCCGAGCCCGCGCAACGCGCTCGCCAGCCGGGCGACCCGGTCGGCCGTCTCGCCGAACGTGCGTTTCCGGTCGCCGAAGACGGTCATCGCCGCGTCCGGGGTTTGCTGGACGGCGCGGTGCAGCCCCTGCGTCAGGTACATGACACGTCTCCTCCAACAGGACCGGCACGGGTCGTTTGTGAATCCCGGCAAGTGACATTCGCCTCACGATGACCTCGTGAGCAGGCTCTGTCAAGCGGTGTTGTGAGTCAAGTGAATGACCGATAGTCTCGGCTGGTGGAAAAGAGCGCGCTGGCGCGGGGGAGCAGGCCGCGGAACCGGCGTGCGCTCATCGTCGCCGCGGCCGGTGACCTCTTCGCCCGCCGTGGCTACGCGCGGGTCGGGATGAGCGAGATCGCGGAGGCGGTGGCCATCGGGCCGTCCGCGCTGTACCGCCATTTCTCCGGCAAACAGGACCTGCTGCGGGAGGTGATCACCGAGGGGCTTGTGCCGATCCGGGACACGCTGTCGGCGCCGGACCGCCGCGGCAGGGCCGCGCTGCGTGCGCTGGCCGCGCTCGGCGTCGAGCACCGGCCGCTCGGCGTGTTGTGGCAGCGCGAGGCCCGGCACCTGGCCGACGGCGACCGCGCGCGGCTGCGGCGTGAACTGCGGGAGATCGGCGCGCTCGCGGCCGGGCACGTCCGGCTCGCGCGCCCCGGGCTCGACGACGGAGCGGCCGCGCTGCTGGCGTGGTCGGTGGTCGCGGTCGCCGCGAGTGTTTCCTTCCACCGCGTCGATCTTTCCCGCCTTCCCGCCGCGGACCTGCTCGCCGGGCTCGTCGACGCCGTGCTGGACACCGAACTTCCGGGTCCCGGCGAACGCTCGCCGGACGCTCCGGCGGCGGGGATCGTGCCCGCGTCGCGGCGGGAGGCGTTGCTCATCGAAGCCGTCCGGATGTTCGCCGAACGCGGTTACACCGGCGTGGCCATCGAAGACATCGGCGCGGCCGTCGGCATCGCGGGGCCGAGCGTTTACCACCACTTCCCGACCAAGCTCGACGTGCTGACGACCGCGTGCCGTCGCGGGATCGGCCTGCTGTACATGGATCTCACCGCCGCCTACACGGCCGCGTCGAGCGCGCCGGACGCACTCCGCGCGCTCATCCGGTCCTACACCCGCTTCACCCGGGTCCACCCCGCTTTCGTGACCCTGCTGATCAGCGAGATCGGCCACCTGCCAGGGGACGAACGGCACAGCGTGCGGCAGGCGCAGCACGACTACGTCAGCGAATGGGTGCATCTGCTGGGGTTGACGCGCCGGGACATCGATCCGATCGCCGCCAGGATCCGGGTCCACGCCGTGCTTTCGGTGGCCAACGACGTGGCGCGCACTCCGCGGCTGCGTCGCGGGCGCGGAACCCCGGCGGCGCTGGAACGCGTCGCCGCCGGGATTCTCGGGATCGCCTGAAGCCGGGCGCGTGCCGCGGGCAGACCGCGCCGGACCGGTGGCGGCCGGGTCCGGGCCGCCACCGTCGGGGATCAGGCGTTCTGTGCTCCGTTGTAGACCTGCCAGGCAACATCCCGGTAATAGGCGAAGTACGAATCGCCCCAGCTGCCGAAATAGCTGGCTGTCTGCACGGAGGAACCGTCGTTCTGGTAGTTCACGATGAACGCGCCGCCGCTCGCCCCGCCGGACAGGCCGTTGCAGTTACGGATCTGGACGCCGCCCTGCGGCCCGTCGTAGGGCTGCCCTTCGCACCACACGGCGTAGTTCTTGTCGCCGGGGAGGCCGATTCCGTGCGCGTAGCCGTTGGTGGCCCAGTTGAACCCGATGCCCGAGCCGCCGACGACGTCCTGCACGTGCCGGTTCCCGTTCCCGCCGGTGCTCAGCACGATGAAGGCGTTGTCACCACCGGCGCCCTTCTCGTCGATCCGCCAGCCCATCGACCGCCAGTTCCACCAGCCGTAGGGCGCGGTTCCCTGGTTGTAGGCCGGTGCGAAGCGGAAATTGGTGTAGGTCTGCCCGGTGCCGATGTCCATGACGCAGTGCCGGCCGGTCGAGATGACGTCGTGGTTGTTGCTGGTGACGACGTTGGCGGAACAGATGAAGTCGCCCTTGCCCGGCACGGTGAAGGCGAGTCTGCCCATGGTCACCCAGATGCTGGCCGCCGCCTGCGTCCCGGATCCGGGCTGGGGCGGGGTGGCGTGCACGAATCTGGGCGTGCCACCGGGTTCGGCCTGCCGGGTGGCCCCGGTGGCGGCGGGCGGGTCGATCGGTTTCGCGTTCGCGAGCCGTTCCGGGGTCCAGTAGGAGTCGAGCCGGGCGGCGGAGGTGTGGTTGACCGCGGTCTGGACCACCGAGGTCGCCGCCTGTGCCTGTGCGGCCGGGACGAGTGCCGTGAGGAGGGCCGCGCAGGCGGCCACGAGCGTGATTCGGCGCATGATGGTTCCCCTTGGGAATGTGAGGAGCGATCGATACGGGACGAACCGTGCCGGCGCCGGACGGCGAGCACATCGTGACACGGGGGACGCGGTCCCACGATATTCCCTCGACATTCCTGTCCGGAAACAGACAACGTTGTCCCCCAAGAGGAAGAACTACGACGGCCGAAAGGAAACCACAGATGACCGGAGACGAGTTCCTTGCCGCGGCGCGCATCGCCGCGCGCCTGCTGCGCGAGCCCGCGGTCGCGGCGGCCTGGGACGCGCCCAGCGCGCTGCCGGAGTTCAGCGTCGGCGGCCTCGCCGGGCATCTCGCCTATCAGGTCTTGGCCGTGCCGGAGGCATTGTCGGGGCCGGTGCCCGAAGAACCGGTGATCACCCTGCTCGACCACTACGGCCGGGTGGAGTGGATCGGCGCGGGGCCCGAGGCCGAGATCAACGTCCGCATCCGTGCCGGGGGCGAGCGCGTCGGCGCCGAAGGGCCGGAAACGCTGGCCGAGCGGATCGATGCCACCGTCGCCGAACTGGCGGACGCCTTCGCGGTGGGGGAGGACCGGCCGGTGCGGATTCCGTTGTGGGGACCGTGGTCGCTGCGGCTCGGCGATCTGCTGGTCACCAGGACGATGGAACTGGTCGTGCACGCGGACGATCTTGCTGTCAGCGTGGGAGTCCCGACACCGGAGTTCTCCGACGGCGCGGTCACCGCGGTGGTCGCCCTGCTCTCGCGGCTGGCCGTGCGCCGGCACGGCGGGACGGCCGTGGTGCGCGCGCTGAGCAGGGCGGAGCGTGCCCCGGCGACGATCGCCGCCATCTGAACGCGCTCCGAAAAAACACGACGCGCGGTGTTGCGTGGGGGCGCGACACCCGCCCGGGGGGGTTTTTTTATATGAGGGCGAAGTGGCCCGCCCGGGGGGCGCCCGGG